>JBJERM010000253.1:0-11784 GCA_051882315.1 Ruminiclostridium sp.
ATGCTTTTAACAACTTATACGAGATGCTCTCTTCAGAGGAAATTACGGAGAAAATTCACCCTCTTGCATGGGAGGTAAGAGTTAACGCTTCCGGATATACCTACAATACAGGCGATACTATCGTAATCAAGGACGTTCTTCCGGAGGGCCTTACCTATGGAAACGCAGCAAAATTCGGAGTTTTCAACGGTTGGGTAAACTACAACGACGATACTATCCGTGATTGCCTCAGTGTTGCTGCGGGTACTCAGGGCGGTCTTAATACCGTTACCTTTACTATTACGGTAAGCGACGCACTGAAAGAAAAAATTAACGTATCCAGCAGCTATATTTCCGTTATTTATGTAACCGAAATGACAAAGGAATATGCAGGCGGCTTTGATACCGCTTCTCAGTCTGAGCCATTCGGCAACAGCGCCGAGGTTATTGTAAACGGTACAAAAATTGCAGATGTTCAGGCAACTCAGACTATTGAGCCTACCCCCGACAATATAGTTACGAAGGGAATTTCCGCACAGGGCGTGAACGCCAACGGAGCTTATGCGAACTACTGCATTGATGTCAACAAGAATGAGGCACAGATAGGTTCGGATGCTACCATTACCGTAACCGATAAGCTTGGCTCAAAGCTTGAGCTTGTAAGCGGCTCGGTTGTTATTACTCCCTCGGAGGGCGCTGCTTTCAGCTACAATGCGGAGGATAATACCATTACCTTTACCCTTAAAAACAGCAGGTATTACAGAATAACCTACGGTGTTAAGGTTCGTCAGGTTAATCCGCCTGCTGAGGGTACTGCGGCAGACCCGGATGATATTAACGAGAAATTCGCCAATACAGTTACAGTAACAGGCAGAGGCGCCGACAATGTAAGCAGCGTTTCTCTTATCAGCGACAGCACATATTACTCTGCGGGATATTATGAGCACGATAATTATATCAAGCTCAGGGGCAGCAAGTTCTGGAGCAGCGATATTCAGGGAAATGTAGTGCCCCAGAAGGTAACGATAGTTATTACCAGAACAAAGAATGGCATTCTCGATACCACATACAGTTCTACCTTTGATGTCACCCCCGACGCACAAGGAAAATGGGAGTTTGAAACAGCTGAGCTTATAACTAAGGACGCTGCCAACAACGTTTATGCCTATAATGTAAGCGAGGTTGCGGTTGAAGGATATACCGCCTCCTATAAGCTGGACGGAACCGAAATTGCAGCCGACGCTTATGTTGACAAGAGCAATGGAGTTGCAAATACCGCTATAAAGGAGCTTGTGATTACAAACACCTATACACCCGTAACAGGCAAGCTTACCGTTAAGAAGGCATGGGCGGGAGTGCCCGAGGGCGCTGCGCTTCCGGGAAAAATCACAATAACCCTGACAGGCAGCGACGGCAGCAGCTATACAAAGGATATTATTGTTGCAGGAACAGGCGATGCCGCCGTATTTACAGATATTCCCCTTAAAAAGTATTCTGTAAACAGCGAAGGAAATATTGTAAGCACACCTATAACCTACAAAATTTCAGAGTCTGCAACAGGCGCAGACGCAGCAGCCCTCAGTAACTATACTCTTAAGTATAACGATGCTGAGGTTGAAGGCGGACAGCTTGATGTAACTGTAACTGAAACCGGCTCCGTGGTAACAATTACCAATGAGTACAATGCTTCTGCTCCTGCACCCGCAGCAGGAAGCCTTACAGTAGTAAAGGCATGGGAGGGTCTCACAGCCGACGCTGTAAAGCCCGGTCAGATTATAATAAGCTTATACGGCGATGGAGCACTTGTTGAAAGCAAGACAATGAACACTGCCGCAGAGAACAGCGTTATATTCGATAACCTTCCGATTAACAACGCAGGCGGAAATGCAATAGCATATTACATTACCGAATCCGCAGCGGGCGCAGATGCGGAAATTCTCAGAAACTACACCCTCAAGTATAACGGCGCAGAGGTTACAAGCGGAATTGTTCCCGTAACCGTAACAGCGGCAGGCGCAGCGGTTACAATCACAAACGAGTACAATGCTTCTGCTCCTGCACCCGCAACAGGAAGCCTTACAGTAGTAAAGAGCTGGAGCTACACGAACGGTATTTCAGCTAAGCCGGACCGGCTTACAATAAACCTCTACGGCGACGGAGTGCTTGTTGACAGCAAGACAATTGATGTTGCCGCAGGAGAAAGCTCCGTTACATTCAGCAATCTTCCGATTAAGAATGCAGTCGGAAGCGATATAGTTTACTATATTACCGAATCCGCAGCAGGCGCAGACGCAGCAATCCTTGCAGAGTATACTCTTAAGTACAACGGTACAGCGATGACACAGGTGCCTGTAACGGTAGCAGAGGCGGGAAGCAGCGTTACAATCACAAACGCCTATACTCCCGTTTTAGGAAAGCTTACTGTTAATAAGGTGTGGAGCAGCATAACCGCAGGTACCGTAAAGCCCTCTGAAATCACAATAACTCTTTACGACCTCAGCGGACGCAGCTATGTCAAGACTATCAATATTGCAGGCGGCGAAACCTCTGCTGTATTTGATAATCTTCCTGTCTATAAGTATTCTGTTGATTCCGGAAACGTTGTAACAAAAACTCCCATAAAGTATTATGTACTTGAAACGGCTTCGGGAGATAATGCGGCAATTCTTGCGAATTTCACCGCCGAATATCCGGGTACTGATGATACAGTAAGCGGAAAGAGAGTATTCAATTTAGAATGTGAAGGCTATAACAAGGCTGTTGATATTCTCAACACCTACAATGGCGGCGGAACAGGAAGCAGCACTTCTGTAACAACAACGGTATCTGATACCACAACAACTACAACCACAACAACGGCATCTGATACCACGACCACTACAACCACAACAACAGCATCTGATACAACAACTACTACAACCACAACAACGGCGGCTACAACCCCCGAGACTTCCCGAACAACCCCCTCCACGATTCCGGTTCGTCCCGTAATTACAACCACCACTGCAACAACAGCTGTAATTACAACCACAACAACGGCGGCGACAACTCCCGAAACAACCGAGAGAACAACAAACACCACTCGTCCGCCTGAGGAAGAGGAGGACGAAATCGAAACCGAGGAAGAGATTGAGGAAATCCCCGATGAGGATGACGACGATAATATGGACACAATAGAAATCGACCATACCTCAACAGGCATTACCGACGAGGAAAACCCGAATACAGGTATCGTCCTGAACTGGCAGCTGCTTGCTTCCGCAGTCTTTGCCGCAGCAGCAATCCTGCCACAGCGCAAGAAGAAAAAATAATATCTGAACTCTGTAAACTCCCCGGGCTTTTCGGGGAGTTTTCCTTTGTCTTTTTGTGGCAGTATGCAATAACCCGAAAATTTTTGAAAAAATCTTAAAAAGGGTCTTCCGCAAAACGGTCAACGATGTTATAATTATAAAAAAGATTGACCGAAACGGTCTGCGGGAGGGTTTTATGACTTTATGAACGAGAGATTTTTTCTGCTGCCCGAGGAAAAGCGGGTTGCAATAATAAATGCAGGCTATCGGGTGTTTTCGCAGAATACATATAAAAAAAGCCCCGTGAGCGAAATCGCCGCAGAGGCGGGGATAAGCAAGTCCCTGCTGTTCCACTACTTCCGCAACAAAAAGGAGCTGTACCTGTTCCTTATAAAAAACGCCTCCGAAACCACCATAAAACAGCTTTACGAGTACCGCTGCTACGAGCAGGATAATATCTTTGACATTATGCTGCGTGGGCTGCGGGCAAAGGCGGATTTAATGCGGAGGTATCCCGACCTTACGGCATTTACCCTGAAATGCTACTACGAAAAGGACGAGGAGGTCTGCGGCGAGGTGCAGAAGATTATAGGCAGAGCCGCTTCCTTCAAGGCGAACGAAAGCCTTTTGAAGCTTGATAAAGGGCAGTTCGTCCCGGGCGTGGACATAAAGCTGATGTATCTGGATATGTACTATATGTCGGTGGGCTACCTCTGGGAGAAAACCCAGCAGGGAAACCTTGACCCGGACAGAATGGAAAAGGACTTTGCGGTAATGATTGATTTCTGGAGGAAAACTTATCTCAGGAGGGACGAAGATGCAGGCAATTGAAACATATAAGCTTACCAAAACTTATGGAAAGCACCGTGGGATAACCGAGCTTGACCTTAAGGTAACAGAGGGGGACTTTTTCGGCTTTATCGGACCTAACGGGGCGGGAAAGTCAACCACCATAAGAACCCTGCTGGGGCTTATTTACCCTGATTCGGGAGAGGCTAAGATTTTCGGGCAGGAGGTTATACGCCATAAAACGGAAATCCTCGGGGAGATTGGTTATATGCCCTCGGAGGCCTCCTTTTACAGCGGAATGAGGGTAAAGGAGATTATAGGCTTTTCGGCAAAAATGAGAAAAAAGGACTGCTCGCAGGAGGCAAAGCGTCTTTGTGACAGGCTTGATCTTGACCTTAACAAGCGGGTAGAGGAGCTTTCCCTCGGCAACAGAAAAAAGGTGTCTATCGTCTGCGCCTTACAGCATAAGCCAAGGCTTTGCATACTTGACGAGCCTACAAGCGGACTTGACCCGCTTATGCAGAAGGAGTTTTTTGATATTTTAAGAGAGCGCAACGGGGAGGGTGCAACAATTTTCCTGTCCTCCCACGTTCTTTCGGAGATACAGAAGAACTGCCGCAACGCCGCAATAATAAAGGAGGGCAGGCTTATCGCCCTTGACAGCGTTGAAAACCTGTCGAAAACAAGCGCAAAGCGGGTAACGCTGCACGGGGTAAATACAATTCCCGAGGGGCTTTCGGCAAAGTCGGCGGAGGCAGGAGAGGATTATATCACCTTCCTTTACAGCGGCGACATAAAAGCGCTGCTTTCGGCGGCGCAGAGCCTGCCCATATATGATATAAGCATAACCGAGCCTTCCCTTGATGAAATCTTTATGCACTACTACGAGAAAAGAGGCGACTGATATGACCTTGTACATAAATCAGCTTAAGCGGGGCGCAAAGGCGTGGGCGGTATGGACGCTGGCAATCGGCTTTATGCTGCTTATCTGCGTTATGATGTTCCCCGAGATGAAAAACGAAATGGAGGGGGTAACAGCAGTTTTTGCGAATATGGGCGGCTTTACCGCTGCTTTCGGTATGGATAAACTGAGCTTCGGGGAGCTTATGGGCTTTTACGGGATTGAGTGCGGCAATATCCTTGGTCTCGGCGGAGGATTTTTCGCCGCTCTTACAGGCATTTCCCTGCTGGCAAACGAGGAAAAGGAGCACACCGCAGAATTTCTCCTTACTCACCCCGTAAGCAGAGCCTGTGTGCTTTGGCAGAAGCTTCTGTCTGCGGTTACGCAGATTGTACTTATGAATGTTGTTATTGTGGGCATCAGTCTGCTGTCGGCGGCAATCGTGGGGGAAAGCTACGAAATGCGGGAGTTCTTGCTGCTGCACCTTGCATATCTGGTTTTACAGCTTGAAATCGCCTGCATCTGCTTCGGAATATCAGCCTTTATTCGTCGGGGCAGTATCGGCATAGGGCTTGGACTCTCACTTGCCCTTTATTTCATGAACATCGTCTGCAATATAAGCGAAAAGGCGGAAATTCTGAAATATATAACTCCTTACGCCTACGCAGAGGCAAGCAATATTATCTCGGAGTCGGAAATTGATACGGGGCTTATGCTTATAGGAACGGCAATTGCCGTGGTATGCGCTGCAATCGGGTTTGCGAAATACTGCAAAAAGGATATTGCAGCATAAAGCGAAAACGGGAGGAACAATGACTCTTTACATAAGCGACCTTGACGGCACTTTGCTGAGCAGCGGGGCAAAGCTTAAGCCACGAACCGCAGCTATGCTCACGGATTTCATTGAAAACGGGGTAAACTTTACCTACTGCACCGCAAGAAGCATAAATTCCGCTGCAAAAATTATGGAGAAGGTTAAGCTGCGGTTGCCGGTGGTGCTGATGAACGGGGTTTTTATCTATGATACCGCAAAAAACGAGTATATCGTAAAGAATTTCCCGAAAAGGGAGCAGCAGGAGCTTCTTCGGGAAACGGTTATCCGTCTTGGGGAAACGCCGATGATTCACTCCCTTATAGACGGGGAGATAAGAAACAGCTTTCTTGAAAACGCAGAGAGTATAAAATGCTATGTGAACGACCGCAGGGACGATAAGCGTATGCGGCCTGTAAAAAGCTACGAGGATATGTTCTGCGGGGATATTTTTTATGCAGTATTCATCAATCCCCTGCATAAAGATGAGCTGGACAGGGTTTTCACCGCAGAAAACGGCTTTGCTCACGTTTACTACGCAGACGTTGACCGACCCGATAATTACTGGTACGAGGTTTTCAGTATTACCGCAGGAAAAGCAAATGCGGTAATGCAGTTAAAGGCAATAACGGGCGCTGACGAAATCGTTTGCTTCGGGGATAACGGAAACGACCTGCCCATGTTTTCCGTTTCCGACAGGCGGTACGCCGTTGGAAATGCTATTGATGAAGTCAAGGCGGCGGCAGACGGGGTTATCGGCTCAAACGAGGAGTACGGCGTAACCGAGTTTATACAAAAGGAAACAATAACCCGCTTTGACTATGCTCCTGCACCAAAAGAAGAACCCGACAAGGAGCGATTTGCAGAATCGGTAAAGGGCGCACTTGAACGGGAGAGAACCACAATCGGAACGCTTAACGAAAAGACGATACATAACGCCCTTAAGCGCTATTACGGCGGAGAAATCGACCATGAAGCGAAAATCGGCGGCTATTACGCCGACGCAGCGGGGGAGAACGGAATTTACGAGATACAGACCGCCAATTTCGGGAAGCTAAGAAATAAGCTGTCTAAAATGCTTCGTGCCTGCCACGTTACCGTTGTGTATCCCTTTGAGGCAAAGGTCAGAAACTACTCGCTGAACAGGGAAACGGGGGAGATTATTTCCTCTTCGGTGCGGCGCAGCAGTTCATATTCAAAGTTTTTCCTTGAGCTTTACAGGATAAAGGAGTTTCTTACAAACCCGAATCTGACTATTCTTATAGCCCAGCTTGAAATCGAGAAGAAAACCCTTTACGAGGACAGCCGCCGCATACGGAAAAGAGGGCTTGAAAAGATAAAAACCCCTGTTTCCTACATAAAAGAAATCCGCCTTGAAAACAAGACGGATTATCTGCGTTTTCTGCCCGAGGGACTTGCTGACAGCTTTGTGAAAAAAGATATAGAGCGGCTTCGCTGCCGCACCGACGCTTCTCTGCTGCTTGAAATACTTGAATTTGTAGGGGCAGTAAGGCGGGTCGGCAAGCGTGGCAATGAGATTGTGTATGAAGTCGGCAGAGATTAGAAACCGAAATCTCCCTCAATGAAAATTACTTTTATCCTGTCCTTTATGCGCTGCTGACCGTGGCGGACATAGGCGCAGCAGATTCGGTCGGGGCTATTGCAATTGCCACATTCTCCGGTAACTGCACAGGGAGTTTTCATATTAAGCCTTATGGTGTTTGCAGGGCAGGCGATTTTAGAAAGCCGCTGCTCCGCTGCCTTCATATCCGGGACGATTTTGTTTGTGCCCACAACAAGGATTACCTGCTTCGGTCCGAAAATCATAGCCGAAACACGGTTTCCCGTACCGTCGATATTGTAAAGCTCCCCCTCCTCGGTTACAGCGTTGCTGCTGGCGAAAAAGGTGTCTGCAAAGAAGGTCTTTCTGTAAAGCTCCTGAGTTTCCTCCTGGGTCTTGCAGTCCGCCCTGTCCATAAATATGCCCTTGTAATTCTCCTTAAGGTGCGCCTTTACTCCTGTTTCGTCGAGAGTTACCGAGCCGCCGTGGGTAATAAGCTTATCCCCGCCGATAAGGGAATCAATAAGAGAAAAAAGCTCTTCACGCGATTTTACGAAGTAGCCCTTCATATTATTGCGTTCAAGGGCTTTTATTGTTTTATTAACCCTCAGTTCCGTTACCTTTTTTACATTTTCATCCATTTTTCTCGTCCTTTCTGTTTAGGTTTCCGATAACTGCATTATACTATTATATAATATAAAAGTCAATAGCAGTCTGTCGATAAACCGCCATCTGCGTCAGTCACTTCGTCATCGCTTTATATGGCGGCGTCCGTGCCGCCTTTGGGCGATGACCTCATTGCATCCTGCAACCACATAACGGCAGGCACAAAGCCTAGCCGTTATATGGCTTCCTAGCATCTGACGGCTTCTCGGCAGCCTGGTGATTGAATATTTCTACAAGCATAAGGTTATTCTGAACAATTCGGGGCGGCGGGGAAGGGCGCTTTTAGTGCAAATGGGAGAGATTTGAAAATTTGCGGTTTTATTGGGAAAAACTGCTTGACAAAACTTCCCGCTTGATATATAATAAAATACTGAATTATAATGGGTTTACTAACGGAAACAGTAAAAATATGGTCATATTTTTAAAAAATTAAGGAGTGATCTAAGCCAATGGTGAATGTAAAGCCGGTGCAGCTGGGTAATACTACCCGAATGAGTTTCTCTAAGATCAACGAGGTTATCGAAATGCCGAACCTCATTGAGATTCAGAAGAACTCTTACAAATGGTTTCTGGAGGAAGGTATCAAGGAGGTTTTCGAGGATATTTCTTCCATAACCGATTCAAACGGCAAGCTTGTTCTAAGCTTCGTTGATTACCGTATCGACGAAAATCCCAAGTACACCATCGAGGAATGTAAGGAAAGAGACGTAACCTACGCTGCTCCCCTTCGTGTTAAGGCAAGACTTCGCAACGAGGAAACAGGCGAGGTTGCCGAGAGCGAGATCTTTATGGGCGATTTCCCGCTCATGACCGACAGCGGTACCTTCGTTATCAACGGCGCTGAGCGTGTTATCGTTTCTCAGCTTGTCCGTTCCCCCGGCGTTTACTATGGCTTTGAATATGACAAAACCGGTAAAAAGCTGTTCACCTCCCAGGTTATCCCTAACAGAGGTGCATGGCTTGAATACGAAATGGATTCTAACGATATATTCTATGTTCGTATTGATAAAAACAGAAAAATCCCCGCTACTACACTTGTGCGTGCATTAGGCAAGGGCACCGACGAGGAGCTTCTTGAGCTTTTCGGCGATGACGAGCGCATCAAGCAGACCATTACTCAGAAGGACTCCACAAAGAACAAGGAGGAGGCTCTTCTTGAGGTTTACAAGAAGCTTCGTCCCGGCGAGCCGCCAACGGTTGACTCCGCAGAGGGACACCTGAACAATCTGTTCTTTGACGCAAAGAGATACGACCTTTCCCGCTTCGGCCGCTATAAGTTCAACAAGAAGCTTGGCGTTGCAGGAAGAATTGCGGGTCATATCTTAGCTCAGCCCGTAGTTGACCTGTTTACCGGCGAAATTATCGCAGAAGTGGGCGAAAGCATTACCGCAGATAAGGCTTTTGCTATCGAGCAGGCAGGCGTTTCCGAAGTATTCCTTGATATAGAGGGCAAGACCATCAAGGTTATCGGCAACGGAATGGTTGACATCAAGCCCTATATTCCTGCCGAAATCGACCCCGTAAAGTGCGGCATAAACGAGAAGGTATATGCTCCTGTTTTAAAGGAAATCCTTGACGAGAACGAAACTGCGGAGGACATTGAGACAGCTCTTAAGCTGAGGGCAGACGACCTTGTTCCGAAGCATATCACAGTTGAAGATATATTTGCAAGCGTAAGCTATTTCATCAACCTCTGCGAAGGCGTTGGTACTGTTGACGATATTGACCATTTAGGCAACAGACGTATCCGCTCCGTAGGCGAGCTGCTCCAGAACCAGTTCAGAATCGGCTTTACAAGAATGGAGCGTGTTGTTCGTGAGAGAATCGGGCTTCAGCAGGATTCCGAAAAGCTTACCCTCAACAACCTTGTAAATATCAGACCTGTTGTTGCGGCAATCAAGGAATTTTTCGGCTCCTCCCCTCTGTCCCAGTTCATGGACCAGAACAACCCCCTTGCAGAGCTTACACACAAGAGAAGACTTTCAGCTTTAGGTCCCGGAGGACTTTCCCGTGACCGTGCAGGATTCGAGGTTCGAGACGTACACTACACCCACTACGGCCGTATGTGTCCTATCGAAACTCCTGAAGGTCCTAATATCGGACTTATCTCCTACCTTGCTTCCTTCGCAAAGATAAACGAATACGGCTTTATCGAAGCCCCCTACCGCCGTGTTGACAAGGCGACAGGCAAGGTGCTTGACGAGGTTGTCTATATGACCGCCGACGTTGAGGACTTATATACAATAGCACAGGCAAACGAACCTCTTGACGAGAACGGCTGCTTTGCGAGAAAGCGTGTTACCGCAAGAGTAAGGGACGAAATCCTTGAAGTTGACAGAGATAAGGTTGATTTCATGGACGTTTCGCCTAAGATGGTTGTGTCTGTTGCAACAGCTATGATTCCCTTCCTTGAAAACGACGACGCTAACCGTGCTCTTATGGGTGCGAACATGCAGCGTCAGGCAGTTCCGCTTATGGTTACCGATAATCCTATTGTCGGCACCGGTATGGAATACAAGGCTGCTGTTGACTCCGGCGTATGCGTTCTTGCAAAGGAGGACGGCGTTGTTACAAGAGTAACCGCTGACGAAATTGTAGTAAAGGACAACAACGGACAGGATCACCGCTACAAGCTTATCAAGTTCAAGCGCTCCAACCAGGGCACCTGCGTAAACCAGCGCCCCATTGTTTCAAAGGGCGATACCGTTAAGGCAGGACAGGTTCTTGCAGACGGCCCCGCAACCTGCCAAGGAGAAATCTCCCTCGGTAAGAATGCTCTTATCGGCTTTATGACATGGGAGGGCTACAACTACGAGGACGCCGTTCTTATCAACGAAAAGCTTGTTTATAACGATGTTTACACCTCAATCCATATTGAGGAATACGAAATAGAGTGCCGTGATACAAAGTTAGGACCGGAAGAAATCACAAGAGATATTCCGAACCTCTCCGACGACGCACTCAAGGACCTTGACGAAAACGGTATTATAAGAATAGGCGCAGAGGTTCACTCCGGCGATATTCTTGTAGGTAAGGTTGCACCTAAGGGCGAAACCGAGCTTACCGCAGAAGAAAGACTGCTCCGGGCAATCTTCGGCGAAAAGGCAAGAGAAGTCCGCGACAGCTCCCTTCGTGTTCCCCACGGCGAAAGCGGCGTTATCGTTGACGTTAAGGTATTCACAAGAGAAAACAGCGACGAGCTTGCAGCAGGCGTAAATATGACGGTACGCTGCTACATCGCACAGAAGAGAAAAATCTCCGTCGGCGATAAAATGGCAGGCCGTCACGGTAACAAGGGCGTTGTTTCCCGTATCCTGCATCAGGAGGATATGCCTTTCCTGCCCGACGGTACTCCTCTCGATATAGTTCTTAACCCTCTGGGCGTTCCTTCCCGTATGAATATCGGTCAGGTGCTTGAAGTGCATTTAGGCTATGCGGCGAAGGCTCTTGGCTGGAAGATAATGACTCCCGTATTCGACGGCGCTCACGAAGAGGACATCAGAGCAATGTTTGAAATGGCTGAGGCTCAGCGTGACAGCTATCCCGGAAAGGACGGCGCAGGCATAGACTTCTCCAAGATTCCTATGACTCAGGACGCAAAGACACAGCTTATCGACGGAAGAACAGGCGAAAAGTTCGACAGCCTTGTAACCGTCGGATATATGTACTACCTCAAGCTCCACCACCTTGTTGACGATAAGATTCACGCCCGTTCAACAGGCCCCTACTCCCTCGTTACACAGCAGCCTCTCGGCGGTAAAGCCCAGTTCGGCGGCCAGCGTTTCGG
>JBJERM010000254.1:0-3446 GCA_051882315.1 Ruminiclostridium sp.
AGATTAAGCTTATTATGATATTCGGCTACGCCCTTAGAATAATTATTTCCGCAGTATTCATGGCGTATTTCACAATCAGCAAGAACGACGCTGTTCTCAAATCCAAGGTCAGCAACCTTACATACGGTCTTAATATACAGATGAAGCTGAATATCAACACATACCTCTCAAAGCTGGAATCAATCGCTACCCTTGTTTTCGGTGAGGAGGAAATCGTGGGCTACTATTCCTCGGAGGAAAATCCCGATAAATACGAGGCGCTCAGCACGGAAAAGATTATTTCCGATAAGCTTTACGACCTTTGCATAATGGAAAACTACGTTGACTTTTTCATGGTATACAGCGACGACCACACCGTCGGAAAGGTTTCAAACGGAACCACAAAGCTGTACGGCGATGACCTTTACAGCGACATGGAGCAGCTTATCACAAGAAAGCGCTCAAACGACGGCTGGTCCACAGGCTACAACGGGGATTTCAGGCGGATTTACTATGTGAAGCGGGTAAACGACAACGCCCTGCTGGTGGTGTCCTTCTACACCTCCGAGCTTGAAAACGTCTTTGTCCGCCCCGACGATATGCGTGACACAAGAGTAAGGCTTGTAAACTCGGATTATCTTATTATGTACTCCAGCGAGGACGAGGAGCCCGGCTCCGAGCTTCCCGAAAAGGTTTTAAGCAGAGTAAAGGGAAGCGGCTCGGTTTCCTTTATCGACGACGAATACCTTATAACCGTAAACTCCTGCTCCGAGGGCTGGTATGTAATCTGCTCGGCGCCTACGGAAATAATCCTTGCGGAGCGCAATACGATTATTGCATACACGATTATAATTACAGTGATTGCTTCTGTTGTTGCAGTAATTCTCGGCGCCGTACTTTCGATTCACGTCACAAATCCCGTTAATCAAATTGTATCAAAGCTGGATAATCAGGCGAATATCGACCGGCTTACGGGTATTCATAACAAGCTGTCCTTCGAGGAAAACACGGAGTATATGCTTGAAAACGCAAAGGCGGGAGAGCGGCATGCAATTATACTTCTTGACGTTGACAACTTCAAGGGAGTCAACGACAATTTAGGTCATGCCTACGGAGACAAGGTGCTGGCGGATATAGGAAATATGCTGCGGCTCACATTCAATTCCTCCGACTGTCTTGGCAGAATAGGCGGCGACGAATTCTGCGTACTGCTCAATATCCCAGAAAACAGCCAGGGCGACTATATGAAGCTTATAAACGAAAAATGCAGCGCCCTCTGCGACGCCTTCCACAACCAATATACAGGTGCAGACGGCAGCTACAAGATTTCCGCAAGTATCGGTGCGGCGGTATTCCCCGACCAGGGAAAGAGCTTCCCCGAGCTTTACAGAAAAGCCGACTCCGCACTTTATGCCTCTAAACGAAAGGGCAAGGACACCTATACTATTTACAGCGACTCACGGGAGGAGGCTGAGGCAAATGCATAAAAAAAGACTTCTGAAAAGGCTTGCGGGCATTTCCCTTTCCCTGCTTATGCTTGCCTCCTGCGCTTCGGCTCCCGTTGTTGTAAATCAGGAGGAATATACGGAAATTTCCCTTTCCTGGTGGGGCAACGACTCAAGAACAGAATATACTCTTGCGGCGGTAAAGAAATTTGAGGACCTTAATCCGAATATACGGGTAAAATGCAGCTACTCCGAATGGTCGGGCTATCAGACAAGATATAATATTCAGATGATGTCCGCCACGGAATCGGACGTCATGCTGATTAACTTCAACTGGCTTGACAAGTACTCAAAGGACGGAAACGGCTACTACAATATCTACGATTTAAGCGAGAATTTCGACCTTTCTCAGTTCTCGGAAAGCGAGCTATCCTTCGGCATAAGAAACGGCAAGCTCAACGCCGTTCCTATCGCCCTCAACACCCAGACCGCATACTACAACAAGACCATATACGACCGCTACGGTCTTGCGCTCCCGGAAAGCTGGGAGGACCTTTTCGATGCGGCGCAGGTTATGAACGGAGAAAGCTATCCTATTTCAATGCCCGCAAAATCAGCGATGTTCTTTATAACCGCCTACACCGAGCAGCAGAGCGGAAAAACCTTTATGTCCGAGGATGGACAGCTGGGCTTCGGCAAGGAAGAGCTTGCAGAAATGCTGGATTTCTACACAAGGCTTATAAACGCAAAAGTAATGCCCCAGGTAGAATATTTCGACAAGAACAGTATAAGAAACGGCTCCTACGCCGGCGCAATGGCGTGGCTCAGCGACGCTGAGAACTATATGGGACCTGCCCGTGAGGAGGGGTACGAAATTGTTGTGGGCAGCTATGTGGGCTGCTCCGAGGGCGTAAAGGGCTGGTACACAAAGCCCGCTACCCTTTATGCGGTAAGCGCGCAAACCGAACACCCTAAGGAAGCGGCGCTGCTCCTTGATTTTCTTCTTAACAGCGACGAAATTTCCGAGCTTCAGGGTATTGAAAAGGGAATCCCTTTAAGCCGCTCCTCAAGAGACTATCTCGAAAAGCACGACAAGCTAAAGGGGCTTCATTACGATGCTTTCCTGCTTATGAGCGAAAATATAGACGCTATGGCGCTTATAAATCCATTTATGGAGGACAGCGATATGCTGGATATTTTCCAGGACGCCTGCAACGCCGTGCTTTACGGAAAGGCAACTGCCGAGGAAAAGGCGGCGGAGATTTATGAGCAGTTCAATGAAATGCTGGGCGGATAACAGGATATAAAAACGAAAAAGCCGAATCGGTACGGGAAAAGTACCGATTCGGTTTTCTGTTTTGGGTTTATGGATTGAGTGCTGTGCGTGGCGGAGGGCTATTTGATTAAGGTGTAAGTAATCTGCGAAGCCCTTAATAGTTCCTTATCTGTATAACTCATTTTTATTCCTCGCTTTCAAATGTTACATTACCATTTTCATCAAAACGCTTAACGCTATCAATATCTTTTATTTCATATAAACTGAATTTTCCATCTTCAAAGCAATATCTGTACATTGGATGCTGCTGTCTGCTACCCATCTGAGTAGTTAGGATGAAACCCTGGTTGCTTATATATTGGCGTTTGTCTTTGATTTCTTGGCATTCATTTATAGTGCTTACAGGCTCGTAATAACAAAAATAGTTTACTAGTCCATTACTGAATTTTTCTGAATACTGTTGAAAAATCGGCTCTACCTCTTTATAATCGTCTGTTTCATTAATATTAATAATCATATAGAAAGAAATAATCATTTTTTCGCCGTATATTTCTTCAAGCTTAGAAATCGAAGCCTCAGTTACATTAACAATTTTTTGATTTGCACCTTTAATATAAATATAAACATCAAGAAGGAAATCTGTGTAGTGCTGGGATAGAATTTGTTCCATTTCTGTGTATGCTTCTTCTCCTACAATAGCCTCGATGTACTTGTCTTCATTTAATTTTTGATTCTTTATACTATAT
>JBJERM010000255.1:0-3441 GCA_051882315.1 Ruminiclostridium sp.
TCATTTCGATTTCAATACCGAATTTCTGCGTTTTCACAGAAGACTACCTCCTTTCATTTAGGGTATGTATGGGCATAAAAAAAGACCAAGTCGAAGTGACTTGGTCTAAGATATGTATTCGATTAGGTATATTTATTTTAATTTTTCTCTTCAAAAGAAGGTAAATATTTATCGATCACAGCCATAATTTCATTAAGTCTGCTTTCGCCAACACCCTTGATTGCACCGATTTCACTGCGAAGAGCGTCCTTATCAATAACAATACTTGGATTATCGGCAGCGTCCTTCATAACACCCTTAAGGAAAAGCTCCATCTGAGCACGGTCGAAAGATTTAATTTTCTTGTATGTTTCTCTGTTAAGTAAGAATTCGTTGGACATGTTTAACACCTCAAAAATTTATTTTTCATAGTATATCATAAATCTTCGCATATTTCAAGGTATGCTTATGTTGTTAGCTCTACAAATTGGAATTTGCGGGGTGCCCCCGCGGGCAATCCAGCTGAACGAGCCATCGCTATGAGCGTTTTCACACGAAGGCAAGGCGCCCGATAAATGTGGAAATTTGTTGGGATATGCTCTTATTCAAAATCGCTTCCTTTGAAGCTGTACACGATGTCATAATTGACATCAAGGCAGATATCTACGCTGAAATCATTCAAGTTATATACACAGGACCATTCGGTAAGGTTTTCTTGTTTTGCCAGCTCAAGAATATCCATAGCCTCATCAGCCGTAACGCTGTCTGTGCTGTTTAATGCGTTCATAATCTTATCAAATCTGTTATCTGCGTGACCCTTGCCATAATGCTCTCCGGGTGTTACAACGGTATTTGTAACAGCAGGAATCCTGTTTGCAATCATCTCTCCGTCCAGCCATTCGATTACAGCATAGTCCCCCGATTTGTCGGTGACAAAAAGATGATATGCGTTTCCAAGATCGGAATGAACATCATAAGCGCAAAGAAATTCTATTGCTTCATCCACAGTAGCGCATTTATCGAGAAGCGCTCTTAATGCCAGAAATATGAGGATATCAGGCTTTCCTTCGTCCTCGTGAATTTCCTCGGTCACTAATTCAAGAATGCCTACACCAAGCCCTGCCTCGTTTATTCCGTCCATTACGGCATACGGAAGTACAATCATTAACGACCTGCCAACAATTGAATCAGCACTTGTTGGCTGTTTATCGCCCACTTCCACGAATGCCATATCAGCCATACCGATTGAAGCGTATGCACCTTTGGGGTGAGAATAAACAAGCACCGAATCCGTACTGTCATAATCAAAGTTCCTGCCAAACAAATGCTCTCCGTCGGGAGTCGTCGCCGCGAATGCCGCACAAGCAAAACTCGACCTGTTGACACTTACCGGAATATTGAAGAAATGCTCCTTTCGCACCCAGTTAATGAAGTCGTCTATACTCTGCATATTAGCGTCAATCATACTCTGAGTTTTGGTGCACTCGTAATTCTTCATGGTATAAAGCCCGCCACCGACTTCTTTTACTGAAACTGCTGTTCTGATATGGTCAAACAAAACGACAAAAGCAGTTCCCGAAATAAAGATTAGTACCGCAAACACAGAAGAAAACACTATTCTTTTCTTTAGGTTAAAGACAAAACATATCTCGAAAATAAGCGCAAAGAAAAGAATTACTGCGCCAGTCACAATATATGGAGTTCCATTAAAAGGTTTGGGGACAAGTACGTCAGAAACCTCAAAATAATAGGACGTAAAGGCACTTAGCTCATTTTCGATAAACTTCTCTCTTGTGATACCGGCGAGGAATTCTTTGATATACTCCTCGTTCTCGTCATAGTATTTTCCTACCCAGGATTCAAGCGAAGATTTCACCTGCTGCTCAAACTCTGCATTATACTTACGGAGAACACCTGTGATATAACATTCTTCGCGATTTTCCACAGCTGACTCAAACATAACGGCTTTCTTCGAGACGGTATTATTCATATCCAGACCGAACCAGAAAGCTTTGTAATTCTCCTCGGTCACATCGGGGTCTGCCACAACCTGTAAAAAGAAATTATCAAGTTCAACATCGAGTGTACCATCAAAAACAGGTATCCGATATTTTTTTCCAATATCACCATCAGTAACTTTAGTAGGATAAAATTCACTTTGAGATTGATACCCAAAGCTCTGGAGAATATCGCCCCATATACCCAATGCGATCAACAAAACAGACGCTAAAATCATTATTGCGGTTATGATAATAGCTTTTTTATTTCTTGGCATTTTTTTCTCCTTTTATTTGGTGTGTCTGATGTGTTTTCAAACCTAGTGGTAAGATAGATTTCGGTTTTACAATCAGTTTCTCTCCTCGATAAATGGGAATTGCTGGGTGCCACCGCGGGCAATCCGGCTGAATGAACCTGATTTGCGAGGGTTGTCACACGCTGGATAAGTGCTCGACTTTTGTGGATTTATCAATCGAAGTCATCTATGAGATTTTTAATGCGTCCTTGCTTCTGATGCAACTTCATAAGCTGAATACTCATGGTCAAATTCATAACCGAGTTTTTCTGCAAGATGCACGGAGTTCATATTGTGAGCGTCCCAGCTTGGATACAGACCTTCGTCCAGACATTTCAGTATCAGAGCCGAACATACAATTGTTGCTAAATGCTTTCTTCTTTCAGATTCTACCGTATCTACTTCGATCTCAATGCCTTCGTTATAACGAGTATAGGAAGAGGCTCCGGCAACTATCTTACCGTCTTTCAGGATTACCATTCCTCTTCCCATTTTCAGATATTGTTCTTTATTATCAAATGCCGAAACAAAATCGGCTGTCACCGGGTGTTCTAAGCACATATCGTAAATGATCGAATCTATCTGCTTAAGTTCATATTCCGGCGGAAGATTGCTTATTTCTCTTTGCAGCTTCGTAACATCAAATTTCGTATCCTTTTTTATAGCATATCTGTTGACTCTTTTCGCAGAAGGATAACATTCTTCGATAAGTGCCGACCACTTTTCGTTTTGCGGAACCATTATCACGAATCCGTCCGGCTTATTGATGACAAGTTCTCTGTCCGGTTCACCTGCAAAAAATCCGAAACATCCGACAAAAGCAAATGCCGATGCAGGGCTTGCCAAGTCCGTAACATAAATCTTCCCCATTACATTTTGCAGGCAGGAATATATCAGCGTTTCCTGCCAGCCTGCAAACAGTTCTTTTACCTTTGATGTGTCTTTTAGTTCGTATACCAATGTTACCATCCTTTTTTAACAAAATAAACCATTTCCAATTATTCGATTAATCTCACCTATAAATTGGACTTTGCGGGGTGACCCCGCAGTCAATTCGGCTCCACGAGCCGATATGTTATAGTTTTCGCCCGAAGGAAAGGTACCCGATAAATGGGAATTTATAAGGATTTTGTACGGAAATAATCCTGTTCATCCTCACCGATAATTTC
>JBJERM010000256.1:0-3435 GCA_051882315.1 Ruminiclostridium sp.
AGACCTTTCAAGCCTTATCTTCTGAATCATGGAGTTATCAAAGAAGGCGAACTTACTTTCCTTCAGATTCTTTATAGTGCTTCTTGCAAGGTCGGAGCGGTCAGCCGCAGCACGAACCTTAAGCCTGTGGTCGATAATCAGATAAATACCGATTGAAACGTACATCTTAAATGAGGTTATCTGATAATCAACGTCTGTAATTATGTTGTTGGCAATATCAATAAGCTCGTTTGCGTTCTGATACTCCGCAAGTATGTAGAAAAGGTCTCCCGAAGTTCTTGCGAAAACATCCGTATCCTTGATGTTGCGCTTGAGAATATCGGCGAGCTGCTTTAAAATCTCGTTTCCGCCGTCGTAACCCAAAGAGTCGTTTATCGCCTTGAAGTTATCTATATCTACGGATATAAAGGCATAGCTTGAACCCGTATTCTTCATCAGTGCCTCGTACTGCTCCTTAAAGCTGTTCCAGGAGGAGAAGCCGGTTATTCTGTCAACATAGAAATTCTTGTCCGCCTCGTCGATAATTCCGCTTACTCTTCTGTTGGTGCGTGCCATATTCGTGGTAAGGAATACGGTTACAATTATAAGTATTATTACAACTGCAATAATAAGGCTTACGCTAATGCTGATAAGTCCGCCATAAGCAGAGGTTATGGTATCGGAGGGAACAACAGAAACAAGGGACCAGTTTCCTGCCGCAAGGGAAACACAGCTTACTACGCACTTTACGCCCCTTACATTTATAACAGTATTATCAGAAACGTTGCTGCGGTTGAACCAGTATGTAAGCTTAGTGCGGTCCGACTCGGAAACTGCGTTGAGTATATTATCCTGACTGGTTATGCTGACAGGCGGATTATCGGAAGCGTATATTACATCGCCGTCGTCTGCAACAAGGAAATAGCAGTCATTTATACCGCCCATTTCAACGGTGGCTATATTATTCATTGAAAAAGGCTCAGCGGCAGCAGACAGAACTCCGACTATCTCTCTGTCCTCGTCATATACGGGGACTGTATAAATATCCGAATCAAGCCCCGAAAAGTCGCTGACGGTAGCGGGCACTATGCTTTCCACTCCTGTAAGTCCACTCTGGGTAAAGCCGCGGTGGGAAACGTTCTTCTGTAATCCAAGGTCGTTTATGCAGACTCCGTCGCTTCTTGTAAAACCGATATTGCGGAAGAGGCCCTTATTTACACATTCCACAAGCTTTACCACAAGCTCCTCTTCGCTCATTTCAAGTGCGTCGTGGAATCGTAAGGCATAGCTCTCCAACGCAATACGTCTTGTTATAAAATAAGTATCTGCGGAATTACCCGTGCCTTTTGTGGCGGCAAGAGCCACTCCGAGAGCGGTATTCTCAACGGATTTTCTTGAAACAACAGAGTAAATTGCGGTAGTAGCAATTACAGCTATGATAAGCGCCGCCGAGATTATAGCGCTGAAAAGAGCGGAGGAACCGAAGATAGTTTTTTTTGCATTATTTTTTATATTTTTTGCATTTTTTGCCAATCTGCTCTCCTCCTTTTCTTTTATACATACTTATTTTAATATTTCTACGCATATATTATATTATATAACACAAACCCGATTTTTTCAATAGTTAAAACGGTAATTTGGCATTATGCTGTAATATACCGGAAAAATTTGTGCATAAAACATACAGCTGTTCACGGCGTCAACAATCCTCAGACTTTATATGATTTTTTAGACAGGCTGTATCATTTATTCTGCAAAAGCTGCCTTTGTTGAATTTTGATAACTACTTTTAACAGCAAATCCGACATATTTATCTATATTTTGTTGCAAATGCACAAAACGCCGACTCATATTTCTACACTCGTTTTTGTTTATTCACAAAAAAACAGTAGATTTTTCGATTGAAATAGTGTATAATTGTACACAAGGCTGAAAACGGCTTCCGGGCAGAACATAAAAAGCTCCGAGATAAAGCCGCCTGCCTTAAGAAAACTCATGGGGGTTACTTATGAAAACTTACAAATGCAAAAATATCAGGAACATAGCCCTGGCAGGACACGGCGGAAGCGGTAAAACAACCCTTGCCGAAGCGCTTATGTATTTAAGCGGCGGAATTGACAGAATGGGAAAGATTGCGGACGGGAATACCGTATGCGACTACGACGCCGACGAAATCAAAAGGAAAATTTCTCTTAATACGGCTCTTGCTTACGCAGAGTGGAAGGACGTTAAAATAAATATTGTGGACACTCCCGGTCAGTTCGACTTTATCGGCGGAATGTACGAGGGCATAAGAGCCACCGAAAGCGTTATTATAACTCTTCCCGCCAAGGACGGCGTTCAGGTAGGCACAATCAAGGCTTATAAAGAAGCAAGAAAGCAGAAGAAGGCAACAATGTTCGTTGTTACTAAAATGGAGGAGGAAAACTCCAGCTTCTACAAGTGCCTTGAGGAGCTTAAAACAAGCTTCGGTCCTACTATCTGCCCGATTATGGTTCCCTTCGACAAGTACGGAACCGTTGAAAGCTACATAAATCTTCTTGAAATGAAGGCGTATAAGTACGAAAACGGCAAGGCAACCGAGGTTCCTATGCCTGCCTCCGAAAACCGCTTAAAGGGTCTTAGGGCAGCTATGGCTGAGGCTATCGCCGAAACCGACGAGGAGCTTATGATGAAGTTCTTCGAGAACGAGGGCGAGGACTTTACCGAGGCGGAAATTATAAAGGGGCTCCACGACGGCGTTGACCAGGGTATCATCACCCCCGTTGTATGCTGCTCCGCGGAAACTCTTGCCGCTGTTGACAAGCTGCTTGACACTATTATTTATATGCTTCCCTCTCCCGACGAGCGCAAGGATGAACAGGTTGACTACGACGAGTCAAAGCCCCTCTCCGCCTATGTTTTTAAGACTGTTGCAGACCCATTTGTGGGCAAGATGAGCTATGTGAAGATAGTTACAGGCGTTCTTACCGCAAAGGTTGATATGGTAAACGCAGCCACAGGCGAGCCGGAAAAGTTCGGTAAAATGCTTGCTCTTAAGGGCAAGAAGCAGGAGGAAATGATTGAGGCTTACGCAGGCGACATTATCTCCCTTACCAAGCTTAATGCCAACACGGGAGACACGCTCTGCGACTCCGCAAATGTATTCTCCCTGCCCCGCACCGAGTTCCCCGTGCCCTGCTACTTCAAGGCAGTCAAGGCAAAGGACAAGAACGACGAGGGCAAGATAAGCGCGGCGGTAAGAAGACTTCTAGAAGAGGATCGCACCTTAAGCTACGAGCACAACCACGAAACTCACCAGCGTATTATCGGCGGTCTTGGCGAGCAGCACATTGACGCAGCGGTTCAGAAGCTCAAGAACAAGTTCGGCGTTGACGTAGTTCTTGCCGACCCGCTTATTGATTACCGTGAAACAATCCGCAAGAAGGTTTCCGTCGAGGGCAAGCACAAGAAGCA
>JBJERM010000257.1:0-3413 GCA_051882315.1 Ruminiclostridium sp.
GATTATGTATGACCCGATAATAGCAAACATAGCTCTCCAAAACTGGAATGAGCTTACAGAAGAATATATTTAAGGAGTGTTTTCTTATGACAAATCTTTTCAAGAATCAGAAATTTCTTTGCGCTTTGGGCGGCGCTGCTGCGGTTATCATCGGCAAGAAGATCATTACCGCCAAAAAGACCCGTGAACTCGCAGTTTCTGGAATTGCAAAGGGAATGAAGCTCACCCACGATGCCAAGGAAATCTTTCAGAATATGAAAGACGAGGCTGCTGACATCTGTTATGACGCTAAAGCAGAGGCGGGACTCAATGAGGAAGAAGCTGACAAGTGATGAACTATAAAATAGTATACGACAAGCCATGTCGAATACGTTTTCGCTGCGGCGGCTATGCTTTTGATAAAAAGCTGGAATATAGCATTTATCGTCGTATTTCTAATGCAGATTTTGTAAATAGCGCAGAGGTACACAGCGAAAACGGAGGTATTCTTGTGTATTATCGGGAGGGCTTTCGGCAGCAGGTCATCGACCTTGTTTCGGAATTATGTCCTAAAGATATGGAGCAAATTGCCCCCGATTCGGAATATGGCATTTCTGAGATAGACCGAAGTTTCGTGGACAGCCTTGCGGTAACGGTGGGCAAAAAGCTGGTTTCTCGGTTGTTTGTTCCAATATTTTTAAGGAAATATCTGATATTGTTTCACGGGCTGAAATATGTGTTGCGTGGCGTTAAAACTCTGCTTTCGGGCGAGCTTACTGTTGATGTGCTGGACGGTGCTTCAATAGGAGCCTGTCTTATTCAGAAGAATTACACGACTGCAGGAACAGTTATGTTTCTGCTGAATATTTCGGGACTGTTGGAGGACTATACAAGAGCCAGGACAAAAGCGGCTCTTGCGGACAGTCTTGCTGTTAAGGCCGACAAAGTATGGCTGATAAAGGACGATTCCGATATACTTATCCCTATGTCGGAACTTAAAAAGGGAGATAATATAAGAATCCGTACAGGCAGTGTTATACCCGTGGACGGTGAGATTAAAGAGGGTGAAGCGTATATCAATGAAGCCTCTATGACCGGTGAACCCCTTGCTGTGATGAAATCATCAGGAGATACTGTTTTTGCAGGAACCGTTGTGGAAGAAGGCAGCGTAGCTGTGACCGTTCGGGAAATTTCCTCCAATACGAAAATTAGCAAAATCATTGAACTTATCGACAATTCTGAGAATCTGAAAGCCGGAGTGCAGAGCCGTGCCGAAAGGCTTGCGGATAACATTGTGCCTTTCAGCTTTTTGGGATTCGGACTTACCCTGCTGCTGACACGGAATATCACAAAGGCAGTTTCCGTGCTTATGGTGGATTATTCCTGCGCGATAAAGCTGTCTGCACCCATTTCTGTTATTTCTGCGATAAAAGAAGCCGCAGACATGAATATTACAGTAAAGGGTGGAAAGTACCTTGAGGAATTCGCACTGGCTGATACTATTGTATTTGACAAAACGGGTACTCTTACAAACGCTGAGCCTGTTCTTGAAAAGGTAATTCCTTTCGGGGGATACTCAGAAAACGAGGTGCTGAAAATTGCAGCTTGTCTGGAGGAGCATTTCCCGCACAGCGTTGCAAGGGCGATAGTCAAGGGTGCTGCCGACCTCGGACTGAACCATGCAGAAGAACACGCCGAAGTTAACTATATAGTTGCACATGGAATTGCTACGACTTTGAATGGGGAACGGGCAATAATTGGAAGCCGCCATTTTGTATGCGAGGACGAGGGAGTGGAGATAACGTCCGAACAGCAGTCTGTTATTGATGAAAAATCGGGTGCTTGCTCTGTAATTTATCTTGCCGTTGGCGATAAACTTGCAGGCGCTCTATGCATTTCCGACCCTCCAAGAATTGAAGCAAAAACAGTTGTGGAAACGCTGAAATCCGACGGCTTTGGTAATGTGGTAATGCTTACAGGCGACAGCGAAAAGGCTGCGAGGATTATTTCCGAGCAGCTTGGAATAACCGAGTATTATGCACAGATTTTACCCGAAGAAAAGCATGGCATGGTTGAAAAGATGAAATCTGAGGGCAGGCGTGTAGTAATGGTTGGCGATGGAATAAACGACGCTCCTGCGCTGGCGGCAGCAAATGTTTCCGCAGCGGTCAGCGACGCTTCCGATATTGCAAAGGAGACTGCCGATATCACATTGCATAGCAGCGGACTCGAGGAACTGATACAGCTTCGGAGATTGAGTCGGCTTCTCATGGAGCGTATCCACAGGAATTACCGGTTTATTCTGGTATTCAATTCGGCGTTGCTAATGTCGGGATTGGTAGGCATACTTTCATCCTCTGCTTCAGCCTTCCTGCACAACGCTTCAACTATGGCAATTTGCGCAAAGAGTATGACAAAGCTGATGAAATAATATTTCTCTCCCGAAGCAAATTCGTGAGAGATTTTTCTGAAATCTATTGACAATTCAAAAATGATGTGCTAAAATAACAGTGTTACGTAACATTGTTATCAAGGCAGGTGAAATAATATGGCTGATCGTGAAACCCGTGAGCTGCTTCTTGAAAGCGGCAGAAATGAGTTCCTCGAAAAGGGGTACATGAAGGCTTCCCTTCGGAAGATATGTTCGGACGCAGGAGTTACCACGGGAGCGCTTTATTTCTTCTTCAATGACAAGGAGGATTTGTTCGGTGCAATTTCTGAACCGCCTCTTAAAGAGCTGATAAATATACTGAACGGGCATTTTTCGGCTGACGTCGAAGCTATCTCTCATGAGCATTCGATAGATGGACTGAATGCCCATGAGCTTGTGGATCACGACGGATTTATCATAAAACTCGTTCACCATGTTTACAGTAATTATGACGCATTTATGCTTCTGCTTACAAAATCACAGGGGTCGAAGTATGAGAACTGCGTTGACAGCCTTGTTGAAACTATCGAGCAGTTTTATCTTGCTATGTCGGAGAAAATAGGAGCACATTACGGTGCAAAGGTGAACCGATATATGCTGCACTGGCTCACGCATATCATGGTAGATTCCTTCATACATCTCATTACCCATGAGTGTGATGAAGCAAAGGCAGTTCAATATATGATGAGAATTATGAATTTCATCCTTGGCGGGTGGCAGAGAGCCGTTTTTGAATAAACGGCTTTTTTGATAAGCACAACATAACAATGTTATCCTATTCTAACTTTTTGCTGAAAACAGCAATATTTATTTTGCAAACCGCATAACGATGTTATGCTAATTTAACTTTTGGGAGGTATTAATATGTATCTTGAAGTAAAGGACGTAAAGAAAAGCTATGGCAGGGATTCAAGCTACATTCAGGTGCTGAAAGGCATTTCAACAGGAGTGGAGCGTGGGCAGATGTGCGTTATTCAGGGCACCAGCGGAAGCGGAAAATCCA
>JBJERM010000258.1:0-11663 GCA_051882315.1 Ruminiclostridium sp.
AAAATAATAATAACATAAATATTTCACTTTTGCAAGTCGTTTAAGTGAATATTTAACAATTTTTTCGCAGTTTTTCGTGCTGCGCTCAGAGCTTCTTGCTTACCTCCTTTACAAGACCAACAATGCGGAAGGAAGCTTCCTCCTCCTTTTTAATGCGGCGCACGGGGTAATAGGGGTTGATTGAATGAAGCTCAACCCAGTTTTTACCGAATTTTACTTTTTTGACGAAAGCCTCTTCCCCTATCATTACAACAGCAACGCTGCCGTTTTCGACGCTGTCCTGCTTTTTTACGAGAATACGGTCGCCGTCGTCGATAAGGGGAGCCATACTGTCGCCCTTTACGTTTATCCAGAGGTAGTCGTTCCATTCCCCGCCGTGCTGTATAAAGGTAGGCATATAGCAGACGGCACAGCTGTCTGCATAGCAGCCAAAGCCTGCGCTTACGCTGTCGAAAACCGGTATGCTGAATATATTATTCTCGATTACCTCGGCGGTCTGAGCGGGAGCGCTGCCGGAAATAAGCTGCTCTACGGTGGTGTCAAGCCCCTTTGCAAGGGCGTCAAGCTTTTCAACGGGAATACTCTTTATATTTCCTGTTTCATAGCGCTGAATCGTGGACTTGCTGAGGCCTGTTTTTTCTGCAAGCTCCTGATATGAAATACCCAGGGCGCTTCTTCTTTGCTTTAATTTTTCGGCTATTATTGCAGTATTCATAACACTAATTCCTTTCTTTAAAACGGCGTGCTTTAGTATTATGGCAATAGTATATCACAAATTTCCCAAATATGCAACACTTTTTTGAAAATTTTAAAAAAGTTGCGGATATGGGTTGACAGGCGGAAAAATATATGCTATTATAGCATTGTCCCAGATATGCAACGATTTCGCAATATCCCCGAAATGCAACGAAAAGGAGGAAATGTGTACAAATGTGAAGACTGCGGAGAAATCCAGGAAAAAACTGCCTTTGAGCCTGACCCGGAGGAGGGTGGATTTGCAAGGGTCTGCCGCTTCTGCGGCGGCGGGTATTTAGAGAAAAGCAGAGAAATATGCAGCTTATGCCATAAACCGCTTTTTACAGGCGACAGGGCTTACGAAGCAGGAAAGCTGCTGTACTGCACAGACTGCATAAAAGAAACAGAGATATAAACCGGAAAGGACAGGAAATGAATATGAACATAAAGGATTATTTAGCAAGACACAAAACGGCGGACGCAGAAATAAACTCAAAGCTTGAACAGTTAGCGGAACTTAAAAGTCTTGCCACAAAAATAACGCCTTCGGTAAGTCCCGAGGGCAAAGGCAGCGGAAACGTCTCCGACCGTGTGGGGCGGACGGTTGCCAAAATAGTCGACCTTGAGCAGGAAATCAACGAGGCGATTGACAGGCTGGTTGATATAAAAAGGGAAATCGAGGATTTGATTTACCTGCTTGACGACAGCGTTATGAGAACCGTTCTTGAGCGCAGGTACATACTTCACGAGCGCTGGGAGACGATTGCGGAGAAGATGGGGTACAGCTGCCGTCATATTACAAGACTGCATATACAGGCGTTAGAGGAGCTTCAGCGACTTAAAAACGCCGCAGAGCCGCCCTTTGCCGCATAGCTTTTCCAGAGGTATTGATTTACAGCCC
Source organism: Ruminiclostridium sp. (assembly GCA_051882315.1). Taxonomy (GTDB): domain Bacteria; phylum Bacillota; class Clostridia; order Oscillospirales; family Ruminococcaceae; genus Ruminiclostridium_E. The sequence goes on from JBJERM010000258.1 coordinate 1,637, forward strand.
CTTTTGTGGTAGAATAAAGCTGCCGAAAGGCGCATTACATAAAAAGGAGCGTAATTCAAATGGATATCAAGGCTAAAATCGACGAGATTGTAAACAAGGTAAAGAGCGACCCGAATTTTGCGGAGGAATTCAAGGCAGACCCCGTCAAGGCGGTTGAAAAGATACTTGGAGTTGACCTTCCCGATGATATTATTAACAACATTATTGACGGAGTAAAGTCAAAGGTTTCCTTTGACGGAATTGCAAGCAAGTTAGGCGGGCTGTTCGGAGGAAACAAGTAATAGAAGGAGTTTGGTGCGGCTGCCGAAGGCAGCCGCACCAGCGGAAAACCCTTCGGGTTTTCCGCAGCCCTGCGCCGCGCGGAGCGCGGCGCAGGGCTGCTGCGGCGGCTCCGCCGCAGCAGCAGCGCCCCGCAGTTCACCTGCGGGGCGCCTCCCCCCTTCGCAGCAAAATAAACCTGCGACGTTAAATCAAGACATAGAAAAAAGCCCGATTTGTAATCGGGCTTTTTGTGTGCCGAGTTGCTCGGCTTGGTTGTGGTGCAGGGATTCGAACCCCGGAAGTGCCTGAGTCAGAGTCAGGTGCCTTACCGCTTGGCTACACCACAATATTATTGCCGTTTTAAGTCGGCTGTATAATAATAACACAAGAACGAGGTTTTGTCAAGACTTTTTTCGCTATTTTTATAAAAATTCCGAAAAAATTCCTTTTTTCAATAATTATATTGTAAAATGCCGCATTTTGTGATAAAATAATAAGATACTGAGTACTTTGCTACTATGCCAATTTATAACGAAAGGAAAAAATATATGAACAAGTACGAAACCTACGAAAGCCCATTCTGTACACGCTACGCAAGCGAGGAGATGCAGTATGTATTCTCCGCTCAGAAGAAATTCTCCACCTTCCGCCGCCTCTGGGTTGCCCTTGCAAGAGCTGAAATGAAGCTGGGGCTTGATATTACACAGGAGCAGGTTGACGAGCTGGAGGCAAATGTTGACAACATAGATTTTGCAGTTGCCGAGGCAAGGGAAAAGGAAGTGCGCCACGACGTTATGGCTCATGTTTACGCCTACGGTCAGGTATGCCCCAAGGCAAAGGGAATTATCCACTTAGGCGCAACCTCCTGCTACGTCGGCGACAACACCGACGTTATCGTTATGCGTGACGCTTTGCAGATTGTGCGCAGAAAGCTTCTCAACGTTATCGCAAACCTCTCCGCCTTTGCGGAAAAATACAAGGACATGCCCTGCCTTGCATACACCCACCTCCAGCCCGCCCAGCTTACCACCGTTGGCAAGCGTGCAACTCTCTGGACTCAGGATTTGCTTATGGACTTGGAGGAAATCGAGTACAGAATAAAGAGCCTTCGCCTTTTAGGACAGAAGGGCACAACCGGCACACAGGCAAGCTTCGTGGAGCTTTTCGGCGGCGACAGCGAGAAGATAAAGGCGCTTGAAAAGATGATTGCCGAGGAAATGGGTTTTGACAGCTGCTTCCCCGTAAGCGGTCAGACCTATTCAAGAAAGCTTGACTACCAGGTAGCCTCCGCCCTTGCGGGAATTGCGGAAAGCTGCTCTAAATTCAGCAACGATATAAGAATCCTTGCAAACTTCAAGGAAATCGAAGAGCCCTTCGAGAAAAATCAGATAGGCTCCTCCGCTATGCCCTATAAGCGCAACCCCATGCGCTGCGAGAGAATTACCGCCCTTGCAAGATACGTTATGATAGACTCCCTTAACCCTGCCTTTACAGCAGGCACCCAGTGGTTCGAGCGCACCCTTGACGACAGCGCAAACAAGCGTATTGCAATTGCCGAGGGCTTCCTTGCCGTTGATGCTATTCTTAATATTATGCTCAACGTTACAAACGGACTTGTGGTTTACGATAAGGTTATAAGACAGCGTGTAATGCGTGAGCTTCCCTTTATGGCTACGGAAAATATTATGATGCAGGCAGTAAAGAAGGGCGGCGACAGACAGGAGCTTCACGAAAGAATAAGACAGCACAGCATCGCCGCAGGCAAGATTGTCAAGGAAGAGGGCGGCGAAAACGACCTTGTGGACAGAATTGCCGCAGACCCCATGTTCATGATAACAAAGGAAGAAATAGAGGCAACCTTACAGCCCGAGCACTTTACCGGACGCAGCGCAGAGCAGGTAGAGGAGTTCCTTGCAGGGTATATCAAGCCTGTTCTTGAAGCAAATAAGGAGCTTTTAGGGGAAAAAGCAGAGCTTTCCGTGTAAATCTTCTGAAAATTAGGAAGTTTTAATGCAAAAACAAAGAAAAATGCCTTGACTAATCGCTAAATATACATTATAATATAGTGGTCGCCTCTAAAAACCACCGGCGAAAGCCTTAGTACCTCATATGCTTGCATATTTTCCGCCATCTTGCACAGAAATTTTTTGACATACGCCAGTATGCCTGCAAAATTTCTGTACAAGCTGACGAAAAATCTGACTGCGCATCTGAGGCACTATGGTTTTTAGAGGTGACCAATGTGCTTTGGCGCTTTACGTTTTGCGCCTACAATTTTTGAAACGGAGTGAAAATTACAATTGAAGCAGGTTAAAAAGCCGGTATTCTTTATTGTGTTTATCCTTATTGCAGTATTCACATACTTCTCAATAGCGGGTTTCAGCACATATTACGGCGACATTGAAACAGTACACATACGCGGCGTTGACGATATACGCTGGGGTATCGACATCAGAGGCGGTGTTGACGTTACCTTTACTCCCTCCGAGGACGCGGTTGACGTTACCAACGACCAGATGGACGCAGCCCGCTCTATTATTGAAACCCGTATGGTTGAAAGAAACATAACCGACTACGAAATTTACGTTGACTACAACAGCCGCAGAATCATCTGCCGTTTCCCCTGGCAGTCCGGCGACGACAGCTTCGACCCGGAAAGAGCGGTTAAGGAGCTGGGTGAAACCGCTATGCTGTCCTTCAGAAAGGGTTACAGCGGCGAGCTTACCACAGACCAGACCTACGAGGACCTGCCCCTTGTTCTTACAGGTACCGACGTTTCCAGAGCTGAGCCCGGCTACGACAGCGAGCAGCAGCAGTGGATAGTTGCTCTTACCCTTAAGGACAGCGGAAAGGAAGCCTTCAAGGAGGCTACTTCTGAAGCTTATGCAAACGGCGGAAGAATTTCTATCTGGATGGACGACCTTGAGATTTCCGCACCTTCCGTAAGCGCGGTAATCTACGACGGAAGCGCAACAATTTCCGGCGGCTTCAGCGATGCAGATGAAGCTAAGGCTCTTGCAGACAAGATTAACGGCGGCGCACTGCCCTTCAAGCTTGTAACCGAAAGCTTCAGCACAATTTCTCCTACCTTAGGTACTGGCGCAAGAGACGCTATGGCGGTTGCAGGACTTGCGGCATTCGCACTTATAGCAATTCTTATGATAGCTATGTACCGTCTGCCCGGAATTATGGCGGTTATTTCCCTTGCAGGACAGGTTGCGGGTACATTTGCTGCAATAACCGGCTTCTTCTCCTTTAACGACAGCTTTACCCTTACAATCCCCGGTATTGCAGGTATTATCCTTGCGGTAGGTATGGGCGTTGACGCAAACGTTATTACCAACGAGCGTATCAAGGAAGAGCTTCGTGCAGGAAAGACAATAAACGGCGCTCTCAATACAGGCTTCAAGCGTGCATTCTCCGCTATCTTCGACGGAAACATAACAATGCTTATTATCGCCGTAATTCTTATGGGTGCATTCGGTACTCCCGACAGCTGGTGCTCAATTATCCTTACTCCCATATTCACATGGTTCGGCGTTTCAACAGCAGGCTCCATTTACTCCTTCGGCTATACTCTTGCAGTAGGCGTAGTATTAAACTTCCTGTTCGGTATCCTTACAACAAGACTTATGACAATGTCTATTTCCGGATTTAAGCCCTTCAGGAATCCTGCGTTATACGGAGGTGTTAAAAATGGAAAATAAAAAGCAGTTCGATTTTCTCAAGAATAAGAAGGTTTTCTTTATAATCCCGATTGTTATAGCGGTTATTACCATTATAACAGCCCTCGTTATCGGCGTTCCCGTTGATATTGAGTTCAAGGGCGGTACAATGCTCACATACAGCTACGAGGGTACGATTGATACCTCCGCTGTAAAGAGCAAGGTTGAGGAATTAAAGCTTGGTACAGTAGGCGTTACCACCGGTTCTGCATTCGGCAGCGACCTTGAAACGGTTCAGATTTCCTTTGCATCCGACAGCGGTCTTACCGCCGAGGTTCAGTCCTCCGTTACCGACACATTACAGGCTGCATTTACAGAAAATAACCTTTCCCTCGTAAACAGCCAGGACGTCAACCCCTCAGCAGGCTTCTCCTTCTTCCTTAAGTGCTTTGTGGCGGTTGCATTCTCCTTTGTTCTTCTTATAATCTATATCGCTTTCAGATTCAAGAACATTGGCGGCTGGTCCGCAGGTTGTTTTGCTCTTGTAGCCCTTGCAAACGACGTATTTATGGTATTTGCTACCTTCGTTTTCCTGCGGCTGCCCATAGACGCAAACTTCATGGCGGTAATTCTTACAATTCTCGGTTACTCAATCAACAACACAATCGTACTTTACGACCGCGTCCGTGAAAACAGAAAGCTTTACGGCAAGAAGCTTACAATCAACGAGCTTGTAAACGCAAGCATCAATCAGTCACTTACCCGTTCGGTAAAGACAACAATTACCACCGCAATTGCAGTTCTGGCTATGTGCGTGGTTGCTCTTATCTGCGGAATCGAGTCGATAGTAAGCTTTGTATTCCCCATGTTTATCGGTCTTATTGCAGGCGCATATTCTTCAATCTTTATTGCAGGTCCCCTCTGGACTGTATGGAAGAACCGTGCAGGCGCAGAAAAGACAAAGGCAAAAGCGTAAAATTATACTGCCCCGTTTTTCGGGGCAGTTAGCTTTTAATCGGTATTAATCTTGGTTTTTGTTTTAGAGTAACAGGAGGCAGAACGTGTTTGTAGTAGGAGTGTCAAGCGCTTCCCTTTATCCTATGCATACCGAGGACGCAGTGCGTGTTCTCGGCGAAAACGGCGTTAAGAATACTGAAATTTTCATAAACGATATTTCCGAAACAGGCGGCAGGATTTTTGCGGATATAAGTCATACTGTGCAGGATTACGGCATGAACGTAATATCCGTTCACCCTTTTTCTTCCCCTATGGAAACCCTTTTCCTTTTTTCGGATTACGACAGGCGCAGGTCAACCTTTCTTGATATGTACCGCCGCTACTTCTGGTGTATGAACGAGCTTGGGGCGAAAATATTCGTGCTTCACGGGGCAATACTCAGCGCAAACTGCTCCGACGAGCATTATATCGAGCAGTTTATGAAGCTTTGCGACGCAGCGGAGGAGTTCGGGGTTTCTATTGCCCAGGAAAACATAAGCTACTGCAAAAGCTGCAATCTTGACTTTCTGAAAAAAATGAAAAAAGAATGTGGCAGCCGTGCTAAATTTGTGCTTGATATAAAGCAGGCAGTAAGAAGCAAAATCCCGCCCGCAAAGATTATAGAAGCTTTAGGCAGCAGCATTGTCCACGTTCACATAAGCGATAACCGTGAGGGTGCAGACTGCCTGCCCGTAGGAAAGGGCAATTTCGATTTTCCCGCTCTTATCGGACAGCTTAAGGCGGCAAATTGCAGCGGCGCTTTGCTTGTTGAGCTTTACAGAAGCAATTACGGGGAGTTTTCCGAGTTATGCGACAGTATGAAAAAAATTCAGGAAATTATAAGCTGAAAATTCTTTGAAATTCATTTATTTTTTCTTGCAATTGCAAAAAAATAATGATATAATTAGTGTGTACTCAATAACTGTCCGCAGGACAGTTATTGGCTCAAAGCCTGAAAAGCAGGCTTTGAGCCACACACATAATTGATGTCAAGCTCATTTCGTCCTAAAGGACGAACTAAAGCGCAAGGATTTTATAAATAATTAAGAAATCCTTGCACTTTAGAAACTTCTGATAGGCTTTTTCATAATTATAAAGCCTATCAGAAGTTAATGAGCAGACATTAATTACAGTAAAGTAAGTATATAAGAAAGGATTCAGATTATGAAATGTCCCGAATGCGGTTTTGAAGACAGCAAGGTTATAGATTCCCGCCCTACCGACGGAAAAATCCGCCGCAGGAGGGAGTGCCTTTCCTGCAAGTGCCGTTTTACGACCTACGAGATAGTTGAAAATATCCCGCTTATGGTGGTGAAAAAGGATCATTCCATTGAGCCCTTTGACTCACAGAAGCTGGTTGAAAGGCTGCTGAGAGCGGCTGTAAAGCGCCCGATTAGCCTTGAAACAATGGAGGGCATTGTTGACGAGATTGAAAGCGAGCTTAAGAACAGCCTTGTAAAAGAGGTTACCTCAGCTAAAATCGGGGAAATGGTGCTTGAAAAGCTTAAAAAAACCGACCGTGTTGCGTATATACGCTTTGCGTCCGTTTATAAGGAGTTTAACGACGCAGAGAGCTTTATTAAGATTATTTCGGAGCTGGAATAAGAGAAATATTGAAGCCGCTTTCTTTTGGGAGGCGGTTTTTTGGTGCTATGTAGAATTGGAGGGGCAGAAGCGGTGAAAATTGCGATTTTAGGTTACAGCGGTTCAGGAAAATCAACCCTTGCAAGAAAACTGGGGGAGATTTACAGCGCAGACGTCCTGCATTTTGATACTATCCATTTCTTGCCCGATTGGAAAGAAAGAAGCAGGGAAGAAAAGGAACGAATAACAAGGGAGTTCCTTGATACCCACGATTCATGGGTAATAGACGGTAATTATTCAAAGCTTTTTTACGAACGGCGAATGAAGGAAGCGGATATTATTATCCTGATGCTTTTCAACAGGTTTTCCTGTCTGTATCGTGTTATCCGCAGATATATGAAATACAGAAACACCACCCGACCGGATATGTGCGTGGGCTGTAATGAAAAGCTTGACGGTGAATTTGTAAAGTGGGTGCTTCACGACGGTCGCACAAGGCGCAAGAAGAAGCATTACAAGGATATTATTTCCCGGTACAGCGAGAAGGTTATTGTTGTAAAAAATCAGAAACAGCTTGAGGATTGCCTTGAAAAGCTTTCCGAAAAGCAGCAAAAAGCCTGAGAAGAACAAATCTTCTCAGGCTTTCCCTATTCAAATACTTTTACGCAACCTGCTTCTTAACCTTAGATGTTACGCCCGTCTTATCAAGCGCCGCGATCATAATAAGTCCGCAGATTATACCGAAAGCGCCCTGAACTGCGTTTCCGGGAACGCTGGAAAGCGCGCCCTCTGCGCTCTTTCCTAAAAGTAGCCATGCGTAGAAGAAATAGCCCACAATCATAACCGCCTCAGCAGCGATTGCGCCAACAACATAGCCAACGAATTTCGGAAGCTTTTTGCCCAGACCCGAAGCGATAGCTACTGCAACAACAGCCATAAGAGCCTTTATGATAAGGGTTCCGGGAACGTAGTGAGCGTAGCCGGTAAGCAGGTCAGCCAGCGCCGAGCCGATACCCGCCGCCGCAAAGCTCCAAGGGCCGCCGAGCGTCCAGGCTGCCACTAAAATAAAGCAGTCGCCGAAGTTTACATATCCGTTGGTAAGGGGCATAGGAATCTGGATTATCATTGTTGCCACGCAGATAAGCGCCGCAAGTACTGCGGCAAAGATTATCTTGAATAAATTCTTGTTCATTTTGTTGTGTCCTTTCTTTCGGGCTTCTGCCCTTGACTTTTCTATATATTTCAATTATAATTAAATTTGGTTATATTACAATTACCAGTTTGATAAATTTTTATAATATCAGATTTTAGCGGGGAGAATGTATAAATGAATAAAAAGCGGGTCTGCCTTTACGAACAGCTTTATCTTACATTAAAAGAGGATATAATTTCGGGAAAGTACAAAAAAGGGTCGAAGCTGCCCTCGAAGCGGGCTCTTTCGGAGCAGTACCGTGTAAGCGTGATAACAGTTGAGAACGCCCTTGAGCAGCTTATTGCTGAGGGGTATATAAATGCGGTTGAGCGAAGCGGCTGTTTTGTGCAGTACAGCAAAAGCGGCGGCGGAGAAGTCCTGCCAAAGGAAGGGAAAAGCCACCCCGAGCCGGATATTTCCGAGGAAACACTAACGGAAAAGAGCCTTTACAGCGGGCTTTTTCCCTTTACGGTATGGGCGCGGCTTATGCGGGCGGTTATTTTAGAGCAGGAGAGCAGTCTTTTACAGCCCGTGCGAAGCGGCGGTGCGGCGGAGCTTAAGTCGGCGATATGCGAATATCTGTACCGCTGTCGGGGAATGTACGTTCACCCTCGGCAGATAATTATAGGCTCGGGCGCAGAGTATCTTTACAATCTGCTGATACAGTTCCTCGGCAGGGACAAGAAATACGGGCTTGAAGACCCCGCTTATAATGTACTCACAAGGATTTACGGGCTGAACGGGGCGGACTGCGCCTATATAGGGCTGGACAGGCAGGGGCTTTCGGTTAAGGAGCTTAGGGAAAGCGGAGTTGATGTTGTTCATATTTCCCCGGCACACCATTTTCCAACAGGAATTGTAATGCCGATAACCCGCCGCAAAGAGATTATGGCATGGGCGGAGGAGGCTCCCGACAGGTACATAATCGAGGACGACTACGACAGCGAGTTCCGCTGGACAGGCCGCCCCCTGCCGCCAATGTTCGGTTCCGACCCCTCCGGCAGGGTGATTTACATCAACACCTTTTCAAGGACGATTGCCCCCTCTGTCCGCATCAGCTATCTTTGCCTGCCCCTTAAGCTGCTGGACTTATGGGAGGAGAAAATGGGCTTTTACGCCTGTCCGGTTCCTGCCTTCGAGCAATACACCCTTGCAAAGTTTATCTCCGAGGGCTACTTTGAGCGCCACATAAACCGTATGCGAAAGCATTACAGGCGGGTAAGAGAAACCGTTCTTCGGGCAGTATCCTCCTGCGGCGGAGCAGAGATAAGAGAGGAAAACGCAGGTCTGCATTTTATACTGCGGGCAACCGGCGGAGCAGAAGAAATAAAAGAAGCCGCTTCCAGATGTGGCATAAGAATTACACCGATTTCCGATTACTACAACAATTCCCCGGCGCCAAAGAACGTATATGCGGTAAACTATGCTAATGCGGATATTAATGCGGTGGAGAGGGAATTTGAGAGGGCGAGAGAGGGGAGAGAATGAGAGAGAAGAGATTTTCAGCCTTTTTGTAAAGAAGGCTCGCAGCAAGCTGCGCGAAAAACTTTCAGACGCTTCGCGGTTAAGGGGCGGGAACTGAGAACAGTATTCGGCATAAGCAAAAACTCGTTACTACTCCCCTTTAGCAGCTTGCCACGCAGCAATACAGCAACACCGATTTATTACATAATGCACAAAAGAAACAGGGAAACGCTCGTTATCTTTGTACACATAGTACCTTGTATTGCAAGGTAACTTGTGTTATAATATGAGCAATCAAGGGTACTATGTACTGCAAGGTACTTTGCAAAAACTAAAACCGAAAGGAGTATCGGAAAAATGAAATCCCAGCTTAAACGGGGAACGCTTGAGCTTTGCGTTTTGTCCCTGCTCTGGCGAAACGACTGCTACGGCTACGAGCTGGTAAATAAAATCTCGGACTGTATGCAGATAACCGAGGGGACGATTTACCCGCTTTTAAAGCGCCTTAAGGATAACGGCAGTATAGATTCCTATATTGTTGAATCCCAGGAGGGGCCGCCTCGGAAGTACTATAACATAACAGACAGGGGCAGAAAGATAAAGCTTGAGCAGGAGGAGGAATGGCGGAGCTTCTCCTCTGCTATAAACAAAATACTTGACGGGGAGGATAAAACCTGATGAAATATAATAATAAGACCGAATTTTTGAATGGGTTACGGGAGGCTCTCGGAAGATACAACGTTCCCGACGCAAGAGAAATTCTTATTGATTTTGAGCAGCACTTCGACGACGGAGCTGCTGCGGGTGAAAGCGAAGCAGGGGTTTGCGAAAAGCTGGGAGATGTGGAGGAAATCGCAAAGCAGTA
>JBJERM010000259.1:0-44432 GCA_051882315.1 Ruminiclostridium sp.
CTCAGGCAAACACCGCTGTATATTTTGCTCTTCTTGAACCCGGCGATACTGTTCTCGGTATGAGCCTTGCACACGGCGGTCACCTTACCCACGGCTCTCCTGTAAACATTTCCGGCAAGTACTTCAACTTCGTTTCCTACGGTCTTGACGATGAGACGGGCATGATTAACTATGAAACCGTCCGTAAGCTTGCCGAGGAGAATAAGCCTAAGCTTATTGTTGCAGGTGCAAGCGCATACCCCAGAAAGATTGATTTTGAGAAGCTTTCCGAAATCGCAAAGAGCGTAGGCGCTTACCTTATGGTTGATATGGCTCATATTGCAGGTCTTGTAGCAGCAGGCGAGCACATGTCCCCCGTACCCTATGCTGATATTGTTACAACAACCACTCACAAGACCTTAAGAGGTCCCCGCGGCGGTATGATAATGACCAACAACGAGGAGCTTGCAAAGAAAATCAATAAGGCAGTTTTCCCCGGAACACAGGGCGGTCCTCTTATGCACGTTATTGCAGCAAAGGCTGTCTGCTTCGGCGAGGCATTAAAGCCTGAGTTCAAGGAATACGGCAAGCAGATTGTGAAGAACGCTGCCGTTCTTGCTAACTCTCTGCTTGAAAAGGGCTTTAATCTTGTAACAGGAGGCACGGACAACCACCTTATGCTGGTTGATTTAAGACCCTTCGACATTACAGGTAAGGAGCTTGAAAAGAAGCTTGACGAGGTATATATCACAGTCAACAAGAACGCAATCCCCAACGACCCCCAGAGCCCCTTTATTACCAGCGGCGTAAGAATCGGCACACCTGCTGTTACAACAAGAGGACTTAAGGAAGAGGATATGAAGGTTATTGCAGAATGCATTTACCTCACAGCTAAGGACTTTGACAATTCAAAAGAAAAAATCAGAGAAATGGTTACAGCTATCTGCGATAAGTACCCGTTATACTGTTAATAAGTAAAAATCAGGGAGATAAATAATGATTACTAAAGCAAGTCAGATTGTACTCAACACTCAGGATTCTGTTGCGCCTCTCGGCGTAATCGCTATGGACGGCGCCGCAGAGCTTGGCGAAAAAATCAATAAGTACCTTGTCCAGTGGGCGCAGGAAAGCGGCATCAACGTAGATTCCTACCTTATCGAAACCCAGTGCCCCAGGTTTTCCTCAGGCGACGGAAAGGGTCTTATCAAGAAGTCCATCAGAGGCGACGATATTTATATCATCGTTGACGTGGGCAACTATGCATGCACCTACCAGATGTTCGGTAAGGACAATGCAATGTCCCCTGACGACCATTTCCAGGATTTGAAGAGAATAATCCAGGCTATGAGCGGCAAGGCTCACCGTATCAATGTAATTATGCCTATTCTTTACGGCGGCAGACAGCACCGCAGAAATTATCGTGAGTCCCTTGACTGCGCAGTAGCTTTGCAGGAGCTTCAGGCCATGTCCGTTGAGAACATTATCTGCTTCGACGCTCACGACGCAAGAGTCTGCAACGCAATTCCCCTTATGGGCTTTGATAATGTAATGCCCACATATCAGGTTCTCAAAACAATGTTCAGGAACATTCCCGACCTGAACACAAGCATAAATTCCCGCAAGTTCATGGTAGTAAGCCCCGACGAGGGAGCTATGAACCGCAATATGTACTACGCTTCCGTTCTCGGCGTTGACCTTGGTATGTTCTACAAGCGCCGTGACTATTCAAGGATTATAAACGGAAGAAACCCGATTGTTGCACACGAGTATCTCGGCAATTCCGTTGAGGGCAAGGACGTATTTATCTCCGACGATATTATTTCCTCGGGTGAATCTATGCTTGATATCGGCTACGAGCTCAAAAAGAGAAATGCGAGAAGAATTATCGCATACGCAACCTACCCGATTTTCACAAACGGCCTTGAAAAGTTCGATAAGGCATACAGCGAGGGTATTATTGACTACGTATTCGGTACTAACCTTACTTACAGAACTCCCGAGCTTTTAAAGCGCCCCTGGTTCAAGGAAGTTGATATTTCAAAGTATATTGCTTACTTTATCGTTGCGCTTAACCACGACATTTCCACAAGCATGGTAATCGACCCTCACGCAAAGATTAAAAACCTGCTTGAGCAGTACAATGTAAAGACCGCTGAGGGAATGTAATTTAGTTTTCTGAACATTTGCGAAGCCGCACAGTGAGGGCTGTGCGGCTTTTGTAACATTTTCAGCATTTAAGGAGTGATTTTATGCCGCTTGCAGACAGCGTCCGTCCGAAAACTCTTGACGAGGTAGTAGGTCAGAAGCATATCCTTGGAAAGGGAAGACCCTTAAGAAACATCATCGAGGGCGGTCATATACCGAATATGATTTTCTATGGCTCCTCGGGAATAGGAAAGACTACGGTTGCTAATATAATAGCAGATTCTGCGGATATGAACCTGTATAAGCTTAACGGAACCTCCTGCTCTACGGCGGATATAAAGGAGATAATAGCTTCCCGTGGCTCCTTTGGCTTCGGAAAGGGAACGCTTTTGTACCTTGACGAGATACAGTACCTCAACAAAAAGCAGCAGCAAAGCCTTCTCGAATATATCGAAAACGGGGATATAACGCTTATTGCCTCCACCACCGAAAACCCCTACTTTTATGTATATAATGCCATTCTCTCCCGCTCAACGGTTTTCGAGTTCAAGCCTGTTGAAAAGGAGGATATTATTCCTGCCTTAAAGCGGGCATTTGATATTGCCTGTCGGGATATGAAGCTTTCCTATGCCTTTGATGATGAGGCTTTTGAGTATATTGCTTCCGGCTGCGGCGGGGACGTTCGTAAGGGTATTAATACAGTTGAGCTTTGTATGCTTTCCGCCAACGAGGGCAGGATTGATTTAGAGCTTGCAAAGCAGCTTACCCAGAAAAGCGCTATGAAATACGACAGGGCAGGAGACCAGCATTACGACATTCTCTCCGCATTTCAGAAGTCAATCCGAGGCTCCGATGAAAACGCAGCACTTCACTACCTTGCACGGCTTATAACGGCGGGGGATATGGCTTCTATCTGCCGCAGACTTCTTGTAATCGCCTGCGAGGACGTAGGACTTGCTTATCCTGCTGCAATCACAATTGTAAAAGCCTGCGTTGACAGCGCCTTACAGTTAGGCTTTCCCGAAGCCCGTATACCTCTTGCGGAGGCTACGGTTCTTCTCGCCACATCTCCCAAGTCCAACAGTGCCTACCTTGCAATTAACAAGGCAATACAGGACGTAGAAGCGGGGATTACGGGAGATTTTCCCCGACATCTGCAGAACGTTCATTGTGACGGAGAGGGTGCAGGCGTGAAGGGTCAGCACTATCTCTATCCCCACGATTATCCCAACCATTATGTGGAGCAGCAGTACCTGCCCGACAAAATTAAGGACAGGGTTTATTACGAGTTCGGCGATAACAAGATGGAACAAGCTGCGTTCCAGTACCGCAAAAAGATTAAGGCAATACCGCACGATTAACGGCTAACGCTTTGCCGCACGCTTGCTTGCATCTTTTCCGCCATCTTGCATAAATTTCGTTTGACGGGCGCCAGCCCGCCTGCACTCAATTTATACAATCTGACGAAAAATCTGACGGCGCAATCGCACGACAATAATCATGCGGTATAGCCTTAAAAATCAGTAATTATAACCTTATCAGCCGTATCGGTTGAATACTTCCAGCTGCCTATGCTGCCCGACGAAATGTAGTAGTCGAACACAGGCGGCTTTTTTATTTTCTCCGCCTCAAAGCTGTCAACGATTATAAGCTTTATCTTCATTTTTTCGGGGATAATAGCCTTTATATAAACGCTTACCTTGCTGTTTACCTTAACCCCGCTCTTAAGCTCCGCAAGTCCCGCAAGATTAGGTTTAAGCTCAACAAAAATTCCGTAATTCTCTATTGAACGGACAATTCCCGTTACCGTTTCTCCTGGGGAAAAGCTGTCTGCATTCTGCTGCCATGTGCCTAAAAGCTCCTTGTGGGAAAGGGTTATTTTATCGTTTTCAATTGACTTAACAACGGCTTTTATTGACTGACCAACTGTAAATCTGTCGGCAGGGTGGGAAATTCTCGAAACCGAGATAAGGTCGATAGGAATAAGGGAGGGAATACCGCAGCCGATGTCAACAAAAGCCCCGAACTGCTCCATGTGAGTTACCTTAGCGCCGATAATATCCCCGCAGCGCAGCCTGCAAATATAATTTCTTATACATTCCTCCTGCGCCGCCTTTCGTGAGAGAAGCGCAACCCGACGTCCCGTTTCGTCACGGGTAATTCCTGTTATCTTGAAGCAGATAGGCTTGTTCACCCTTGAAATAAGAGCAATATCTCTTGTAGCGCCGCTTTCTATGCCGACAGCTCCATCAGTTCTTGGCACGACTCCCTTTATAAAGCCTAAATCCACTATAAGGTTGTGGCTGCTGTCGCAGAGAATACAAACCGCTTCAACTATTGTCCCTTTCTTGATACATTCCTCGATTGCGGATATGCTTCCTGTATGTAATAGGTTAGCCTCCTGCCTTATAAGCTCTCCTTCGGGAAGATATTCATTCATTTTCCGTACCTTTCCTTTCCTTTAAGATTAATACTAATCTTTAATCGTTCTGTAGACAAAGACGGCTGATAGAATTGTGTCAATCGAGGAAAGCTGCCGCAGGCTGGCTGATGCCAGTCAAGGCAGCTTGACGAAGAGTGATGCAATTATAGCTGTCGGATTTGTCAACAGGTTGATTAAAGTTTAGTATAATGTTTTCTCTCAATATTATGAAAAGAAAGGGACGTATATGACAAGGCAGAAAGTAAAAATGCGGCTGATGAAAAAACATCAGCCGCAAAATATTTATTCGTTTACAAGCTTTCTGAAATGCTCTCCCCGTTCCTCAAAATTCTTGTAAAAGCCGTAGCTTGCCGCCGCAGGGGAGAGTATGCAGCGTATTTTTGTTACTTTTTTGGCAGTCGCAACCGCCTCCGCAAGGTCAGCCGTCTTGACTATATTTCTTTTTGTGCAGTCAAGCTCCGGGTAAATTCGATAGCCGCTGTCCGGCAGCAGTATTATATTCTCAATATCGCTGCTGTTTATAAAGGAAACAAGCTCGCTGTAATCAATCCCTCTGTCCATTCCGCCTATTATAAGAGTGTCGGTCTTGTCAAACGCCTTTACAGCGGCGATTGCGGTACTGGGGCAGGTGCTTATGCTGTCGTTGATATACTGCGCTCCATTCACATATCCCACGCTTTCAAGACGGTGGGGAAGACCGTTAAAGCTTTCAACGGCTTTAAGAATATCCGCCTTTTTACAGCCGAAAAGCTCTCCGATACAAGCCGCAATACCGATATTGTAAAGGTTGTGTCTGCCGAGAAGTGATGTCTTTATCTCCGGAATATTGTAGTCCGAGCCGTTTATGTGCAGTATTTCTTCATCGGGGTAAATATCTGCCTTATCCGTAAGGCTTGCTGTAATAATTTTCGGGGAAATACCGCTTTTTACAAGCTCCTTGTTGATAATCAGAATATCCTCGGGGCTTGCGTACCTGTATATATTTTCCTTTGCGCTTTTGTATGCGGCAAAATCCACATAGTGGTCAAGGTGCTCCTCGAAAACGTTCAGAAGCACGGAAATATCAGGAGAAGCCTTTACATATTCAAGCTGGTGGCAGGACATTTCGCAGACGATTATAGTGTTGCTGTTAAACTCGGAGATTTTATCAAGGGGCGGTATTCCTATATTTCCGATAAGAACGGCGTCAAGCCCGCAGCTTTTCAGAATATGGCAGGTAAGGCTTGATGTGGTGGACTTTCCCTTAGTTCCCGTAATTCCTACGATTTTATTCTCGCAGAAGCGTAGCAGCAGGTCGGTCTGACTTGTGATTTTAGCTTTAACTTCGGGGGAAACCTTGTCTAAAAGTGCTATTCCCGGGCTTTTCATAATTATATCGAACTTGTCAAGGCAGTCAAGATAATTTTCGCCGCCGTAAAGCTCATATTTTGCTATTTCATTGGTAACAGTAAGATTTCTGTCAGAAATGCCGATATGGCAGTTAATTTTTTTCAGAATATCAAGGGTAGAGCGCCCCTCTCTTCCAAGTCCGAGAATAAGCACCCGCCTGCCCTTAAAAAAGTCATTCAGTTTATTCAGCATCTTTCGGTTCCTTTCTTAAAAGCCCGATAAATTCATCGGGAACAAAGTTGTCCTCGTCAAAGAAGTTGTCCAGATTTTCGGGTTCCTCCGGGTTTTCGGCGATATATTCCTTTAAAAGCAGGGGAAGCTTTCCGTTTTTGCGGCGCTGATATGCCCTATAAAGGGCAAGCCGTATTTCCGCCCGTGTTCCCACGCACTCAAAGGGCTTTGTAAAATCGGCGAACACAAGCCCACGGAACATTTCCGAAAATTCCGGGTTATCCAGCATATCCGAGCCGAAAATTCCGATAAGCTTTTCGTCATCAAGAAAAGCGGATAGCATAATGTAAACGTAAAGGCACTTAGCGCATTTTCCGCACCATACGTCGGTTTTCGAGCCTAAATTGCAGCTCTGGAAAACGTCCAGATACTTCCCGATTTCAACGAATTTTGCGGTAATCTGCCACTCGCTCCAGGGTCGCAGCAGGCTGAAATAAACCGGCTCCTTCAGGAAGTATTCGCCGCAGTATTCTCTGAAATCCCGCTCAAATTCCGTACTTTTGCTGTACTGGTGATTTACCTTTGTGCCGCTTACGTTGCACTCATTGGCGCTGCTTTCGTTGGAGAGAGCAATATATTTTTTGCCCGTAATAACCGCTGCAAGATAGCTTGAAAAGGCTACAATTGCAGAAAAGGGCGTGTGCCCGTTAAGCCAGCCCGCCGCATTCCGTGCAAGAAGCTCCTTGTCGATACTGCGGCTGAGTCCGATTATCCTTTCTTTGGGGTAGCCCGCTCTTTCTGCGCAGCCAAGAGTAGCGCCTCTTGGGTTGATAATATAGCAGAGGTTATTCTCCTTCATTCCGCTGAGCAGTTCAAGAGTAACAACGCTGTCCTTTCCACCGCCCACGGGAATAAGAGCGCCCTTTCTTTCGCCCTTGAAGCAGTCCGTAAAAGTCTCCTTTTTACTGCTTACGGGTCTTATATCCATAAAGCTGTCAATGTCGGTTTCAATCCCGTTACGGTAGAAAAATTCTCCAAGTCCGTTGAAGTAAAGCTTTTTCCACCACTTTATCTGCCTCTCGTCAAGCCACCCGCATTTTACGGTAACAACAGGCGGGCAGGCGCATTTCCAGTAGCTTACAAGCTCCGCCATGCCGATTGAAAAAACTATGTATTCGATAAGCTTGTTGTGGAGCAGGGCTTTGTCAAAACAGCCGTTCCACTTCCAGCCGGGGTTGAAATGATATTCGCCTATTGAGAAATGAAAGGAAAAGCCGGTTTCGTCTATTTCATATCCGTGGTAAATAAATTCACTGTAGGTTTTGCGAAGTTCGTTAAATTTGTCCATTACTATCTCCTTTTTAAGATATATACTCATTATACCTCATTACAGCAGAAAAATAAAGCCCCTTTTGCAGATTTAAAGAGGCTTTTTTCAGCTTTTTGATACTTATTTGTCGATTAATAAAATCCGCCGTCAACGCCAAGCACCTGTCCGCAGGAAAACTCGCTGCTTTCAAAAAATCTTGCCGCAAGGGCAACGTCCTTTGGAGTTCCGATTTTACAAAGGGGAGTAGCTTCAATAAGCCCATCCATTTCCTCCTTTGAAAAGCAGGCGTTCATCTCGCTTTCAATAACTCCCGGCGCTATGCAGTTCACCCGTATTCCCGAGGGTCCCAGTTCCTTTGCAAGCGCCTTTGTAAGCCCGATAAGTCCCGCCTTTGCGGCGGAATAATGGGTTTCGCAGGAAGCACCGTGAACGCCCCAGACAGAGGAAATATTGATTATCGAGCCGCTTTTGCGCCGTATCATTGATGGAACAACGGCTCTTGTGAGGTAAAATGCCCCCGAAAGGTCAACGGCAAGCATTCTCTCCCAGTCCTCGTCGGTAATATCCGTAAAAAGCTTAATCTGTGAAATTCCCGCATTGTTTATAAGCAGGGAGCAGCTGTCCAGAAAAGGGGAGAGGGCGGCGATTTCAGCGGGCTTTGACAGGTCGCATTTAACTGCCTCTGCGCCGTATTCCTTTGCGATTTCTTCCGCTTTCTCCCTGTGATTGCAGTAGGTAAAAATTACGCTGTAATCCTTTGAAAACTCCGCTACAAGAGCTTTTCCTATCGCTCCGCTTCCGCCTGTGATGATTGCAGTTTTCATATTACTTTACCGTAATTCCATTCTTGTCGGTAGAAAGGGTGATTTCCGTGGGCGGAGTATTCTCGCTTTCAATGATAAGGTTTGCGATTTTGTCTTCGACTTCTTCACGGATAACCTTTCTTATATCACGGCCGCCGTACTTTCCGCCGTGAGCTTTTTCTGCAATATATTTGTATGCATTAGCCCTGATTTTAAGGGTAATTCCGTTCTCCGCAAGGGCTTCCGTAGTTTCGGAAAGCATAAGCTTTGCAATATCCGCATAGTTCTCCACGGTAAGGGGAGAGAAAACAACAACCTCGTCAACTCTGCCTAAAAACTCGGGCCGCAGGAAGTCTCTCAGCGCCTTCATAGCCTTTTCCTTTGACATATCGCTTACTGTCTTGCCGAAGCCCATTCCCGTTGTACCGTCGGCTGAGCCTGCGTTTGAGGTCATACAGATAATCGTGTTCTCAAAATTTACCGCTCTGCCGTGGGAGTCGTTCACCTTGCCCTCGTCAAGGATTTGCAGGAGTATATTCATAACGTCCGGGTGCGCCTTTTCGATTTCATCAAAGAGAATAACAGAGTAGGGGCGGCGGCGAACCTTTTCGGTAAGCTGTCCTGCGTCGTCAAAGCCCACATATCCCGGAGGTGAGCCGATGATTTTGGAAACGCTGTGCTTTTCCATATATTCCGACATATCAAGGCGGATAAGAGGCTCAACGCCGCTGAAAAGCTCCTCGGCAAGCACCTTTACAAGCTGGGTCTTTCCCACTCCCGTAGGTCCTACGAAAATAAAGGAAGCTGGTCTGCGCTTTGTGGTAAGCTGAACCCTTGTTCTTTTTATTGCAGCAGCAACCTTTTCGCATGCCTCGTCCTGCCCGATAATCTTCTGCTTTAAAATTGTTTCAAGCTTAGCTATCTTCTTGAACTCGGTTTCCATTATCTTCTGTGCAGGAATACCCGTCCACATTTCAATAACGGTAGAAAGGTCTGCGGCGGTAAGGTGAGCCTTTTCAATGAGAGGTTCAAGCCGCTTCAATTCCTCGTCGTTCTTTGCCTTTTCGGTCTTTATTTCAGCAAGCTTTTCGTAGTCGATAGCCTCCGTATTCTCCATAAGCTCGGTTTCCGCTCTTTCAAGCTCCTTTGCCTTTTGGGTGCATTTTTCAAAGGCAGTAAGATCCTCGTTCTTTATGCTTGCGCAGGCGGAAGCCTCGTCCAGCAGGTCGATTGCCTTGTCGGGGAGATAGCGGTCGGTTATATATCTTTCCGAAAGGGTTACGCAGGGGCGCAGCAGGGAATCGTCAATCTTTATTTTGTGGTGCTCCTCGTAGTAGCCCTTTATTCCCTTTAAAAGCTCGGTAGTTTCATCAACGGTAGGCTCAAGGACAGTTACAGGCTGGAAACGGCGCTCAAGAGCGCTGTCCTTTTCGATATACTTGCGGTATTCGTTAAAGGTTGTGGCGCCGATAACCTGCATTTCGCCCCTTGAAAGAGCAGGCTTGAACATATTGCCCGCATTCATAGTGCCTTCGCTGTCGCCCGTGCCAACAAGATTATGCACCTCGTCAATGAATACGATTATATTCCCCGCAGTCTTGATTTCCTCTATAAGGGACTTCACACGGCTTTCAAACTGTCCTCGGAACTGGGTTCCCGCAACAAGGGCGGTAAGGTCGAGAAGATAAAGCTCCTTGTCCTGAAGTCTGAAAGGAACGTCACCCGAAACGATT
Source organism: Ruminiclostridium sp. (assembly GCA_051882315.1). Classification (GTDB taxonomy): domain Bacteria; phylum Bacillota; class Clostridia; order Oscillospirales; family Ruminococcaceae; genus Ruminiclostridium_E. The sequence continues at coordinate 9,994 of JBJERM010000259.1, forward strand.
TTCTGAGCGATACCCTCGGCGATAGCTGTTTTACCAACGCCGGGTTCGCCGATAAGACAGGGATTGTTCTTGGTACGGCGGGAAAGAATCTGAATAACCCGCTCAATTTCCTTGTCTCTACCGATAATTCTGTCAAGCTTACCCTCCTTGGCACGGTCGGTAAGGTTGGTGCAGAAGGTATTGAGAAATTTTCTCTTTTTGTTCTTGTTATTCTTGTCCTTATCCTTTTTCTTGCTGTCGCTGTTTTCTTTTTCTTCCTCTTTGGGTGCAGTAGGTTGATTTCCGCTGTTTCGTATTCCTCCGAAGAACTGCTGCAAGAAAGCGGGCATAGTACCTGCTCCCCCGGTTTTAAAGCCGTCAACGCTGTCCTCATCCTCGTTATCCTCGTCGGAAATATCCTCATCGGTTATATCCTCAATACCGTCCTCGGAAGGTTCCCCGAAAAGCATATTCACGCTGTTTTCAAAGTCCTCGTCGGATATACCCATTTGCTTGAGATAGCTGTCTATCTGTGGTATGCCAAGCTCCTTTGCACACACAAGGCAGTATCCGTTCTCAAATTTCTGATTGCCATTCATTCCCGACATAAACACAACAGCCGGTCGCTTATGGCATTTTGAACACATCATCATAAACTTTTTCCTTTCTTATGTTATTATCTTTATGTCAGGCTGCCGCTAAGAAGCTTCAGCGGGTCGAGATTATATATATGCCTGAAAATCATTGTTTTTTCTATGGTCTGTTCATTGAGGAATACAAGAGAGTCGCTTGCTGAAATTATAAAGCGTATTACAAAGCTTATTATCATAAGAATTATGACAGCCTCCGCAAAGCCCAGAACTGCACCAAGAAGCGCGTTCACGGAAGAGATAACAGGAATCCTGTTTATAAGCTTGGCTGCCTGTGCAATAATACTCAGAATAAGCATAAGCACCGCAAAAATTACAAGGAAAACGATAATTTTCAGTGGAACAAGCACAATCGGGTCAATAACGTCGCTTAAAATACCGCTTCCGAAGCCGCTTGTACCCGAGTAGATAACCGAAAGCACAAGGCTGTAAACCGAATCTCCTCTGCCCTCGGATACCTTTTCGCCGAAATTACCGAAGCCGATAGGAAGCACTTCCGAGATTTTTACGCCTACTGCCTCAAAAGCTTCAAAAAGACTTCCCGATTCAAGGTTTGCGGCAAGAGCATGGGCAAGGACGATATTTCCAAGTCCGTATTTTTCGTATTCGTCCTTAGTAACAGTAATATTGCCGATTTTAACGGTTCCATAGTCAAAATCTTCTCCGATTCCGAATACCGAAAGGTCAGCCTCCTTCGCTCCCGTTGCCGAAAGGTCAACCGAGGACAGGTCGATAATAACGTTGTTTTTTTCATCAAAGGAAACCTCGGTTTCGGACAGATACTTTCCGCCTATAACCGCCTTGTTCATATCAATATCGGATAGTCCTTTAATAATCTCAATATCCACCGCATTTTCAAACTGCTCGTCGATATATCCCTTAAGCGGTTTTTCAATAAAGCTTACGTAAATCCCGTCTGAAACGGGACCGCAGAATATAAAGGCGAGTAAGAATGAAATTATAGCCGAAACAGCGCTTATCAGCACCGCAACTGCGCCCTTCTTTGAGCCTTTGAAAACCATAGCGATTACAATAGCCACAAGAAGAACATCGTAAAACCAGAAAAATTCGCTGCCCATTAATTAATCCTTTCTAATATCAGAATACTGAATAATTTACTGTATCATATCCCAGCAGGAAAACCTCTGAACCGATTTTTATAAAGTCGGTATAGTCCTCGTGGAGTACAAGTCTGTCCTGCTCAGAAGCAAGCCCCGAATCGTATTTTTTCAGGTTTGCTCCGTCAAGAGCATATACGCTGTCGCCGTAGATTTGTATTCTTACCGCTGCAGAGGATACCGTCTGCATCGAAAGTGGCTGAGCCGAAGTGTCCAGCGCAAGGAGATTGTTTTTGTTGGTTGAGGTTTCGTTGTACTGGATTATGCACAAATCCTCAGAGAAATCAAAGTCCTTAAGCGTACCGTTGTAACGGTATTCACCCAGTAGAGAGCCGTCGTCGCATTTAAGAGAAATAACCGTATTGTCGCAGACAGAAAATACCCTTTCCTTATCTGCGTACATTCCGCAGGGAAGGCTGTTGCCGCTGAAGGTATATTTCCAGACATAACCATCGGTATCACGGATTGAGTATTTATAGTAGTTGGTAAGAATTTCGCCGTTTTCAACGCTTATTGTTGATACTATAATATGCTCGCTGCTGCCTGTAAAGCAGACCTGCATAATATTTTCGTCCGCAAATTTCTTCGTATATTTCCAGTTTCCGCCGTCGTCGTATATATAGAGTACGTTTGAATATCGTGGGGAATCGGTAACTACTGCATATAGCCCGTTATCTCCTACCGCTGCGTACATTATCTTATCCGAAAGCTTTTCTTCGTAAATAAGGCTTGTTTTGCTGTAAACCGCAAAGCTGTAAGCCGACTTGTCAAAAAGCATAATACGCTTAGAGCTTGTGACCTGAACAGGGTGGCTGTAACCGTGCTTAAGAGCGTAAATCTGCTCGCCCGTTGTTTCGTAGGTGTAAAGATATGTGTCGGTAAGCAGGGAAAAGCTGTCACCGAACTGCTTGAAGGAGTACTCTGTACTTCCCGGAAGAGTTACGGGAAAGCCAACCGAATAGGAGGTTTTTGTTTCTATTTTTGATGCAATTCCTCTCAGCGGCTCAAAAATCTCATCTGCGTTGAACCATACAAACAGAAACGCCGCTATTCCGACTGTTATTGCAGTAAGCTTTATTATACGCTTTCTGCGCTGACGCTTTTTGCGGTAGCTCGTAAGGTTTACGTTCTTTTCCCGTTTTTTTACTTCTGTTTTATTCTGCTGCTGAGGCTGAACTTCCTGACTCTGGGGTTGTTCGGGAACCTTCATTGAAAAGCCTCCTTTCCTGTATTCAGTATATAACCTTGTTCAAATAAAGTCCGCAGGGCGGAACGGTTTTTCCCGCAAGCTCACGGTTTCCCGTTTCTATTGCAGCGGTAATATCTTTTTCTGTCCGTTTGCCCTCGTTTATATAAATAAGCGTTCCTACCATAATTCGCACCATATTGTGTAGAAAGCCGTTTCCGCTTACATAAAATTCAACATCGTCGCCATTTCGGATAACCTTAAAATCATATACAGTTCTTACGGTTGATTTAAGATGCTCCTTGGCTTCCGCTTTGCAGAATGCACCGAAATCATGCTCTCCTATAAAAAGTTTTGCCGCCCTGTCAAGCCGTTTTTCCTCAATGTGCAGGGGATAGGTAAGCGCCATTCCGTTTCTGAAAACGTCTTTTATATTCCTGTTGTTCACAAGGTATAGGTATTCCTTGCCTTTAGCTGAAAATCTTGCGTGAAAATCCATTGGAACGTTCTCGCAGGACAGAACCGCTATATCATCGGGAAGAAGTCCGTTCATAGCTTTTATAAAGCCGCTGCAGGGAATACCGTTGTCAACTGAGGCTGTAAAGTAAAACTCCCTTGCGTGAACCCCTGCGTCTGTACGGGAGCAGCCGTGAACAACCACTTCCTGCCCTAAAATACGGCTCATACTTTCTTCAATTATCTGCTGAACCGTAATTCCGTTATCCTGTCTTTGCCAGCCGTGGTAAGCGCTGCCGTTGTATGCAATCCCTACCCTGAGATTTCGCATAAATATCTCCTAAAAAACAATATTGTTGATTATAACAAAGCCGAAAACGCAGAGAACAAGACCTGTTGCCATATAGTCAATTGTTCCCGATTTAAGCTTGCGAAGCCTTGTCCGTCCCTCTCCTCCACGGTAGCAGCGGCACTCCATAGCGGTTGCAAGCTCGTTTGCCCGCTTGAAGGCGCTTACGAAAAGAGGAATAAGAATAGGCACCATAGCCTTTGCCCGCTTTAAAAGCCCGCCGCTGTCCAGATTTGCGCCTCTTGCTTTCTGTGCCATCATTATCTTGTCCGTTTCCTCGATAAGAGTAGGTATAAATCTTAGTGCAATAGTCATCATCATAGCAAGCTCATGCACAGGGAACTTAACCTTCTTAAGCGGGGAAAGCAGGCTTTCAATAGCGTCGGTAAGCACGATAGGGGAGGTGGTGTATGTGAGAAGTGACATTCCTATAATAAGAAATATAATTCTCGTTATCATAAACAGGGAGGTTTCAATGCCCTTCCAGTAAATGCTTATAATCCAGAAGCTAACAAGGGGCGCTTCATCACCCTTAACAAAAAGCATATTGAGTATCGCCGTAAACAGGATAATCGGGATAATCGGCTTTAAGCTTTTAAGCATCATCTTAAAGCTTACTCCCGAAACCGCATAAGCCATTATAATGAAAATTCCCGCAATTGCAAGTCCGTAGAAATTAGAAGCTACGAACAGCATAACAACATAAATTATGTCAAGGACAATTTTAAAGCGGCTGTCCATACGGTGAATAACCGAGTTGCCGGGGAAAAACTGTCCGATAGTAATATCCTTAAGCATTTATAATCTCCAGAATCCTTTTCTTTGCTCTATCAATCGTATATATATCTTCTCCAAGGTTCATATCCTTTTCCGCCAGTATGTGGGAAAGGCGGGTTATCTGCGGTATGCCAAGTCCTACCTGCTCCAGCTCTCTTGCACGGCTGAAAACCTGGTCGGTTTCTTCAAAGCAGAAAAGTCTGCCTCTGTTCATTACAAGAACCTTGTCAGCGTATTTTACAATATCTTCCATTGAGTGGGATACCAGCAGTATAGTCGTGCCCGAGTTCTTGTGATATTCGTATATTTCGTCAAGTACCGTATCTCTTCCCTTAGGATCAAGACCTGCGGCAGGCTCGTCCAGAATAAGGATTTCGGGCTTCATTGCGATTACACCCGCAAGAGCGGCTCTTCGCTTCTGTCCACCCGAAAGGTCGAAGGGCGAACGGTTTAAAAGCTCCTCGTCAAGCCCCATATCCTGCGCCGCTTCACGCACCCGCTTGTCCGTTTCCTCCTCGCTGAGCCCCATATTCTTAGGACCGTAGGCTATGTCCTTGTAAACCGTTTCCTCAAAAAGCTGATACTCGGAATACTGGAAAACAAGCCCCGCCATAAAGCGAACCGAGCGTATATCCGAGTCCTTGTCCCAGATATTCTTGCCGTTTATAAGGATATCTCCCGAGGTTGGCTTTAGAAGCCCGTTAAGGTGCTGTATAAGTGTGGATTTTCCGCTTCCGGTGTGGCCGATAACGCCGATAAATTCCCCCTTGTTGATTGCAAGACTTACGTTATCAACAGCAGTTGACTCAAAGGGCGTTCCAACGCTGTATTTGTAGGTGAGATTTCGTATCTCAGCGGCAACCTCGCTGTTAATTCCTTTTGCGTTTTCCTTTTCTTCCTCTTTTTTTGCAGTAAGCTTTCCGTGCTTTAATTTCAGCAGTTCCTGTGCACATTCCTGCTCAGTAAGTGCGTCAACCGGTACGTTCACGCCGCTTTTTTTCAGCTCGTACATAAGCTCCGTAACCTGCGGAACGTCAAGGGAATGTTCTTTCAGCTTTTCTACCTGAGCAAAAATCTTTTTCGGAACGTCGTCCATAATGATTTTGCCGTCGTCCATTACGATAACCCGCCCCGCCTGAACTGCCTCGTCCATATAGTGGGTGATGAGAACAATGGTAACTCCCTGGCTGTTCAGCAGCTTTATGGTTTTCATAACCTCCTGCCTGCCCTTAGGGTCAAGCATAGCGGTAGGCTCGTCCAGCACTATACAATCGGGGCGCATAGCGAGCACGCCTGCAATTGCAATTCGCTGTTTTTGTCCGCCGGAAAGTTGGTGGGGAGAATGTTCCCGATAGTCGTACATATTTACGGTTTTAAGCGCTTCGTCAACTCTGCGGCGTATTTCCTCGGGAGGTACGCCCAGATTTTCGAGAGCGAATGCAACGTCCTCCTCAACAACGGTAGCTACAAGCTGGTTGTCGGGGTTTTGGAAAACCATTCCAACCGTCTGCCGCACATCAAAAATATGCTCCTCGTCGGAAACGTCAATTCCCTTAACGAAAACCTTTCCCGAGGTAGGGGAGAGTATGCCGTTAAAATGCTTTGCAAGGGTGGATTTTCCGCAGCCGTTATGCCCTAAAACCGCAACAAACTGCCCTTGCGGAATTTCAAGGTCAATGCCTTTCAAAACCTTATTGCATTCGGTTATATTTCCGTCTTCGTCATAGGTTCTGTATTCAAATTCAAGATTTTTAACTTCAATAATATTCATATATTCGCGCCTTTATTCAAAGTGTACGATAGCCGTATTTCCGCAGGGAATTGCAAGTCCCGTTCTGTCAACGGGAAGTGCGATTTCCTCCGCTTCTACCTTTATTTTGTATTTTTTTCCTACTGTCATATACAGCAGGTATGCCATAACAGAGGGAGAAAGCCCTGTTGTGTAGCTGTTCAGCAGCAGGAAAAGGGGCTTTTCCGAGAGTACCTCGGTGCATCTTTGCATAAGCTCGTAAATGCAGTCCTCCAGCTTCCACATTTCGCCGTTTGTTCCCCGTCCGTAGCTTGGCGGGTCGAGGATAATTCCGTCGTACTTGTTTCCTCTGCGGATTTCTCTGCCGAGGAATTTCATAGCGTCGTCGGTTATCCAGCGAATCGGCTTATCGGAAAGACCGCTGAGCCTTGCGTTTTCCTTTCCCCAGTCAACCATACCCTTTACTGCGTCAAGGTGGCAGACCTTAGCTCCTGCATTGGCGCAGGCAAGGGTAGCGCCGCCTGTATAGGCAAAAAGGTTGAGAACGTTTATTTCTCTGCCTGCGCCTCGTATAAGCTTATCGCAGTAGTCCCAGTTCACCGCCTGTTCAGGGAAAAGTCCGGTGTGCTTGAAGCCTGTGGGTTTTACCATAAAGGTAAGGTCTTTGTATTTTATTGTCCAGCTTTCGGAAAACCTCTTCCTGTAATCCCAGGAGCCGCCGCCGGAGGAAGAACGGTTGTACTTTGCGTGAGCCGTTTTCCATTCGGGGGCAGGGGAAGGGTTTTCCCAGATTATCTGCGGGTCGGGACGTATAAGGGTAATGTCGCCCCAGCGTTCAAGACGTTCTCCGCCCGATGCGTCAATAAGACGATAATCCTGCCAGTTGTCTGCAATTCTCATTCTTTAAATTCCTTTATCAATAAAGTTGAAATGGCTTTATTATCTTTTTCAGTACGTCAAGAAAGGCGCTTTCTCCGAAGGTGTTAATCTTGAACAGCATAGCCTGACTTCCGCCCGCGGCGATTGCGCTCATATATATGTGGTCGCCTGTTTCGTAAAGTGTTACGTTAAGGCTTACACGGTTGTCGCCAAGCATACTGTAACGCTCGAAAACAAGCACGGTGCAGCGGGAATTTTCGCCGTAAAAGCTGGAAGAATCCTCCTTGCTTGCGCTTATGCCGGAATTTACAATACCGCTTTCAATTGTATTTACAATAGCGTCAAATCTGCCTCTTAGTTCGCATTGAAGTTTAGCCATGGTATATTCCTTTCAGCAAAGCTCTTTTCTTACGGTATCTGCAATAAGATTAGCGTAATACTCAACCTCATCGCCCCGCTCACCCTCAAGCATAACTCTTACCAACGGCTCTGTTCCGCTTTCTCTTATAAGTATGCGAAGTCTGCCTTCCGTTGCTTCGTCTGCGGTTTTTATAGAAGCGAGTATGTTCTCGTTTTTGTTCCAGTGTCCTTTTTTGTCCTCTGTGATTTTAACGTTCAGAAGCAGCTGGGGGTAGTCGGTAAACTGTGCCGCAAGGTCGGAAAGCTTCTCGCCGCTTTCCGCAAGATAGGAGATAAGCTGAACTGCGGTAAGCTGACCGTCGCCTGTTGTGGCGTAGTCAAGGAAAATAATATGTCCCGACTGCTCTCCGCCTATATTATAGCCGTTTTTCAGCATTTCTTCAAGCACATACCTGTCGCCAACCGCCGTGCATACGGTTTTAAGGCTGTTTGTTTCCATATATTTGTGAAACCCAAGATTGCTCATAACGGTAACTACCGCCGTATTGTTCTTAAGAGTTCCCTTGTTTTTCATATTGTTGGAAAGGATTGCAATAAGCTTATCCCCGTCTATGATTTTTCCCGTGCTGTCAACGGCAAGGCAGCGGTCTGCGTCTCCGTCGAATGCAACTCCCAAGTCGTAGCCGCTATTTTTCACCATATCTGCCATTAGGTCGATATGGGTCGAGCCGCATTTCTCATTTATGTTGCAGCCGTCGGGCTCTGCGTTTATTATATCGAAGTCCACGTTAAGTCGTGTGAAAATATCCCGTGCAGTAGCGCTTGCGCTGCCGTTTGCACAGTCTGCAAGCACCTTAAGGTGCTTAACGTCGGTGTTTGCAGTTGAAATAATGTGTTTTACATACTCCGAAACCGCATTATCAAGTCTCTTAACCCGTCCTACGGATGTTCCGCTTGCAAGCGTAATATCCTCCGGGTGGTCGAGAATAAGGGCTTCAATTTCATTTTCAACCTCGTCGGGAAGCTTGAAACCCGAGCCTGAGAAAAGCTTTATTCCGTTATATTCAACGCTGTTATGCGAAGCGGAAATCATAACGCCTGCGTCAGCGTCGAAAAATCTTACAAGATAGGCAACCGCAGGGGTAGGCACTACCCCGAGAAGCTCCACGTCTGCACCTACCGACATAATTCCCGAAATAAGGGCGGCTTCAAGAATATCCGAGGAAACTCTTGTGTCCTTGCCGATAAGTATTCTCGCCCGGCTTCCTGCGGTTTTATGCTTTGTCAGCACAATTGCCGCCGCTTTTCCTATGTTCATAGCAAGCTCGCAGGTAAGCTCTGTTACCGCTACTCCTCTTGCTCCGTCTGTTCCGAATAATCTTCCCATAAAATAGCTCCTTTTCAGAAAGTCTGCTGCCCCATCTGCTCAAGTCCCAAGTGCTTGTAGGCAAGGGCGGTTGCGGTTCTGCCTCTGGGTGTTCTTGCAATAAAGCCAAGCTGCATTAAAAAAGGCTCGCATACGTCCTCAAGAGTAACCGCTTCTTCGCCGAGGGCAGAAGCGAGGGTGTCAAGTCCAACTGGCCCGCCGTTATAGCCCTTGATTATCATAGTAAGCATACGCCTGTCAAGGCTGTCAAGCCCTAATTTGTCGATTTCAAGCCTGTCAAGGGCAATATCTGTAAGCTCCTTTGTTATTTTTCCGTCCCCCATTACCTCCGCAAAGTCACGAACACGCTTCAAAAGTCTGTTTGCAATACGGGGAGTACCCCTTGAACGCTTTGCAAGCTCCGCAGCTCCGTCCTTTTGCGTAGGGATAGAGAGGATAACAGAGGAGCGCATTATAATATCGCAGAGCTGCTCCTCAGTATAAAGCTCAAGGCGCTGAATTACGCCGAATCGGTCACGAAGCGGGCCTGTAAGCTGACCCGCACGGGTGGTTGCGCCTACAAGGGTGAATTTCGGCAGGTCAATGCGTATGGACTGGGCGGAAGGTCCTTTACCTATTATAATATCAAGAACATTGTCCTCCATGGCAGGGTAGAGAACCTCCTCAACCTGCCTTGAAATACGGTGTATCTCGTCGATAAAGAGAACGTCTCCGTCCTTAAGGTTTGTGAGCAGGGCTGCAAGGTCGCCGGGCTTTTCAATTGCGGGGCCCGAGGTTATTTTAATATTTACGCCCATCTCGTTGGCAATTATGCCTGCAAGCGTGGTTTTTCCAAGCCCCGGAGGTCCGTAAAGCAGAACGTGGTCAAGGCTTTCTCCTCTTGCCTTCGCAGCTTCAATGAATATTTTCAGGTTTTCCTTTACCTTGTCCTGCCCGATATATTCGTTCAGATGCTTAGGACGAAGGCTATATTCTATATCAACGTCTGCGGGAGTAAGCTCGGGTTCGATAAGGCGTGAGCTGCGCTCCTCGCTGCTGTTCATTTCAATCATTGTAAATTCTCCTGTTTAAATCAGTTTCCGCCAAGGCGCTTAAGCCCCTCTTTTACCATTTCGGAAACCGAAAGGTCGGGAGAAAGCCCGGAAAGAGCCTTCTGCGCCTGTGCATTTGTAAAGCCGAGAACAACCAGAGCAGAAACCGCCTCGGCAGCATTGTTTCCTGCGGGAACGGCAGCCCCCGAAAGCTCGGCAAAGGTTTCCTTTGAGATATTTTCAAGCTGTCCCGAAAGCTTATCCTTAAGCTCCAGTATTATTCTGTCTGCAATTTTTTTGCCAATACCCTGTGAGCGGGTAAGAAGCTTGCTGTCCCCGCCTGCAACACAAAGAGCAAAGCTTTGCGGCGAAAGGTCGGAGAGGATAGAAAGCGCCGCCTTAGGACCTACGCCCGAAACGGAGATAAGCATTTTAAAGCAGTTAAGCTCGGTGCTGTCCCCGAAGCCGAAAAGCTCAACAGCGTCCTCTCTGACGCTCATATATGTGAGCAGGGTTACTTCCTCGCCGGTTTTCAGCGGGGAAAGGGTATAGGCTGTCGTGCGACAGGCATAGCCCACTCCGCCGCATTCCACTACCGCAAGATTCTGTTCAGTATGAATAAGCTTGCCGTGCAGACTGTATATCATTATGTTTTTTTCCTTTCTTATGGGTTATTCACGTCTTATATTCTCGATTTTTACAGTATCTTCCATAGCAGCCTTTTCTCTGCGTGAAAGCTCCTGCAAAAGCTTCTCGGTTTCGGGGTTTATAGCCTCGGTTTTCGCCTTGAAAATGTAGTCCATTTTCTCCTTAATAAATTCAATATCGTTCTTATCGTCAACAATACCCGCTGCGCCGACTGCATATTCTCTTGCGGTTTCGTAATCGCCAAGGCAGGCAAAGCATACGGCGGTATCAAGAATAAGGTAAGCGGGAGGAGTATCGGTAAGCTCAATTGACCTTAAAAACAAGTCCTTAGCTTTCTCAAAATCCAGATTTAAATAATCCCTCATTCCAAGGTAATAATAGGCTTTTGAGCGGTTTTCGGAGCTGCTGCTGCTTTCTGCAACCTTTCTGAACCAATGGGTTCCTTCCTCTCTGTCTGCCCCCTCAAACCACATATAGTAGCTTGCCAGCTTCTGAAAAATATCCCTTTCCTCGGGGAATTCCTCATAGCCGTCAATAAGGGCAGGAAGAATATCGAGATACTGGGGCATATTCCGTGCTATATCAAGATAGCAGGCGAGCCGAAGTCTTTTGTCTGTTGCTTTTTTAAGGCATTTTTCATAAAGCTCCATAGCCGTGGCGAAATCACCGTTTACACGGTTTAAAATTGCGTCAAGAAATAAATATTTGCCCTTTATATAACCGTTCAGATGATATTCATTGATAGCATAGGAGGCGCTGAAACCCTTTATGGTGAACCTTCCGCTGTAATAATATGCCTTTATAATTATAGGGAGCAGGAAGCTGAGACCTATACATAAGCCTGCTATAGTAATAATCTCGCTTTGCAGAATATTGTTTTTTTTAGTTATGTAAATCAGCAGAATTACATTTACAACAAATGCAACAACAGATACAAGCATCTGCATTAAATTGGGATTGATTGGCTTTTTCTGATTCATTTAGTCCTCATGTCGTGATTTATGTTATTCTCAGCTGTGAGCCGTAGGAGTGGGCATGGCAGACTGCTATTGCAAGGGCGTCAGCGGTATCGTCGGGCTTTGGGATTTCGGGAAGGGAGAGAATATTCTTGGTCATTTCCTGAACCTGCTTTTTTACAGCCTTTCCGTAGCCTGTAACGGACTGCTTCACCTGAAGGGGAGTGTATTCAAAAATCTGAATATCCCGCTGCTTTGCTGCAAGCAGCACAATTCCTCTCGCCTGTGCAACATCAATTGCGGTTTTCTGGTTTGTGGTGAAATAAAGGCGTTCAATTGCAAGAAATTCGGGCTTATATTTATCAAGAACATAGCAAAGGTCGTTGTAAATTTCAAGCAGTCTTGCGTTGAAATCCATACCTGCGGGAGTGGTGATTGCGCCGTAATCTATGGTTGTGAATTTAGAACGGCTGTATTCGATTATTCCGAAGCCGACGATTGCGTAGCCCGGGTCAATTCCGATTATTCTCATAAGCACCCGCCATACTGCGAAAGGCATTGTTTATATGCAGACCGCAGTTATATTAGTATAGTATCAAGGGTATATTATAACACATTTTTCTGATAATTGCAACTTTTTAAGGGCAAAAAGTTGTTATAATATGAAAATTATGCAGTATCATAGGGTTTATTGCCGCAAAGAACAAAAAACCTCTCAAAAAATATTTGCATTTCTTACGTTGTTGTGGTATAATATTATGGTGTATATTTCTGTAATCATTCCTTATACTATTTTCAAGCGGCGGCAAAACTGCTGCCTGAAAACAGGAAAATTCCGAATAGTCTTTATTTCGGAGATTTTCGGGAAAGGAATGTTCATAAATATGAAATATAAGAATGAAAACGAGGAAAAAGCAGAGCAGAATGAAAGCGTTGAGCCCAGCAGCATAACCGATACGGGAATTATTTCCACGCCCAATGCAAAGCATCTTATCCATTGTCTTACCATAATAGGTCAGATTGAGGGACATTACATTCTCCCGCCTCAGAACAAAACCACCAAGTACGAGCACATTATCCCCGCGCTTGTGGCTATTGAGCAGGACAGAAATATAGAGGGATTGCTTATTATTCTCAATACCGTTGGCGGCGACGTTGAGGCAGGACTTGCTATTGCGGAGCTTATTGCGGGAATGGAAACTCCTACGGTTTCGATTGTTGTGGGCGGCGGTCACTCTATCGGAGTACCTTTAGCGGTAAGCGCAAGGAAAAGCTTTATCGTTCCTACTGCTACAATGACCATTCACCCCGTGCGAATGAACGGTTTAGTGCTTGGAGTTCCCCAGACTCTTTCCTATTTCGACAGAATGCAGGAGAGAATAACCAACTTTGTTACCAGAAACAGCGGTATTTCAGCCGAAAAGTTTCGTGAGTTCATGATGAAAAAGGACGAGCTTGTAATGGATGTAGGCTCGGTTGTGGATGGGGAAACTGCGGTAAAATCAGGACTTATCGACCATCTCGGCGGGCTTTCCGAGGCGATAGACTGCCTTTACGGACTGATTGAAGAAAAGCAGGAGAATACCGGTTCGGAGATTAAGGCTTCCTTAACCGAAAAAATCTGCTCCGAGGATAAGCTTTATACCGAAACCGGTCTTCTTGAGCAGCCCGACAAGGGGCTTATGTCGAAGGAGCGCAGATGATATGGTTATTTATTCTATTATAAGTCCCGAGGACATATTCTGTAATGGGGTAAACAGTACTGCCCCTAAAAGAGAATTTCACAGGATTAAAGGCGGGCTGCTTGAAACCTCCGAATATAACGGCGTGCAGCTTGTAAGCCGCCTTTATTCAACCAATCCGGCGCTTTACCTTGAAAAAAGGTACTCGCCCTATTCGGTCTACAAATAAGCAGGAGTAATCCTGCATACATAGCGAAAGGAAAACATAATGGACATATTCAGCGTTATTATTCAGGGAATAATTCAGGGCTTAACCGAATTTCTCCCGGTTTCAAGCTCGGGACATCTTTCCGTAGCACAGCATTTTATGAATGTGGGTGAGGAAAGCCTGCTGATTTCAATAGTGCTTCATCTCGGCACGCTTGTTGCAGTTTTTATCGCCTTCGGAAAAACAATTCTCGGAATTATCAAGGAATTTTTCCTTTCAATCCGTGATATAGTCAAGGGCGAGTTTTCATGGAAGAATATGAACGACGAGCGCAGAATGATGGTGATGATAATAATTGCAACCCTTATTCTTGTTCCCGTTTACCTGTTCAAGGACTTCTTCACCTCGGTTGAGGGGGACGGGGATATAATCTTTGAGGGCTGTGCCTTTATTTTTACTGCAATCCTGCTTATCCTCTCAGACGCCTGCGTCAAGGGCTATAAAACAGGGAAGGACATTTCGGTAAAGGACGCTGTAACCGTGGGACTTTTCCAGTGCATAGCTCTTTTCCCCGGAGTTTCCCGTTCGGGCAGCACTACAACTGCGGGACTTTTCTGCGGACTTACAAGGGAAACTGCTGTAACCTTTTCCTTTATTCTCGGTATTCCCGCAATTCTCGGCGGAAGCCTGCTTGAGATAAAAGAGGTAGTGGAAACGGGAACGGAAATTGATATTTTTCCTTTGGCAGTAGGATTTGCGGTAGCTGCCGTTGTGGGATTTCTCTCAATCAAGCTTGTTAAGCTTATAATAAAGAACGACAAGTTCAAGATTTTCGGAATTTATACTTTAATTCTCGGTATTTTGTGCATAGGTACTGGAATTTATGAAAATATAACAGGCACACACTTCTACATAGGCTGACAGGAAAGGGAATTTTAAAATGGCGGAAACAAAAAGTAAGTCTTCGGGCGGAAAAAAGACCACGCAAAAGCAGTCCTCCGAGCTTATTGAAAAAAGAAAGGCGGAAATGCTCCGTCAGAATGCAAAGCGAAGACATACGATTTCGGTTGTAATGTTTGCGGTAGGCGTTTTTATAACGGCGCTGTCAATTATAGGCAGTACAGAGGGAGAAAATCTTTCTGCTTGGGACGCAATTCACAGCTTTCTTTACGGAATGTTCGGAATAACTGCGTTCTTTGTGGGTCCTGCCCTTATGTACATAGCGGTTATGATTTCCGCAGACAAGACAAAGGCTACGATTACAAAGCGTATGGTGCAGCTGGTTTTGCTTCTACTTATGGTGAGCGCAGCAGCGCAGGTTATTTTTGTTGGCTCAATAGGCGACCCTGCGGCTGAGGAGGCAGGTTTTTCCGAAACCGTAGGCTATATTTACGATAAAGGCGTACTGCTTAACGGCGGCGGAGTTTCCGGTCTTGTTCTCGGCGCTCCCTTGCTTCTTTTCGGGCAGGTAGGCGCTATAATTATCCTTGTTCTTATTACCTTTGTGGCAGTAATGATAATGACGGACAAGTCCCTTGTTGAGCTTCTGAGGGCAATTGCAAAACCCTTCGGAAAGGCTAAGGATTTTGCCAAGGAGAAAAGAGAGCTGTACAGGGAGGAGAATGAATATGTACAGCTTGAACTGCAAAAAATTGAACAGGAAACTCTCCGCAAGCAGAAGGAAGAACGTGAACAGAAAAAGCAGAGCAGACAAAATCAGCCCAAACAGCCCGAGCGCACCTCTGAGGAGGATATGCGGGCGAAGAAGTTCGCTTCTATTGCAAATGTTACCACAAACGCTCAGCAGGAGGTAACGGAGGCGGAGAAAAAGGCTGCTGCCGAAAAGGAAAAGTATATCCCTAATCCTATGGAGGAGCAGAAGAAGGAAAGCGCAGAGTTTCAGAATGACTTAAAGGATTATCTTAAGGGAAATCTTGAGAAAAAGAAGGTATTGCCTGTTCAGCAGACCCTTGACAATGTAATAATCGAGGAAAGTAAGCCCGCAGAGGGCGGTCCTTACAGCCCTGACGGGCCTTTCTTTGCTGACGAAGAAGGTGCAGCCGAGAAGAGCCTTAACCCTGTTGTAAAGCACGACAGCCTTATAGGCTCAGCTGAAAATGTTCATAGCGAAGAGATTGGTATGAACATTAAAATCACTCCCCGCCGTGATATTGTTCCAGAGTCCGAGGAAAAGAAGGAAACGGATATTGTTGAAGCTATAAACGACTTCAAAAAGGAGCAGGAGGAACGCAACAAGGCGGCTGAAGCGAACGAAAAGGTGCTTGGCACGGCTCTTGAAACCGACGAAAATGGTCAGACCCGCTTTACCGAGATTATTTCATCTGCGGAGCAGTACAAGCTCCCGCCCTGCGAACTGCTCAACGACGTTGTTCACGAGCAGTCGGACGACGATATAAACGCAGAAATAGCAACAAATGCGGACATTCTTGTAAAAACCCTGAAAAGCTTCGGAGTTGAAACGAAATTCTTAGAAGCTGCCCGGGGTCCATCTGTAACCCGATATGAATTACAGCCTGCCCCCGGAGTAAAAATCTCAAAAATTACTGGACTTATCGACGATATTGCCCTTAATCTTGCTACCGCCGGCGTGCGCATAGAAGCGCCTATTCCGAATAAGGCGGCTGTTGGTATCGAGGTTCCAAACAAAAAGGTTGAAAGCGTACCCTTCAGAGAAATGGTGGACAGCGCAGAGTTCCGTGAAACAAAGAGCAAGCTGGGCGCAGTTCTCGGAAAGAGCATTTCCGGCGAAATCGTTATTGCAGATATTGCGAAAATGCCACATATCCTTATTGCGGGCACTACCGGTTCGGGTAAGTCTGTCTGTGTAAACTCAATTATCATGAGTATTCTGTTTAGGTCAACCCCGGAAGATGTACGTTTGCTGATGATTGACCCTAAGGCGGTTGAATTTATGATTTATAACGGCATACCACATCTGCTTATACCCGTTGTAACCGACCCGAAAAAGGCGGCGGGCGCTCTTGCTTGGGCAGTAACCGAAATGCTGAACCGCTACAAATTGTTCTCCGATAACAACGTAAGGGATATAGGCGGCTACAATAAGCTTGCAAAGACAAGGGAAGACCTGTCGCCGCTTCCGCAGATTGTCATATTTATAGACGAGCTTGCCGACCTTATGATGGCTTCTCCCGGCGAGGTTGAGGACAGTATCTGCCGACTCGCTCAGATGGCGAGAGCCGCAGGTATGCACCTTGTAATTGCAACCCAGCGCCCCTCGGTAAATGTTGTAACAGGCGTTATCAAGGCGAATATCCCCAGCCGAATTGCCCTTAAGGTAGCTTCACAGGTGGATAGCCGTACAATTATAGACAGCGCAGGCGCAGAAAAGCTTCTCGGAAAGGGCGATATGCTGTATTTTCCTGTTGGTATGCCTAAGCCTATGCGTGTGCAGGGCTGCTGGGTTTCCGATAAGGAGGTTGAGCGTGTAGCCGACTTTATCAAGAATTCTTTTATCCTCGACTACGACCAGAGCGTTATGGAGGAAATCGAAAAGCAGGCTGAGCTTGCCGCTCAGAAGGCAAGCAAGAACAATAAGGACGACTTTGAGGACGAGGGCGGTCCCGACCTTAACGACGATAAGCTGGACGAGGCAATTGAGGCGGTTATCGAGGCGGGACAGGCAAGCACCTCCTACCTCCAGCGCCGTCTTAAGCTTGGCTACGGCAGAGCTGCAAGACTTATTGATACAATGGAATCTCTCGGGGTAGTAGGACCCTTTGAGGGCAGTAAGCCAAGACAGGTTATTATGACAAAGCAGGAATGGTACGAGAGAAAGCTTAATAAGGAGAATTAATTTCCATAGGAGCCTTTGTTCTTAAATAGAAAGGAATGTTTTTATGCCGTTTTTGCCTGTTTCTGAAAAGGAACTGAAAGAAAGAGGAATAAAGCAGCTTGATTTTATATGCGTAACAGGCGACGCCTATGTTGACCACCCCTCCTTTGGCATCGCTATAATTTCCCGTTTGCTGGAAAGCTTCGGCTGTACCGTGGGTATGATTGCCCAGCCCGTTTCCGACAAGGATTTTACCCGCCTTGGAAAGCCGAAGTACGCCTTTATGGTAACAGGCGGAAATATCGACAGTATGGTTTCAAACTATACCGTTGCAGGCAAAAAGCGATTTGACGACGCTTACAGCTCAGGAGGAAAGGGCGGAAAGCGCCCCGACAGGGCTGTAACCGTATATTGCCGCAGGCTTAAAAGCCTGTTTCCCGATACGGAAATTGCAATCGGCGGGCTTGAGGCTTCTTTGCGCCGTTTCGCCCACTACGATTACTGGGCGGATAAGGTTATGCCCTCTGTGCTGGTTGACAGCGGGGCAGACCTGCTTATGTACGGAATGGGCGAGGTTACAATAACAGAGCTTTATAACCGTCTTAAGGCAGGCGATAAGCTTTCGGAAATTCACGATATAAGGGGTACCTGCTATCTTACAAAGCCCGAAAATACCCCTCTCGGCTGCGTACAGTGCGACAGCTTCGAGGTAGTAAGCGAGAACAAAAAAGCCTATGCAAAATCCTGCCGCAAGCAGTACGACGAGCAGGACGAGGTTTACGGAAGAACAATAGTTCAGCGCCACGGGAATGTTATGCTGGTGCAGAATCCGCCTCAGCGCAGCCTTACACAATCGGAATTTGACAGAGCCTACGAGCTTCCCTATATGAGAGCCTACCACCCTATGTACGAAAAGGAGGGCGGAGTTCCCTCAATAAAGGAAGTTGAGTTTTCCATTATTCATAATCGTGGCTGCTTCGGTTTTTGCAATTTCTGCTCAATTGCTCTTCATCAGGGACGGCGGATACAGACGAGAAGCGAGGAATCGGTTATTGAGGAAGCAAAGGAGCTTGCTTCTAAGCCGAATTTCAAGGGCTATATCCACGATGTGGGAGGTCCTACTGCAAATTTCCGCTTTCCATCCTGCGAAAAGCAGATCCAGCACGGACTTTGCAAGGGTAAGAAATGCCTTGCGCCGAAGCCCTGCCCGAATATGAAGGTTGACCATACCGAGTATCTTGAACTGCTCAGAAAAATACGCAGTATAAAGAACGTTAAAAAGGTGTTTATCCGTTCGGGAATACGGTATGACTATCTTATGGAGGACGAGAGCGACGAGTTTATGAAGGAGCTTATTGCCAACCACATAAGCGGTCAGCTTAAGGTTGCCCCTGAACACGCAAGCAACAGGGTGCTTGACTATATGGGAAAGCCCCATATCGAGGTTTACGAGAAATTCGAGAAAAAGTTCTATGATATTACTAAGGGCATGGGCAAGGAGCAATACCTTGTGCCGTATCTTATGTCCTCCCACCCGGGATGTACACTTAACGACGCTGTTGACTTGGCGGTATTTCTGAAAAAGCACGGTATCCGACCCGAGCAGGTGCAGGATTTTTACCCAACTCCCGGAACGATTTCTACTGCCATGTTCTATACGGGTCTTGACCCATATACCCTTGAGCCGGTATATGTTCCGAGAAAGCCCGAGGAAAAGCAGCTTCAGCGGGCGCTTCTCCAATACTACAAAAAGGAAAACAGGGATTTGGTGGAAAAGGCGCTGATTATTGCAAAAAGGCGGGACCTTATAGGAAACGGTTCCAATTGCCTTATTCCACCAGCCGATAAGAACAGCATATACCCTGCAAGACGAAATACTGCACCAAAAGTACAGAAAACGAGAGAGAATAATGCACGAAAGAAAAACAAGAATTTCAGAAAAAAGGGCTGAGCCTTACAGAAAGCGGCAGCAGAAAATGCACGAAGCAGGGGAAGCAGAGGATTTTGACGAGTTAGTGGAGCATCATATAAGCCCGAAAGTGAAAAAATCAATTATCGGAGTTGCTGCTCTGCTGTTTGTTGTTTTTTCAGCAGTAATTTACCTTAACGAAGCCTTCTGGCACAACGAAAGCATACCAAGCTGGCAGCAGATATACGAGTCGGCAGGGCTTTCCGAGTCGGTGGACGGAAGTCTTCCGAGCAACGGCGCCGCTGTCCATTTCATAGACGTAGGGCAGGGAGACTGCGAGCTAATTACAGACGGAAAAACCTCGGTGCTTATTGACAGCGGCGAATATACTGCCGGGAGCACGGTTGTTTCCTATCTGAACAGCCTTGAAATTGATAGGCTTGATTATGTTGTTATGTCCCACCCTCATTCCGACCACATGGGCAGTATGTACTATGTGCTGGATAAGTTTGATGTGGGAACGGTGATAATGGCGGATATGAAGGAAAGCATTATCCCCGCAACCTCGTCTTTCAAAAAGCTTATCGACGTAATCGAGCGGAAGAATATAGATGTAATGTATGCCGAGGCGGGAGAAAACATTGAAATCTGCGGCGGCAGGCTTGAAATGATAGCGCCTGTAAAGGAGTACGACGACCTTAATAACTATTCGGTAGTTGTGCGTTTTGTTCACGGGGACAACAGCTTTATTTTCTGCGGCGACATCTGCAAGGACGCAGAGCGGGATATACTTGACAGCGGCGCAGAGCTTACAGCAGACGTTATCAAGGTCGCTCACCACGGAAGCACTTCTTCAAGCTTAAAGGTCTTTATGCAGGCAGTTTCGCCCTATTATGCAGTTATCGAGGTAGGCGAGGGAAATGACTACGGTCATCCGCACGCGGAGACTGTTTCTCTGCTGAAAAAGCTTGAAATAGAAATTTACAGAACTGATAAGAACGGGAATGTTGTATTTGTAAGCGACGGAAAAGAATTAAGTATCAGTACCGAAAAGGAGTAGGTGAAGAACATTGAAGTATTCGCTGAATAGGTTTGAGGGCGATTTTGCAGTGATAGAAGCAGAGG
Source organism: Ruminiclostridium sp. (assembly GCA_051882315.1). Lineage (GTDB taxonomy): Bacteria > Bacillota > Clostridia > Oscillospirales > Ruminococcaceae > Ruminiclostridium_E. The sequence goes on from JBJERM010000259.1 coordinate 30,258, forward strand.
ACGAAGCGGGTGAAACTGCGGTTTTCAGTACGGGAAAGGAGAATATCTCGGAAAATGCGGCGGAGGGAGATATTCTTGTAATTTCCGAAGGCATTTTTGTGCCCGACAGGGAAGAAACTGCAAAAATAAAAAAAAGCCTTTCCGAAAGGCTTAAAAAGCTTACAGATAAATAGAAAAACAGGTCAGTCACGAAAGGCTGACCTGTAATTTTATGTGTTTGCAGCTTGCTTTTTCTCGCTTATTTTCTTGGCTATTTTCCCGACCGCAAGGGTTGAAATAATTGCGATTGCCGTTCCAACAACAGCTCCCGCAAGAACGTCCGTCGGGAAATGAACGTAAAGATACATCCTTGAAAAACCAACGAGCAAGGCAAAAACAATTGCCGATATGCCTATTGGCTTGCTTACCCGCAGAAGTACTACTGCCACCGCAAAGGAAAGTGCGGTATGGCTTGATGGGAAGGAGGTACCGATGGGCGGCGCTATGAGAAGAACGTGAGCTTCATTGAGCTGATAGGGTCGCTCTCTCATAATAATAAGCTTTATAAGAAATTCGGTTAACAGAATCGTAATTCCTAATGAGCATAGAATTGAAATCCCGTTTAAACGCTGCTTTTTTATAAAAATCAGCACTATTCCCAAAATAATCCATAGCGCAAACAAGTACGATGAAGAAATAACTTTCATTACAGCGTCCATATAACTGTCGGCGAAGTTATCCTGTATAAAATCAAGAACCGAAAAATCAAATTCCAGTATTTTTTCGTACATTATGAAAGCCTTTCGATTTTTATTGAATAACGCCGGGTTTCATTGGGCTGTGCAGTCTGTATACCACGCTTTTCTCTGAAAATTCCGCTGTCTGTATCGTAATCGTCGCAGCCGCACCAAGGCTCAATGCAGATAAAAGGCGCTTTCTTGTGGTCGGGAGTCCAGACTCCGAGAGTTTCAAAGCCTGTCCAGCTTACTCTTACGCCCTTGCCGCTGTTTTTTGAAATGAGGGAGCAGGATTTTGACTTTATTGTATCAAAATAAACGCAGTCGTTATCAAAAAGGCTGTAATCAAGGGAAAATTCACTATTGTTTTCAAGCCTTTTTACCCTGTTATTATCGCCCCACATACGGGTTTCAAGGTTCATAACCGGGCTGTTTACCGTTTCATTACATTCAAAAACCAGCTTGTAATCCGAGAATTTCTCGTTTTCATCGGGGCAGGCGAATGCAGGATGACCGCCTATACAGTAGGGCATAGGTTCATTGCCTTCGTTAGTAACCTCATAGTCAATTACAAGATAATTTTCGCTGATTGTGTAAATCAGTCTGACTGTAAAATCAAAGGGAAAGCTTTGCTTTGTTGTTTCATTTGATTTGAATGTAAATGCAGCACTGCTTTCCGAGATTTTTTCTGCGGAAAACTCATTATCACGGGCAAAGCCGTGCTTTGTAATTGAATATTCCTTGCCGTCAATAACAGTTTTTCCGTTTCTGAGGTTTCCAATCATAGGGAAAAGGAAGGGAGAGCTTTTTCCCCAGAATTTAGGGTCGGCGCACCACATAAGCTCTTTTCCCTCTGCGTTATATGAGCGCAGCTCAGCGCCTTTTGAAAGAATAGTTGCATAGCTTTTGCCCGAATAAATTTTTATCTCCATAATAGGTCTCCTTAGTTTGCAGCGTCTTTTTCCTTCTGCTTTTCAATATCCGGAAGCATAAGCTTCAGCCTGTCGGGAAGCTCTCTCTCTGTTCCCTCAAAGTCGGGAAGCTTTGACCAAGTGATTATATTATCTGCTGCATAAACCTTTTTAAGAAATTCCTCGCTCATTTTTTCGGTATTTATGCGGGGAATACCGAGAACAGTTGAACCTTTGTATACAAAATCTCCGTTCCAGGGCATGAAGTAAAGCCAGTTATTTGTGCCTGCCGCATTTTTAAGCTCGTCGGAGTCGGGGATATAGCCGCACTCCGAAATTGTAAGCATTTTTCCGCTTTCGGTTATCTTAGCAAGGTTTTCGTTGCTCTTAATCTGTGCAGAGTGGTCCTCGCTGGAAGGATAAATGTCTATACCTGAAATGTCGTAGGTGTTGGGGTGAACCATGGTGTACTTGTTCTGTCCGTTCCATACCCAGATAAGATTTGAAAGCTTATGGTAGTTTTCAAGTCTGTCGTAAAGCATGTACCAGAGCTTCTGATAGTACTGGTTTTCTGCAATTTCCTTATCTGCAACTCCCCACCAGAACCATTTTCCGCTTGCTTCGTGGAGGGGACGCCATAAAACGGGAACTCCCGCTTCTTCAAGGCGCTTCAACTCCCTTGCGATAAGCTCAATGTCGTAAATTACGATTTCGTATTCCTTTGTACCGGGTGTAACAGCATTTTTAAGGCTGAAATTCTTTATATCCTCGGAATAGAAGGCTTCAGCGTTACTGTTTTCGTCGTCAACGTCAACAGGCACATTCCAATGCCAGCAGAACGCAACAATGCCGTTGGACTTTGTGTGCCAGTCAATTGCAAGCTGGGTCCAGTCATCGCTGTCGCCGCCGGGAGTAGTCTTGAAAATAAAGTCGAAGCCCTTTATTGCAGGAAGGTCGCCTGTAAGATAGTAGTAAAGTATGTCCTCGTTATTCTTTGCCCCGAAAATCTGCTGACCTGCAATAACATTCTTTCCGTAATTTTCCTTAAACCATCTGAAAAGGGCTAAGGTTTCGGGATTGGTGTTGTCGGAAACGGTATCGTCCTCTGCAACTGTCTTTTCGTCAAGGCTTTTCAGCAGGGCGTCAAAGTCGGTTGTGTATGCAAGCGCCGCCTCCATATCAATTTCACCGCTCGCTGCCGTTTCATCTGATCCATTGTCCTGAGCAGGGGCAGCTTCTTCTGCGGAGATAGTTGTATCTGCGGTTGTTTCTTCTGTGGAAGGAGCAGTATTTCCGCAGGAAGCAACTGAGGCAGCGGCAAGCAGTAATGCCACAGCTTTTTTAATAAAAGTTCTCTTTTTCATTTCGGTTTCCTTTCTGTTATTTATCGTACATAAAAAAGTCGTCCTTTAAGAACATATTCATTGTTCTTTTGATTATAAGCGAGGGCTTTGACAGGAAGCGTTCCTTCATTTCCTTTGCTTTTTCCTCGTCCGGGGCGTAAAGCTTGATATTAAGAATTATATCTCCGTTAAGCTCGTTTAAAAACTTAACGTTAAGGTCGTATCTGTCACGGGTATAATCGTAATCTATATAGCATCGCACCGATTTTTCCCGCTCTATACGCTCAATAACCTCCTTTCCCGTTTCAAGGGTTTTTTCTCTTATTGAAAGGGGAATACGGCTTTTAAGCTCCTCTGCAAGGGTTTTACCCTCAGGCAGAAGGGAATAGACTCTTTCACCCTTTTTCTTATCGTTTCTAACGGTTATAAGCTTTTTGTCCTGCATAACGCCAACCTGTGACATAAGCTCAAAGTAGTTGACCGATTCCAGCGAAAGTACGATTTCGCTTATTACGCAGTCGCCAAGCTCGCCGAAGCTGTCCAGCATAAAGCAGAAATAAACGCACATATCCACGTCGTCATCAATTCTGATAGAGGGTATCTCCATTTATATTTCCTTTCGATAAATCACACAAGAAATGAAAGTATGGCAATATTCGCCGCCGCCTCAACGCAGGGAACAGCCCGGGGAACTATGCAGGCGTCGTGTCTGCCCTTAATCGTAAGGGTAGTATTCTCCATTTTTACATAGTCAACCGTCTGCTGGGGCTTTGAAATTGAGGGGGTAGGCTTTACCGCAACGGTAAACAGAACAGGCATACCGCTTGTAATTCCGCCTAAAATTCCACCGTTGTTGTTGGTGGTTGTTTTTATGGCATTACCGTCTGTTTCAAAGCAGTCGTTAGCCTGTGACCCTCTCATCTCCGAAAAGCCGAAGCCTGCGCCGAAGGCAATAGCCTTGATTGCAGGAATACCAAATACCGCCTGAGAAATCCTGTTTTCAATTCCGTCAAACATCGGAGAACCGATACCCGCCTTTATTCCCGTAACCGCACATTCTATTCTTCCGCCTACCGAGTCAAGCTCTGCGCTTGCCGCTTCTACAAGCTTTCTCATAGGTTCAGCCTTTGTTTCGTCGATAAGTGGCATTGTACGGCTTTTTACGTTATCCATAAGCTCACGGGGAATTTCAAGGGTATTAAAGCTTTCGTCGCTGATATTGCCAATGCTGAGAATATGGGCGCAGGAGAAAATACCCCGTTGTTCGAGGATTTGTCCACACACTGCTCCTGCAAAAACAAGGGGAGCGGTAATTCTTCCCGAAAAATGTCCGCCGCCTCGTAAATCATTAGCATAGTTATAACGGACAGAGCCGGTATAATCGGCGTGTCCCGGTCTTGCAACCGTCTGAATGTTGCCGTAATCGGCGGAGTGCTGGTCGGTATTGCGGATAACCGCCGCAAGAGGCGTACCCGTGGTTTTTCCGTTATAGAAGCCCGATAGAATTTCGGGCATATCCTTTTCGTTTCTTCTTGTGCTCATTCCGTCCTTTTTAGGAGCACGACGAGCCATAAAATCAAGTATTCTGTCAAAATCAAGGGGTACTCCTGCGGGCAGCCCGTTAATTACAACGCCTATTCCTGCGCCATGGGACTCCCCGAAAAGTGAAACAGACAGGTTTCCTAAGTGAAGGTCAGATGACATCGGCAATACCTCCAAGCATTCTGAAATCCTCAAAAAAATTGGGGTAAGATTTTGAAACGCATTCTGCGCCGTTAATTATTACAGGACCCGTGCAGCGCTGAGAAGCAACGGCAATAGACATAGGTATCCTGTGGTCTGTCCAGGAGTCGCACTCTCCGCCGTGAAGCTCCTTTACTCCCTCAATAACAAGAGAGTCGTCAACTATCCTGATTTTTGCACCAAGCTTGTTAAGCTCGCCCGAAATAACAGCAAGTCTGTCGCTTTCCTTTATGCGAAGCCTTTCGCAGCCTCTTATATATGTTGTTCCCTCTCCGAAGCAGCCGAGAACCGCAAGTATGGGAACAAGGTCGGGAGTCTGGCTTGCGTTATAGTCAAAAGCCTTTCCCGTTCTCTCAAATTCCTCTGTTATGCGGAGAATTTCACGGTCACCCTGTCTGCTGTCGGGGTTAAGACCGAGAATTTCTGGGCTTCCGCCTATTGCTTTTGCAACGCAGAAAAAAGCCGCCTGTGACATATCCGCTTCAACGGTATATTCACAGGGCTTGTATTTCTGACCGCCCTTTATTTCGTAAGCGCTGTCTTTTTCCGTAACCTCAACGCCAAATGCTTTCATAGCGTCAATAGTAAGGTCAACATAAGGCTTTGATTCAAGGGGAGAGGTGATTTTAATTACGCTGTCTTCTTCCAGCAGGGATAATGCAAAAAGAAAGCCTGTTATAAACTGGGAGGAAATGTTGCCTGCAATTTCGTAAACTCCGCCGCTTAACCTGCCCTCAATGTTGTAGGGCATTGTTTTGGTGAGGAAATTTACTCCATGTTTTTCAAACTCGGTGAAATAGGGAGTTATAGGTCGGTTGGGAAGATTTGCTCTGCCGCTGAATGAGGCATTACAGCCCAGCGCCGCCGCAACGGGAAGTATGAATCTCAAAGTTGAGCCGCTTTCCCGGCAGTCTATATCCGCCGTTTTTGCAGGAGCAGAAATGCCCTTTACTATCGTGCAGCTGCCCTCTCTGTGGATTTCAGCTCCGAGGGCTGTAAGCGCTTCTATTGTAGCAACTGTATCAACGCAGTCCAGCAGATTGTAAATCCTGCTTTCCCCGTCGGCAAGGGCAGCGGCTATAAGAGCACGGTGGGATATGCTTTTAGAGGGCGGAACAAGGATTTTGCCCTTTAAAAAGGTCGGAGTTATTTTTATGTTCATTTGCTGTCGGTTCCTTTCTCTGTAGGATAGCCCACAACTATATTCTTAAAGTCGGAAACAGGCATTTTAACAATATCCGCCTTGCCTATTGTGCGGCAGAGGATAATGTTGATATTGTCGGAAAAGCGCTTCTTGTCGTTGACTGCGCCGCTGAAAAGCGCCTCGCCGCCGACGTTTGCCTCAAAGGGCATATTATTAGCGATAAGACATTCCTTAAGCTCTGCGCTTATATTGTTTTCAATAAGCCCTGCTTTTTCGCCTATGCAGGTAATCAGATACATTCCCGCTGCAACCGCCTTGCCGTGGGAAAAGCCCTTGTAGTTGTAAAATTTTTCTATGGAGTGTCCGAGAGTGTGACCGAAATTCAGTATCATTCTAAGTCCAGTATCAAACTCGTCGTTTTCGACCACCTGCCGCTTGATGTCAACACACTTTGCGATTACATATTCAAGCCTTTCCTTTACCTTTCCTGTTTTAAGGAAGTCGAAAAGCTCTTTAGACCATATCATACCGTACTTTACTACCTCCCCCATTCCGTCGGTGAAGATTTCATCGGGCAGGGTAGAAAGAGTATCGGTATCGGCGATTACAATATTAGGCTGCTTGAAAGAGCCAACAAGATTTTTTCCCCCGCTTATGTCAACCGCAGTCTTGCCGCCGACAGAGCTGTCAACCTGAGCAAGCAGCGTTGTCGGAATCTGCACATAGTCAATACCCCGAAGATATGTAGCCGCCGCAAAGCCAGTAAGGTCGCCCACAACTCCGCCGCCGAGGGCTACAAGCAAATCCGAGCGGGTTATGTTCTTCTCACAGAGAAAGTCGTAAAGAGGTATAAGCGTTTTGTGGCATTTGCTTTCTTCGCCGTTCGGGAATACGAAAACGTCAGTTGTAAAGCCTGCTTTTTTCATAGAGTAAAGCAGCTTTTCGGTATATAATGCGTTTACAATATCGTCGGTAACAACAACCGCCTTACGTCCCTTAACAGCTCCTGCAATAAGCTCTCCCGCTTGCAGGAGAAGCCCGCTTCCGATTATTACGTTATAGGGAGAAGATGTGTTTATCCTGATTTCAGTCATTTAAATCGCTCCATTATAAAAGTTCAGAATAGGCTTGTACTGCTTGCCGTACTGCTCACAATACAAGCCCGTGTATCTTATTGCTTTACTTCCTTCATTGTCTTATTCTTAAGGAAAATAAACAGCTTCGGAGAAATCTTCTTAATGGTCTTCTTTGCCTTTATGAACATATCTTCCTTGAATTTTGCTGTCTTATAAAGGAATTTTCTGGGGTAATTCTTCGAGGTAATCTTCTTGTCCAGCTTAGCTTCAGCCTTTTTAGCCTTTTCCTCGGGCAGCTCGTAAATCGCCTTGTATTTCTTTACAAGCTTGTTGAAGTTATAAGCCATGTAAAGTATATCGTATTTCGGATACTGGGACATTCTCAGCTGAACGGGGTCGTTGGGGTCAACGGTCGGGTCGATAAAGCCGCCGTCACGGGCAGTTTTTTCGAGAATTGTCATAGGATAGGGGTAGAAGATATTCGGAATAACCTTGTCAACATCAAGCTTTGCATTAAGCTTTACAGTTTCAAGGGAAAGCTCAAGTGTTTCGTAGGGAAGACCGACGATGTTGTAGGTGAGGGCGGTTATCTTGTACTTTCTGAACCACTTTGAAACCTCGATCATGTGCTCGTTCTTCATATTCCGGTGGAGATACTTGCGCCTGAAATCCTCGTTACCGTTTTCAAGACCAATATCAATCATATAACAGCCGCCCTCTTTAAGCATCTTAACCATTTCCTCGTCAAGAATGTCGAAACGGAGATTGCAGTTAAAGGGCAGGTGGATTTTCTCAATGTACATAGGCATAAACTCGTAGAACCAGTCCTTGTACATATTGAAAATAGCGTCACGGAACTCAATGAACTTGATAAAGGGGTATTTCTTTATAAGGCGCTCCAGCAGCTCGATTGCCTTTTTAGGGCTTCTGAAACGGCAGTATTTCTGTTTGTTGGGGTAAATGTTCCTGAACTGGGAGTTTCCGCAGTAGGTACAGCTGAAAAGACAGCCTCTTGAAAGCATTACCATGGCGGTAAAGTTCTTGGAACGGTCGAGGTTTTCGTAATCGAAGAGTTCGTAGTCCGGGAAGGGAAGAGTGTCCAGGTCTTCAATAAGCGGGCGCACAGGATTTCTGATGATTTCCCCGTTTTCGAGCTTGAAATACATACTCTCAATATCCGTTCTGTTTGTGCCGTCCCTTAATGAGTCCATATATTCCAGCAGAGGGTATTCGCCCTCGCCTACTGTAACAATATCAACGCCGCGGATTTTTATGCACTCGTCGGGTACGAGAATTGCATGATAGCCGCCGATTGAAACGGGGATATCCGGGAGATTATCGTCAAGCCAGCCGCACATTTCGCTAATAAAGGGGATTGCTGTGGTTCTTGCGGTAAAGCCGATAGCATCGGGAGCAAAGGATTTTACCTTTTCAAGGAACTCGTTCTTTTCGGGCATATAAAGCTGATGGTAAAGCTTTACGTCATGTCCGCCCTCCTTTAAAACAGCGGAAATAGAAGCAAGACCTTCGCTGTAATTACCCAGCTTTGTTCTGTTGTATTTATCTTCCTCGAGAAAGTCGGGGTATATCAAAAGTAATCTTTTCTGTTCGGGCATTTTTTTCTTCCTTTCTGAATTTACACTCTCTTTATTTTACCTCAAAACCGCCGATATGTCAAGTAATTTTACCCAATCGGGCATATATATCCTAAATTTACGAATATATTATGACATAAACATTATTACCGGAAGATAACGGAGAAAACAAAATGAAAACAAAAAACAGAAAAGGATTTTTTCTCAATACTGTGATACTATTTGCGGCAATGTTCATAACCAAGGGACTTGGCGCCGTACTTAAAATTCCTCTTGCAAATATTCTCGGCGGAGAGGGAATGGGCTATTTTACCACGGCATACAGCATCTTCACTCCGGTTCTTGCTTTTGCCTGCTCGGGAATACCGACAATTGTTACTCGTTCCGCCGCACAGGCGGTTGCGGCGGGGAAATACGGGGAGCTGGCAAGGGTAAAGCACTGCGCCCTTATGCTGTCTCTTTGCGTGGGACTTGCAGGTACTCTTCTTATCTTCGCCTCCGCCGTACCCTTTGTCTGCTTTATAGCAAATTCTCCCGACAGTCTGCTTTCCGTGCTGATAATAGCGCCCGCAGTTCTTTTCTGCTCGGTAACCGCCGTTTACCGGGGCTATTACGAGGGACTTTCCGATGCCCTGCCAACCGCTATTTCTCAGGTAACCGAGGCGGTTGTGAAGGCTGGGGCAGGTATAGGGCTTTCCTATTACGTCTATATTGAGGGAACAAAATACTTCGGCTCATCGGAAAAAGCGCTTCCTTACGCTGCCGCGGCAGCAATTCTCGGCGTTTCTGTAAGCGAGCTTTGCGGAACGATTTTTATGCTTATAAGAAGCCGCAGAAAATCAGACAGCTACTCCCGGTACTATGTAAAAATGAAATGGAGGGAGGTTTTCGGGCTTTCAAAGGATATTTTTGTGCAGGCTCTGCCCGTTGCTCTGGGTGCAGCGGCGGCAAACCTTGTGACTCTTGCGGATTTGCTGACCGTCTCTAACTGCATTAATCTGTCTGTAAATATCTTCGGCGGAATTACCGTAAACGGAACAGTATTCGGCGGAGTTTCCGACCCGGGAAATTTCATGTACGGAAGCTACGCAGGTATGGTTATGTCGGTTTATATGCTGGCGGCGGGGGCGTCGGGACTTGTAGGCAGGTGCGCTCTTCCTCGGCTGTCCTGCGCGGCTGTCCCTGAAAACAATTCCGAGCTTGCTTCGGGGCTTAAGCTGCTGTTCAAGGGTACCGCCGTGCTGTCTGCCCCTGTGGCGGTGTTTTTGTGGGTGCTTTCTGAACCTGCCCTGCGGCTTTTATACCCTATAAGGGAAACCGAGGTGCTGGTTAGTATAATGCCTCTTAAAATTCTTAGTGCAGGCAGCATTTTTGCAGGGCTCAGCGGTGCTGTCTGTATGGTGTTCCACGCCTTCGGGGATTTCAAGTTCCCCGTAAAGTCTGCGCTTATAGGGGGAGCGGTAAAGCTTGTGCTGAACGTAGCTTTCATTATAATCCCGTGGCTGAATATTTCCGGGGCGGCGCTTTCCATGCTTCTTACAAATATAGTCTGCCTTATTTATGAGGTTTATGTTATGCGGAGGAAATTCGGTATAGAAACTTCCGTGGTAAAGGCTGCGCGGAAACCGGTTATATCTGCTCTTATTAGCGGAGCAGCTCTTTATTACTTTTACAGCGGATTTTCGGCGGCAATGCCTCTTGCGGCGGCGATTATTCTATCGGGAATACTGGGCTGCATAGCCTATCTGCTGATACTTATACTTATAGACAGCGAGGATTTCTCCGCAGTTCTCGGTATCCTTAAGCGCAGCAAATGCACCTAAAGACAAAATTTTAGTAAATCCACTTGTAAAATCCTGCATAATGTAGTAAAATAGTAGCAGTAATACAAGCGGAGGTTTTAAGATGTTTGAAATTAAGGAAAAATATGATATTTCGGATTTACTGGAAATAATGAAGGAGCTGAGAAGCGACCATGGCTGTATGTGGGACAGGGAACAGGACCACAAGTCTATAAGAATGAACGTCCTTGAGGAAGCCTATGAGGTTATGGAGGCGATTGACAGCGAAAACAGCGACCTTCTGAAAGAAGAACTGGGAGATTTGCTGTTACAGGTGGTTTTCCACGCTGAATTGGAGAACGAACAGGGAGTTTTCGATTTCAGCGACGTATGCGACGGAATCTGCAAGAAGCTTGTATATCGTCACCCCCATGTTTTCGGAGATGTAAAGGTTAATTCCTCCGATGATGTGCTGAAAAACTGGGACGCTCTGAAAAGCAAGTCGAAAAACGAGGAAAAGGCTTCCGACAGGCTTAAAAGCGTGCCAAAGCTTCTTCCTGCACTTATGAGGGGAGAAAAGGTCGGAAAGAGAGCGGCAAACGCAGGAATGGATTTCGGAACAACGGAAGAGGTAATCGAAAGGCTGAAATCCGAGATTACGGAGCTTGAAAACGCCCTTTCTGAGGCAAACGAGGCAAAAATAGAGGAGGAACTGGGAGATATTTTGTTTTCCTGTACAAACTTATCAAGATTTTTGAAAAAAGATAGCGAAAAAGCCTTGACATTTGCAATAAATAAGTTTATAATACGATTTAGCGGAGTTGAAACCTTGATTGAAAAGGAAGGAAAGACTTTTTCTCAGCTTTCTCAGGATGAACTTGACGAATACTGGGAGAGGGTTAAAAGTAACTCGGTGAATTAATATTTGTTCATGTATGGCACAAACGTGAACACTGCTAACAATTACAATTTTTTGGAGGTTCAAAATGACAAAGGCAGAATTAATCGCAGCTATCGCTGAAAAGTCCGGTATGACTAAGAAGGACGCTGACGCAGCTCTCAGCGCAGTTATCGACACAATTACAGATACACTCGCAAAGGGTGACAAGATTCAGCTTGTAGGTTTCGGTACATTTGAGGTTCGTGAGCGCAAGGCTCGTGAAGGTATCAACCCCCAGTCCAAGAGCAAGATTCAGATTCCCGCAACAAAGGTTCCTGCATTCAAGGCAGGCAGAGCTTTAAAGGACGCTGTTGCTAAGTAATCGCAGTTAGATAAATATGCGGATTTGGCGGAATTCCGTTAAATCCGCTTTTTATTTTATGGAGGAGTATATATGAGGCTTGACAAATATCTTAAGGTTTCCCGCCTTATAAAGCGCCGTACGGTTGCAAACGAGGCCTGTGACGCTGACAAGGTTACGGTAAACGGAAAGCCTGCCCGGGCTTCCTACGACGTTAAGGTGGGCGATATAATTGAAATCAATATGGGGAAAACACCCCTTAAGGTCAAGGTTATGGAGGTTGTAGAGGTAGTAGGAAAGGACGGCGCCGACCGCCTTTATCAGGTTATTCAGTAAAACGCCTGTTTCATAGCTTGTTCTAAAAATGTAAGCTGCTGCATAATATTAATATGCGGCAGCTTGTACATATATGGAGGAAGCTATGAACATCATAATAGAAAACAGGGAAGTTATAAGAATAAGCGGTGTAAAAAGCGTTGATAAGTTTACCGAGGAGGATATTTTTCTTTTTACCGAAAAGGGCGACCTTGTAATAAAGGGTGATAAGCTTGAGGTAAAGGAATTTGATACCGAGCGGGGAAACATTTCGATAACGGGGAATATGAATACCCTTACCTTTACAACCGACAAATATCATCTGCCTGATAATTTCATCAGCAGACTGTTCAGATAACAGGGCAGGTGATTTTATGTTTGAAACAACCCAGCAGGTTCTTCTGCTTTTCGGACAGTTTGCCGTTATCGGCTTTGCACTTGGTTTTGTATATAACGCCCTGCGTTTTATCCGTATAATTTTTTCCTCAGGCTCTGTTTTTACGGGAATTACCGATTTTATTTTTGTGGCAGTAAGCGGGCTTGTCATCTTTATTTTTTCTGTGGAGCTGGGAGTAGGCAATCTGCGGCTTTTCTACCTTATTGCCGCCGGTATAGGCTTTGCGGTATATACTGTAACCTTAGGCAATATTACAGCTCTTGTGGCTCGACTTGCCAGAAAGCTGTTTATAATGCTTTTCGGCTTTATTAAGCGAACAATTGTAAATCCTTTTATTGCATTTTTAAAGGTAATTCGACAAAAAACAGCGGAGAATTTTGTTAAAATCCGCCAAAAAACATCAGATTTTATTGAAAAACATAAAATACACTTGAAAAAGCCTAAGGGTTTAGTGTATAATAAGAATAATAATAAAATAGGCGAATCAGACCAGAACGGCGGTGAAATCAGGAATGTCATTAAAGCAAAAGTCAGAAAAAATGCATAAGCGCTCATTTATTCTGAGCCTTGCGATTTTTGCTGTACTGGCATATACTGTTGTAAACCTTGTTTCTATGCAGGTTGAGATAGCCCAGAAATCCTCGGAATACGAGGAGCTTTCATCTAAGCTGGACGAGCTGCTTACCGAAAACGAGCAGCTTGAGCGCTACTCTAACGAGCAGTACCGAATGGATTATATCGAGGAAATCGCCAGAGAAGAGCTTGACTATTCCTACGCCGACGAGAAGATTTACTATTTTGTTCCAAGTAACTGATATTAGCAGAGTGGACTTTTGTTCACTCTGATTTATTTTGAGGTGTTTATGAAAAACAAGGACAGGGAAAGGCTAAAAACCGTGTACAGGGTTATCGCCCTTGTGGTTGCGGTGGTTATGATACTGGGTATTATCTTTCAGTCTTATTTGTGGTAATAATTTTTGGAAAAAAGTTGCATTTTCCGAAAAATATGTTATAATATATTTAAGGCAAATTTTGTCAAATTATGCGCTACAAGCGCTGAAATTCCGGAGGTTTATATGTCTGATAAAATCTTAATCGAAACATCTGCCCGCCACGTGCACGTTACACAGGAGGCTCTTGAAATCCTTTTCGGCAAGGACGCTGTTCTCACAAAGAAGAAGGATCTTTCCCAGCCCGGTCAGTTCGCCTGCGAGGAGAGAGTTACCGTAGTAGGTCCTAAGAAGGAGCTTGCAAACGTTTCTATTTTAGGTCCTGTTCGTCCCGCAACACAGGTTGAGCTTTCTGCTACCGACGCACGTTCAATCGGTCTTCCTATTGCAATCCGCGAATCCGGCGACATCGCAGGAACACCCGGCTGCAAGCTTATCGGACCCAAGGGCGAGGTTGAAATCAGCGAGGGCGTTATCGTTGCTCAGCGTCATATCCACATGATTCCCGAAACCGCTGAAAAGCTTGGAATCAAGAACAAGGACGTTGTTTGGGTTAAGGCTGAAACAAACGGCAGAACCGCAATTCTCGGCGACGTTGTTGTAAGAGTTAGCGAAAAGTTTGCCGACGCTATGCACATTGACACCGACGAGTCCAACGCAATTAGCGCTGCTCCCGGACTTATGGGCGAGATTATCAAGTCCTTATAATTTCTGCATATCTACATAATGCAGCTCCCCGAAGGCTTTTGGGGAGCTGTTTTTGTAATGTTTTAGCGATTTTGGTGCAGTATGTTCTAAGGCGGCGCTTATGTGGTTGACGTATTCGGGTGATTTTGGTATAATGAAGTATAGCGAAAATTGGGGTTTGTTGATTTAGTAAACACTTATTGCGTCAACGTAGGAAGGGTAAAAGATGAATAAAAAGAGAAAGAATATAGTTGTTCTATGCTTTTTAGTTGTAAT
>JBJERM010000260.1:0-11523 GCA_051882315.1 Ruminiclostridium sp.
AAACTTTCAGCCGCTTCGCGCAAAGCGGGCGCATAAGCAAACATCAGCGGACATAAGCAAAAACTCGTTATTACTTCTTTAAACAAAACTGTCAGAAGCAAGCCCACAAGAACTGTGAATGTGCGCCCGTGCTTCCCCCGCTAAACCGTACTGTAAATCAAGCTTCAATGGGGTGGAGCGCCCTCGCGCTCCCCGGGGGTCAAGGGGGCGGGCAGCCCCCTTGGCTCAAATCTCTCATATCTCAAAAAAATCTCTGCATAACAAAAAGGGCTGCTACAACAGCCCTTTTATCATTATCTTTTATCCCTTAGCCCCGTTCACAAATGCCTCCAGCACCTCGGGATACTGCCATTCCAGCGTTGTGAGCTTAAGCATACCGAAGGTTTCTTGGCTGGTGAAGGCGTGGTTGTCCCACCAGAGACAGGGAACGCCGATTGAGCGGGCGGACTTGGTGAAGTACTGCGCCCATTCAACACGGGACTCAAGGTTGTCCTTGTCCATAGCGCCTGTTTCGCCGATAATTACAGCGATTCCTTTATCAACAAGGTTTTCCTTCAGGCTTCTTACCATATCGTCAATATCACGGGTTGAAGCTTCCTTTTCGGTTAAGAAGACCTTTCCTCCGTTTTTGTTCAGGGCGAAGTTATAGGGAGTGTAGGCGTGAACGGAAACAATAATCTTATCGTCGTTTTCGGGAATTTCAAGATTTTGCAGTGCGGTATCCGAGTACTTTGCAGCATAGCCCGGAATCATAAGGTGGCGATTTGCATTATTGCCGCCGGAGGAACGTACGGTTTCAATAAAGGCGGCGTTTACGGCGTTTATAACGTCGTAGGCCTCCTGATTGCCTTCGGTCCATTCCATGTCCGTGCCAACCATACGGGGTTCGTTCTGACCCTCGAAAATAAGGTGCTCGTCGTAGTTCTTGAAGGTTTCCGCTATCTGCGACCATACCTTTATTTCGGTTTCAACCGCTCTGTCCTTGTTGTCCGCAAAGGTGTAGTTCCAGTCCTCATGATGAATATTGAGAATTACAAAGGTTTCGCCGTCGATTGCGTAATCCACGATTTCCTTTACCCTCGCCATCCATTCCGGGTCGATGTTCTGCTCCTCGTCCATGTGGTTGTACCAGGTGGTGGGGATTCTTATTACATTAAAGCCTGCCGCCTTGACGGTTTCTATCATTTCGTCGGTTATACGGGGAGCGCCCCATGACCTTTCGCTGGACAGGTCTCTTGAGCCTGTTGCGTCAAGGGTATTTCCAAGATTCCAGCCAACTCTCATTTCGCTTACAAGCTCAACGGAGCTTATGTCCCTGATTGCTGCGGGAGCTTCTTCCGCCGTTGTATCTGTGGGAGCTGTATCAGCAGGTTCGGGAGAGTCGCCGCAGGAGGATAGCATTAATGCCGCCGCTAAAGCTGCTGAGGCTATTTTAGTAAATTTCATATCGGTTTTCCTTTCGTTGTTCCTGTTTTTTGTGTATACATATTAAGGCAACACCGCACAATTAACGGCTGCCGCCTTTGCCGCACGCTTGCTTGCATCTTTTCCGTCATCTTGCACAGAAATTTCTTGACATACGTTAGTATGCCTGCGAAATTTCTGTACAATCTGACGAAAAATCTGACTGCGTAATCGCACGACAATAATTATGCGGTATTGCCTTAATTTTAGCATAAAGCGCTGCGGTTTGCAATTGTTACAAATGCATAAAAACAAAAAGAAGATTTTATTTATAATGCAGTTATCTCGCCGCCTGTCATACTGCACAAAAATAACGGTTTCAATATGCAGAAAATTAACAAATCACTATTGGGCGGCAGGTTGTGTAAACCTTTACTATTGACATAAAGGGAAAAATATGATATACTTACTTTAATCAAAAATGCGTTTTTTCGCGGAAAGGCAAGGGCTTTATGGCAGAATTAACAAAGGAAATGGGCGCTCCTGCGGGCGAAGCGGAGTACTACGAGGACGAGTTCGGGCTTTCCCTTAAAATTTACCTCGGAGCAAGATTTATTTTTTACGTTATCGGAATTTTTATGATTTTGGGTGCGCTTCTGTGCGTTGCCGTAGGTCTTACGAATTTAGACGACCTTGTAAGCTCGGCTACCGGCTATTCCGCTACAAACGTTGACTTTAATTTCGGCGGCTATCAGATTTGTATGTACGTTCAGGCGGCTTACACGATTTTAAGCGCAGCTGCGGTTGCCCTCCTCTATATAAAGAGAAGCAAGCTTTTCGCTTTTATCGACCTTGGCTTGTTTGTTGTTCTTTTTGCGGCTATGTTCGCAATGGGCGCGGCTGACCTGCTTACTAACGGCTCCGTATGGGCAGTTTACCTCGTTCTCAACCCGGTAATTTCCTTTATTGCGCTGTTTGCAGGCAAGCATTTCAAGTACATGCCGTTTAAATAAGAGAGGAGCTGCTGACGATGATTTTAGGATTATTTTTAGACGGAGTCGGACTTCCGATTATCCCTTATGTATTTATGATTTTAAGCGCTTTTGTGCAGATTGGCGGTTTTGTATTCCTTATTTACAGGCA
Organism: Ruminiclostridium sp.; assembly: GCA_051882315.1. GTDB lineage: Bacteria > Bacillota > Clostridia > Oscillospirales > Ruminococcaceae > Ruminiclostridium_E. The sequence continues at coordinate 2,548 of JBJERM010000260.1, forward strand.
CAAAACCACAAAGAGCATGGACGCAGTTAATACCGAGCAGCTTAATCAGGTAACTCATATTGTAGGAATTGTCTTTATTATTTACGCAGTTCTTGAGTTCATCGGCGCAGCTGCCTGCATTACTGCCAACAACGCATGCCGAGGCGGTTATCACTACCCCGCAGGAACTCCCTGCATTTTCTGCGACGGAAAGGGTGCGAATACACATTCCGTTGCTTCCGACCTGCTTATGCTTGGAATTTATTTCGATGCGTTTATCGTCAACAGCTATGTAGTTGCAGCGATAAATACTGTCAAGGATTTCCTTGCGGCTAAGAGAATCAACTTATAAGAAAAATTTTGGGGAGGCGTAACGCCTCCCTTTTGTTTTGTGCAGAAAAGTCGGATTGATTTCTGTGCCGCCCCGTTTTACGGGGCGGGTGAGTCTGCTGTAATGCGGGTAAGGCGGCTGCCAATTGCAGCCGCCGCAGTTGTTTTGCAATCTCATACCTGTTGATTTTCGTGAATGTGGGTGTAACGGAAAGCTGCGCCTCCCGCTGCTCTCCTCGCTTTAAAGCTTTATCACCACAAAATTATTTTCACAACTTTCCCCATTTTAATTGACAAAGTGGCGGTAAAGGTAGTATAATATTTTTTATACAAAGTATGCCCAAGGGCGGAAAGGAACACCTATATGACAATTACACAGAAAATACTTGCAAAGGCGGCAGGACTAAAAAGCGTAAAGCCGGGACAACTCATAAAGGCTAAGCTTGATATGGTTCTCGGCAATGATATTACAAGCCCTGTTGCTATTAATGAATTTGAAAAAAACGGCTTCACTTCGGTTTTCAGCAAAACGGGAATTTCCCTTGTTATGGACCATTTTACGCCTAATAAGGATATAAAGGCGGCGGGTCTTACCAAGCAGTGCCGCAGCTTTGCCCATAAATACGATATACAGAATTTCTTCGATGTCGGCGAAATGGGTATTGAGCATGCCTTACTGCCGGAAAAAGGGCTTATAGCTCCCGGTGAATGCTGTATCGGAGCAGACAGCCATACCTGCACCTACGGCGCTCTCGGTGCATTCTCCACCGGCGTTGGCTCAACGGATATGGCGGCAGGAATGGCAACCGGCGAGGCATGGTTCAAGGTTCCCTCAGCAATCAAGTTTGACCTTACAGGAGAGCTTCCCGAAAACGTAAGCGGAAAGGACGTTATTCTCCACATTATCGGTATGATAGGCGTTGACGGCGCACTTTACAAGTCTATGGAGTTCACAGGGGAGGGACTTAAATCCCTTACAATGGACGACCGCCTTACTATTGCGAATATGGCTATTGAGGCAGGCGGAAAAAACGGCGTGTTTGAGGTTGACGATATTACGAGAGAGTATCTGAAGGACCGTGTTACAAGGGAATGGACAGCCTTTTCCGCCGACAGCGACGAGGACTACGAGCAGGTTATACATATCAATTTAAGTGAATTGAAGCCTGTTGTGTCATTCCCCCACCTGCCCGAAAATACAAAGACTCTCGACGAGATAACCGAAAAGGTAGTTATCGACCAGGCGGTTATCGGCTCCTGCACCAACGGACGAATTTCCGATATGCGGGCGGCGGCGAAGATACTGGAGGGCAAGCATGTTGCAAAAGACGTCCGCTGTATCGTTATTCCCGCAACACAAAGCGTTTATTTGCAGTGCATCAAGGAAGGTCTTGCCGAAATATTTATTAATGCAGGCTGCGTTTTCAGCACGCCCACCTGTGGTCCCTGTCTTGGCGGTCACATGGGTATCCTTGCGGCAGGCGAAAGAGCGGTTTCCACCACAAACAGAAACTTTGTCGGCAGAATGGGACATGTTGAGTCCGAGGTTTACCTTGCAAGCCCCACGGTTGCTGCTGCGGCGGCGCTCAAGGGTTATATCGGTGCAGACATTTTGGACTGAAAGGACTGTTTTATGGTAAAGCACGTTATAATCTGGAAGCTTAAGGAGGAGCTTTCCGCCCGGGAAAAGGCGGAAATTGCAAAGCGCATAAAGTCGGGTCTTGAGGGCTTAAAGGGAGTTATTGAAGGCTTAGAGGAAATAACCGTATACGCCGACCTTTTAGGCAGCTCCACAGGCGACCTTATGCTTGACAGCCTTTTTACCGACGAAAAAGCGCTTAAAGCTTACGCAACCCACCCGAAGCACGTTGAGGTTGCAGACAGGGATGTAAGACCCTATACGGCAGTGCGCAGCTGCGCAGATTTTATAGTATAAGAAAGGAAAAAGCCTATGAAAGCACATGGAAAAGTTCACAGATACGGCGATAATATAGACACAGACGTAATAATTCCTGCACGGTATCTTAATACCGCAGACCACAAGGAGCTTGCCTCCCACTGCATGGAGGATATAGACAAGGAGTTCACAAAGAAGGTAAACGAGGGCGATATTATTGCAGCAGGAGCAAATTTCGGCTGCGGAAGCTCAAGAGAGCATGCTCCGATTGCTATTAAGGCAAGCGGAATTTCCTGCGTTATCGCCTCTACATTTGCCCGTATTTTCTACCGGAACGCAATAAATATCGGTCTGCCCATTCTTGAATGTAAGGAAGCGGCAGATGACATCGAGGACGGCGACGAGCTGGATATTGACTTTGATACAGGGGTTATAACAAATGTAACAAAGGGCAGAACCTATAAGGCTGAGCCTTTCCCCGATTTTATAAAGGAAATTATTTCGGCAGGAGGACTGCTTAACTCTATAAAGAAATAATGAATAATGAAACTAAATAAAGAATAATGAATAATTATGGTATCGGCTTGCGCCGATGATTTTAATAAGAAAAAATATTGTATGAATATGCTTATTAAATCACGTCCGAAGGGCGCACCTTAATTATTCGCTCTTCTTTATTCATTATTCATTATTCACTTAATATAAACTTCAATAGCAGGTAATAAATAAATTCTTTCAAAGAGGGTAAAATATTATGGAAAAAAAGATTGCAGTAATAAAGGGCGACGGAATAGGCCCGGAAATTGTTGATGAAGCTATAAAGGCACTTGAAAAAACCGCCGAAGTTTTCGGACATAAGTTCCAGTACAGATATGTTCTTATGGGCGGCTGTGCTATTGATGAGACGGGAGTGCCCCTGCCCGAAGAAACGGTTGAAATCTGCAAAAGCAGCGACAGCGTTCTTTTAGGTGCAGTAGGCGGCCCCAAGTGGGACAAGGGCAAAGGCTCCGCCCGTCCCGAAGCAGGACTGCTCGGGATAAGAAAGGCTTTAGGTCTTTTTGCAAATCTTCGTCCCGCTAAGCTTTTAAAGCCGCTTGCGGCTGCCTGCCCCTTAAAGGCGGGAGAAACGGGAGGAATTGACCTTCTTATCGTAAGAGAGCTTATCGGCGGCGCTTATTTCGGCGACAGAAAGACCTACGTTGACGAGAACGGCCACAAGACCGCAGTTGACGAGATGAAGTACAGCGACTACGAGATTGAGCGTATCTGCCGTGTGGCATTCGACCTTGCGAAAAAGCGCAGAGGCAAGGTAACAAGCGTTGATAAGGCAAACGTTCTTGATTCCTCAAGACTCTGGCGGGAAATTGCCCATAAGGTACGGGAGGAGTTCCCCGAGGTAGAGTACGAGGATATGCTTGTGGACAACACCGCTATGCAGCTTGTTCACAATCCTATGCAGTTTGACGTTATCGTTACGGAAAACCTTTTCGGCGACATTCTCTCCGACGAGGCTTCTATGATTACCGGCTCTCTCGGAATGCTCCCCAGCGCTTCTCTCGGCAGCACCGCTCCCGGACTTTACGAGCCGATTCACGGCTCCGCCCCCGATATTGCGGGGCAGGACAAGGCTAACCCGATTGCAACCATACTTTCGGCGACTATGATGCTTCGCTTTGATTTTTCGATGCAGGCTGAGGCTGACGCTATCGAAAGAGCTGTTGACGAGACTCTTGCAGAGGGATACAGAACAGCCGATATTATGAGCGAGGGCTGCAAGCTTGTAGGCTGCAAAGAAATGGGCAGTATAATAGCGGGAAAAATAAGAGCATAATAATCAAGGGTGACGATAAGCCGCTGTCTGTACCGTCAGACGTCAGCTTCTCGCCACCCTTACAGGCTTTGCGACAATCTGAAAAGGAGATAAAGATATGACCGTTTATGAGCTTCAGCAGAAAATTCTGAAAATAAAGAAGGAAAAGGATATTGCAATTCTTGCCCACAGCTACGTTGCAAAGGAAATAACCGAGGTTGCGGACGTTGTTGGGGATTCCTTTGCTCTCAGCCGCAAGGCTACCGAAATCAAGAGCAAGAATATTATTCTCTGCGGCGTGCATTTTATGGCGGAAACCGCAAAAATGCTGAATCCGGACAAGAAAGTTTTCCTTGCAAACGAGCAGGCAGGCTGTCCTATGGCGGAGCAGTTTATGCCCGAGGAAATAGAGTATTTCAAGAACGCCGAGCCTGACCGTGCGGTGGTTGCCTATATCAACACAACAGCGGCGCTTAAGGCGGTCTGCGATGTATGCGTAACATCATCTTCTGCGGTAAATATCGTGAAGAAAATGGAAGCCCGGAAAATCCTCTTTATCCCCGACTGCAATCTTGGCGCTTACGTTCAGCAGCAGGTGCCCGAAAAGGATATAAAGCTGCTGAGAGGCGGCTGTCCAATTCATGCCGCAATTACCGAAAGGGAAGTTTTTGAGGCAAAGGAACGTCACCCGAACGCCCTGCTTCTCGTTCACCCCGAATGTGTACCCGAGGTTGTAAGGCATGCGGACTATGTTGGCTCTACATCGGGAATTATGGAATTTGCAAAAAAGAGCGACTGCAAGGAGTTTATCATAGGTACGGAAATCAGTATCGCCGAGCTTCTCCAGTACGACTGCCCAGACAAGAAGTTCTATCCTCTTTCAAAGAACCTTGTCTGCCGTAATATGAAGATTACAACCCTTGTTGACGTCTACAACACCGCTATGGGCATCGACGACGGCTCCGCATTTGAGATTAAGATGACCGCTGAGGAAATTGAAAAGGCAAGAAAGCCGATTGATGAGATGCTGAGATTGGGTTGAGAGTTTTGAGATTATGAGAAGTGAGCAAGGGGGCTGCTCGCCCCCCTTGACCCCCTCGGGAGCGCGGGGGCGCTCCACCCCCTTTGAAGCTTGATTACTGCATTGGTTTATGGGGTGCATTTTGATTCACATTCGCAGTTATTGTGGGCTATGTTGTTGTGGGATAGATTGCCGAATGAAGAAGCAACGAGTTTTAGCTTATGTTCGTTGATGTTTGCTGCCCCGCCCGCTTTGCGCGAAGCGGCTGAAAGTTTTTGCTAAGCTTTTTTCAAAAAGCGTCCTTTCTTTTTCTCTTATACTCTCTCATACTCTCGAAATCTCTTAAAAATCTCTCTGAAACAGGAGTCTCTATGAAGAAATACCGTGGGTTTTATCCGAGTACGAACTGCATAAATGAAGTGGCATACTATTTATATATACCCGAAGAGAAGCCTAAGTGCATTGTGCAGTTGGCGCATGGAATGTGCGAGCATGCGCTGATGTACTCGGACTTTTTCCGGTTTCTGGCGGAAAGAGGCTGCGTTGTGTGCGGGGCGGACGCTGTGGGACACGGGCTTTCTGTGCGGTGCAGGGAGGAGCTGGGATTTTTTGGGGAGAAAAACGGGTGGATATGTCTTGTACGGGATATGAAACGGCTTTCTGACATTGTTAAGAAGAAATATCCGAAGCTGCCCCTTTTCCTTATCGGGCATAGTATGGGCAGCTTTATACTGCGGGAATATCTGACCTGGTACGGAGAGGACATATCGGGAGCAGTCCTTATCGGCACAAGCGACGGCTTTGAGGGACAGCGGGCGCTGGTGGATATTGCAAGGCTTATGTGCCTTTACGATAAGGGGAAATATCACAATAAGCTTGTAATGAAGGCGGGCTGCGCCTTTTTCTGCGGGAAAATGCATCTGCTTTCAGACGGCTGGGACTGGCTTTCAAGAAGTAAAATCCCGCAGGAATATATGGACAGGCATAGCTTCGGTTATACCGCAAAGGGCTATTATGACATCATCACCCTGCTTGACGTTATTTCAACTCCCGACTGGACGGACAGCGTGCCTAAAGACCTGCCGATTCTGCTAATGAGTGGGCTTTCCGACCCGGTGGGAAATTGCGGACGGGGAGTTGCAAAGCTGTATAAGCGGCTAAGCGGGGCTGGCTGTACAAATCTTAAGGTAAGACTGTACAAGGGCGCAAGGCACATGCTGCTCCACGAAATAAACAGAAAACAGGTGTATTCGGACATTTACAACTGGCTGGACGCAATACTGAGAAGAGGACAAAATGAAAAAACAGTATCTTGAAATAGGAAAAATCACAAAGCTTCAGGGACTTAAGGGGGAGGTTCGGGTGCAGTTCTACTGCGATTACCCGGAAATGCTGGAGGAGTTTGAAACCCTCTATCTTGGCAAGGATAAAGCGCCCGTTGAGCCTTTGCGGGCAAGACATCTGAAAAACGACGTTGCGGTAATAAAGCTTAAGGGTATTGATACTCCCGAGGCGGCGGAGAAGCTTATCGGGAAAATACTGTACTTCGACCGTGAGGACGCAGAGCTGCCCGAAAATACATGGTTTATACAGGATATTATCGGGCTTTCGGTTTTTGACGCCGACAGCGGCAAATGCTACGGAACGGTTAAAGACATCTACCAGAACGGAAGTGCGGACGTGTATTCCGTAAAAACTCCCGAGGGTAGGGAGCTTATGTTCCCCGCAATTCCCGAAGTGCTGCTTGAAACGGATATTGAGGCAGGAAAAATCATAATCCGCCCGCTTCCAGGGCTGTTCGAGGATACGGAGGAAGCAGATGAGGATTGATATTGCTACCCTTTTCCCCGAAATGTGCGAGGCTGTACTTAGCGAAAGCGTTGTGGGCAGGGGCAGAAAGGCGGGGTTTATTGAGATAAACTGCCGCAATATCAGAGATTATACCCTTGACAAGCACCGCAGGGTTGACGATAAGGCCTACGGCGGGGGAACGGGTATGGTTATGCAGGCTCAGCCCGTTTACGACTGCATAATGTCCATAATAAGCGAGCTTGGTGAAAATGCACAGCCACGGCTTATATATATGTCGCCACAGGGAAGAACGTTAAATCAGGAGATAGTAAAGGAGCTTGCTGCGGAGGAAAATCTTATTATCCTTTGCGGGCATTACGAGGGGATTGACCAGCGTGTGCTTGACGAGCTGAACTTTGAGGAGATTTCAACGGGGGATTACGTTGTGACAGGGGGCGAGCTGCCTGCAATGATACTTGCGGACGCTGTCGCAAGGCTTCAGGAAGGAGTACTGCCCAACGAAGAGGCTTATTCAATAGAAAGCCATTACAACGGACTTTTAGAGCACCCGCAGTACACCCGACCCGAGGAATGGCGGGGCAGGAGAGTGCCGGAGGTACTTATTTCGGGGCATCATGCCAACATAAAAAAGTGGCAGGAGGAAATGGCGGTTAAGGTTACAGAAAGGAAACGTCCCGACCTTTTAGAGGAAAAATCGACTAAATAATACAGATTTAGCGTAAAGCTGTTGAAAACTGTTGTCTATGTTGAATACTATGTTTAAAAGTATTTATACATTTTCAACAATGTGCGGGCTTAAATTTAATTCACATTCAACGTAATTAGAGAATAATTCGGATTTAGGCGTAAAATCTGAAAAAATCTGTTGACTTAAAACTCGTATATGGATATACTTATTAGTGTAAACGATGCAGGGAGCTGCACAACAAAAGAGACAGCTAAAAGTATAAAATGGAGGGATTCTCATGTTTGTAAGAGAAGTTGAAGTTAAGAATCAGGTCGGACTTCACGCAAGACCCGCAACCTTTTTCATTCAGAAGGCTAATGAATACAAGTCTTCCATCTGGGTTGAAAAGGAAGAGCGCAGAGTAAACGCAAAGAGCCTTTTAGGTATTCTTTCACTTGGTATTGTCGGCGGTACTCCCATTCGTATTATCGCAGACGGTTCCGACGAACAGCTTGCTGTTGACGGCTTAACAAAGCTCATCGAAAGCGGCTTTGAGGAATAATAACGGTATATTGAAGCTTGGCCGTGCTTTTGCACGGCTTTTGTTTTTCCGGAGAACTGGTGAGATATGAGAAAAGTAAGAAAATTGCTCATTCCTATATATATTGTAATAGTATACTGTCTTTCGGGGTGCAGCAGTCCTGCCTATGAGGGAAAAGAGCTTGTTGACAAGGCGGCAAAGCTTCATACGGAGCTTGAAAGCGCACATATAGTGCTTATGGACAACCTTACCGGTGAAACCTTACAGGAGATTACCTACCGCTTTGCGGGGGACGTTATGCAGTACATGTATATCGGTTACGACCAGGAAACGGGGAAGACATACTGTGAGTTCAACAACGGAACGGAGCTTGATATGACAACTCTGCCCGAGGAGACGGAGTGGACCTGCGTTTCAAAGGGAAACGAGGGATACTACGGATACAGCCGTGCGGCAAGGCATTATTTTGCGGACGGGTCAAGGCTGCTGGCAGATTATGATATGGCGGTAAGCAGTACGCATATCATCGAGGAAAAACTGTATCGGACGTTATATCTTGAATATGACAAGGAGAAGCTTTTGCAGTACAGCGCTCTTGCGGAGCTGGGAGAGTTTTCGGAATTTGATATGGAGTTCACCTTTGATACCGACGGACGGTGCAGGGAGATATGGAATGGATATACTCTTTCCGACGGGACAAAGTACAGCTATTCTATCCGGATAAATCCGAGGGACTCGGCGTTGCCTGTTGAGAGGACGCAGGAGAGAACGGTTATTGAAATTGAGTAGCATTGTTGCGCCGCCGCTTTAGCGGCGCTCAGGCTGCCGATAAACCGCCATCTGCGTCGTCAACCTCATAACGGTAGGCACAAAGCCTAGCCGTTATGTGGTTTCCTAGCATCTGGCGGCTTCTCGGCAG
>JBJERM010000261.1:0-11497 GCA_051882315.1 Ruminiclostridium sp.
CTGCGGAAAAATTATATATTGCATTTGTGAATACTTTCAAACAAATTTCATAGCACACATGCTTCTATATAAATATAACACATTTTTTCAACAAAATCAATACCGAATTGTAATTTTTAACATAAAGCAGCATAAGTCAAGGTAAAAATATCCTGTTTTGCCTTTAAAAGCAGTACAGCACTTTCTCCCAGAACTGCAAAAAGTTGACAATAAGCCCTGTTTATGCTACAATATTAAGGTGCAAGACGCAAATATACGCTTTAATAGCATATAAGAACAGAAAGGATTTTTAGATTATGAAAATCAGCTTTTCAACGCTTGCCTGTCCTGATTTTTCTTGGGCAGACATATACTCAATGGCAAAGGACTTCGGTTTCGACGGAATTGAAATCCGCGGACTGGGAGCAGACATTTTTTCGGTAAAGGCAAAGCCCTTTACAGAAGCTCAGCTACCTAAGACCGCTGCAAAGCTGAAAAGCCTGAATCTTGAAATTCCATGTCTATCCTCCGGCGCATGCATTAAATTTTCTGACAAGGCAAATGAGAACGAAAAGGAACTAATTGAGTATATGGAACTTGCTTCAAAGCTCGGTACCTCCTTTATCCGTATTCTTGCAGACCTTGAACCTGCGCCGGTAGGCGAGGTTGACGATAACTACATAATTTCAGAGCTTAAAAGGCTTTCTGAAAAGGCGGAGCAGTACAATGTAACCCTGCTTGTTGAAACAAACGGCGTTTACTGCGATACAAAGCGTCTGAGAAATGTTCTGGACGCTGTCGGAAGCAGAAAGGTTGCTGCTCTCTGGGATATGCACCATCCCTACAGATTCGGCGGTGAAAAGCCGGAAGATACTGTTGCTAACCTTGGCGAATATATCAAGTACGTTCATACCAAGGACAGCGTTATCAAGGACGGAAAAATTGAATACAAGCTTATGGGCGAAGGCGATATACCTGTCAAGGAAATGCTGAATGCCCTTAAGAGTGTAAATTATAACGGCTATGTTTCCCTTGAATGGGTAAAGCGCTGGTCAAACAACCTCTGCCACGCAGGCATTGTTGTTCCCCAGTACGCAGGCTATATGGAACCCTACAAAATCCGCCACAAGCATCCTCTTCAGGACAACAACAGAAAGACCGGTAAGTATGTATGGCCCAAGGAAAGACTTATCGACTACACATTCCCGGATGTTCTGGACAGAATCTGCGAAGAATTCCCCAACCAGTACGCTTTCCGCTATACCGAGCTTGACTACACAAGAACATACCCCGAGTTCAGGGACGACGTTGACAACTTTGCGAGAGCGCTTATCGCTATGGGCGTTAAGAGGGGCGACCATGTTGCAATCTGGGCTACAAACGTACCCGCCTGGTACATCACCTTCTGGGCAACCACAAAAATAGGTGCGGTTCTCGTAACCGTGAATACTGCATACAAAATCCACGAGGCTGAATATCTCTTAAAGCAGTCCGATACCCATACTCTCGTTATGATAGACAGCTACAAGGACAGCGATTATAAGGCTATTCTCCATGAAATCTGCCCCGAGCTTGACACCTGCGAAAAAGGCGCTCTCGACTCAAAGCGCCTGCCCGTACTCAAGAACGTTGTAACGGTAGGCTTTGAGATGAAGGGCTGCTACACATGGGAGGAAGCAAACAGCAAGGCTAAGGAAGTTCCTTACAGCGAGGTTGAAAAGGTAAGGCGCACAATCAACAAGGACGATGTATGCAACATGCAGTACACCTCCGGTACAACAGGCTTCCCCAAGGGCGTTATGCTTACCCACTACAACGTTGTAAACAACGGTAAGGCAATCGGGGACTGCATGGATCTTTCAACAGCAGACAGAATGATGATTCAGGTTCCTATGTTCCACTGCTTCGGCATGGTTCTTGCAATGACTGCTGCGATGACTCACGGCACAACAATGTCGCCTATCCCCGCATTCTCCCCCAGAAAGGGACTTAAGTGCATAAATCAGGAGAAGATTACCTGCTTCCACGGCGTTCCCACAATGTTTATTGCAATGCTGGGTCACAAGGACTTTGAAAAGACCGATTTCTCCCACATGAGAACAGGAATTATGGCGGGCTCTCCCTGCCCCATAAAGACTATGCAGGACGTTATCGAGAAAATGCACATGGACGAAATCTGCATCACCTACGGTCAGACCGAGGCTTCCCCCGCTACTACAATGAGCAAGACAACGGACAGCATCGAAACCCGTGTAAACACAGTAGGCGGTCCTATTTTCGGTGTTGAGTGCAAGATTGTTGACCCCGAAACCAACGAGGAACTGCCCGACAACGTTGACGGCGAATTTGTAGCAAGAGGCTACAACATTATGAAGGGCTACTACAAAATGCCCGAGGCTACAGCAGCAGCTATCGACGAGCATGGCTGGCTCCATACAGGCGACCTTGCAAGACGCCTGCCCGACGGAAACTATAAGATTACCGGCCGTATCAAGGATATGATTATCCGCGGCGGCGAGAATATTTACCCAAAGGAGATTGAGGACTTCCTCTACACTCACCCGAAAGTTAAGGACGTTCAGGTTATCGGCGTTCCCGACAAGGATTACGGAGAAGAAATTATGGCTTGCGTAATTCTCAACGACGGCGAAACCTCCAGCAAAGAGGAAATCAGGAAGTATGTAATGGAGCACATGGCAAAGCACAAGGTTCCCCGCTATGTTGATTTCGTTACCGAATTTCCTATGAATGCAGCAGGAAAAATCCTCAAGTACAAGATGCGTGAGGCGGCTGTTGAAAAGCTTGGTCTCCAGAACGCAAGCAAGATTGTAACTGCATAAAAACATTAAACCCGAGAAGATTTAGGTCTTCTCGGGTTGTTTTTTCATGATAAATTTAAAACCGCCTTTGACATACAGTGCCAAAAGCGGTCTAATGCTATTTATACCTATAAAGCGAAATCTTCTCAAACCCGTCAAGCAGCTCCTCGGATAATCCGAATGCCTTTGAAACTCCTCTTGCAACGCACTCCAGCGCATTATCCGCCACTCGGCAGGGCACTCTTGTTTCCCTCGAAATAACCTTGTCAAGCCCGCCGAGAAGCGCACCGCCGCCTGTAAGTATAATTCCGTTCTGCTGAATATCACCTACAAGCTCGGGGGGAGTAACCTCAAGAACAGCCTTTACGCTGTCAACAATCTCGTCCACAAGCTCCCTGACAGCCTCGGCTATATCACGGTCGTTGATTTCCTCGGTAACAGGCAGCCCCTTGATAAGGTGTCTGCCCTTAACGGTCATCTTCACCTCGCCCGTCGGGTCGAAAACGTTTGTTATAGTCTTTTTTGCATTTTCCGCAGTTTTCTCTCCGATAAGGATTTTGTACTTTTGGGAAACATATCTTACAATTGCGTCGTCAAACTTGTTTCCTGCAACCTTTACAGACTCGGATTTTACTATGCCGTTGAAGGAAACCACAGCAACGTCCGCAGTTCCGCCGCCTATATCCACTACCATAGTACCGTTGGGCTTGGAAATATCAACTCCTGCACCCAAAAGAGCAGCAATAGGCTCTTCTATAAGAAAAACCTTTCTCGCTCCCGCAGAAAGTGCGGCTTCAACAACAGCCCTGCACTCAACGTCGGTAACAGACGAAGGAACGCAGATAATAATTCTCGGCTTTAAGAGCATACTTCCGCTTACCTTTCGGATAAACTCGGAAATCATAGCCTCAGCCATTATGTTGTCGGAAATAACGCCGTCTGCAAGGGGCTTTACCGCAACGATATATTCGGGGGTTCTTCCAAGCATACGGTAGGCTTCCTCGCCCACCGCAAGCACCTGCTTTTTCTTCTTATCGTAGGCAACGACGCTGGGCTCGTTCACTACAATGCCCTTTCCGCCCACGGTAATTATAGTGTTTGCCGTGCCTAAATCAATACCTATATCAATTGAACTCAACAGGTTCATCTCCTTTTTTGAGCTTCAATAGCAGCTCGTCTTTTTTGTTCTCACATTTATTTTCTATAACAAGAGTTAGCAGAAATCGGAGGGTCTCACCTATTTCCGCACCCTTATAGCCCATCTCTTTTATATCATTTCCATTTACAGCCAGATTTTTCAGGGAAAAACATTCTTTTTTTCTGATTATTTCCTTTGCGGTTTCCGCTGCGGCGTAATACTTTTCAATTCTGCTCATAAACTGCGGCGCTTTTGCCGAATCGTCGGCGATATGCACCTTAATAATATCGAAGAACATTTCCTCGCCAAAGCGGTTCAGATAGCGCTTTATAAGCTTTTCATCATTCTCAATCACCATATCGTGATACTTGACCAGCGACCTTACCCGTTCGGTGGTTTCATTGTCGTATTTCATTCTTTTCAGAAAGCTTTCGGCAATTTCCGTGCTGCCCTTTGCGTGCCCCTTGAAATGTCCTGTTCCGTCGGGAGCAAGAGTAAAATAGCCGGGTTTTCCTATGTCATGAAGCAGCATTGCAAGCCTAAGCCGCTTCACAGGCTCGATTGCCTCAACCGCCGCAACAGTATGCTCGAAAACGTCACGGTTATGATAGCGGGTGTGCTGCTCAAAGCCAACGCATTTTTCTATTTCGGGCAGAAACACTCCGAAAACATCGTGAAATTCCCTTAAAACCTGTCCACAGTCGCCGCAAAGCAGCTTGTTAAGCTCGGAAGAAATACGCTCGGGTGCTATTTTTTCAAGCAGCCTGCGGTTTCGGTGAATAGACTCAGCAGTTTTACTTTCGATTTCAAGTCCACAGCAGGAAGCAAAGCGTAATGCCCTTAAAATACGAAGCCCGTCCTCATTAAAACGGCGGTCGGGATCGCCTATTGCCCTTATTACTCTGTTTTTAAGGTCGGCAATTCCGCCAAAAAGGTCAATGATACCTGCTTTCGGGTTGTAGGCAATTGCATTGACGGTAAAATCCCTGCGCTTCAGGTCTTCTTCAAGGCTCGCCGAAAAGCTTACATTATCGGGACGCCGGCAGTCGGCGTATTCACCGTCAATGCGGTAGGTTGTTATCTCAACAGGCTCGCTATCGGAAATAACAGTTACAGTTCCGTATTTTATCCCTGTATCAATTGTCTTCAAATCGGAAAAAGCGCTTTTAATTTCCTCGGGGGAAGCGCTTGTTGTAACATCAAAATCCTTTCCCGGCAGACCCAGCAGGTAATTTCTTACGCAGCCGCCCACAACATAAGCCTCAAAGCCCTTTTCCTCCAGCCGCTCAAGCACAAAAGCTATATTCTGCGGCAGCTCCACAAAAATCACCTTATTTCATTGAGTTTATGATTTCATTAGCTTTTCTGTAAATATTATCCGCAGATTCGCCCACGAAAAATTCTCCGTTCTCGTAAAGAATTTTTCCGTTTACCATTGTTCTCTTTACATTCTGCTTGCTGCCCGCATAAACTATATTCTTGGGGATATTGTTAAGGGGCTGCATATTGGGCTGATTAAGGTCGATTTCGATAATATCCGCCTTTTTGCCTGCTGCAAGCACATCGCAGTCGGTAAGTCCCATTGAAAGAGCGCCGTTTACGGTTGCCATTTTCAGCACCTCGCCTGCCCCGCAGGCTTCTGCGTCCATTTCCTTATACTTTTGCAGTCCAGTAGTCAGGAACATTTCTCTGAACATATCAAGACAGTTGTTGCTTGCAGGGCCGTCTGTGCCGATTGCAACGGGAATACCCTCCTTAAGGTACCTGCAAATCGGAGCAATACCGCTGGCAAGCTTAAGATTTGAGGCGGGATTGGTTACAGCATAAAGACCCCTGCGCTTAAAAATCTCAAAATCCTTTTCGCTCATCCATACGCAGTGGTAACCGCCGCCGCCATAATTATAAATGCCGAGGTCGTCAAGAAGCTCGGTTGGCGTTTTCCCATAGCGTTCTATACAGCCCTTGACCTCATTCTCGGTTTCGCTGTTATGCACAAAAACAGGGAGCTTTCTTCTGTTGGCAAGCTCGGAAAGCTGCTGCATTATTTCAAGACTTGTGGTGTATTCTGCGTGGAAGCCGAGATGATAGGAAATAAGGGGATTTAATGCGCTGAAATGGTCGTAATCCTTTTCCATCTGCTCGACCGTACCGCCGAAATTGTTGATTGAGTCGCAAAGAACCGTTCTGAAACCGCTGTCAATGCTTGCAGCGGCGATAGCGTCGGTTTTCATATACATATCAAAGTTGGCGGTTATTCCGCTTGTGAGATATTCAAGTATTGCAAGCCTTGAAAGCCAGTAAACATAGTCGGGAGTAAGCTTTGCCTCCATAGGAAAAACCCGATTGTAAAGCCATTCCTGCAAAGGAAGGTCGTCTGCAAAGGAGCGCAGAAAGGTCATGGCAGAATGGGTATGGGCGTTCTTGAAGCCGGGCATAAGCAGGTTTCCCTTAACGTCGATTTCCCTGTCAAATCCCTCACTACTGTTCATAGGTTTGCCAATATATGAAATTTTATCCTCTTCTGTATGCAGTTCGCCTTCAATTATATCAAGTCCATCTGCCATTGTAAGGATTTTTGCGTTATAAAATCTGATTTTCATTGTAGTTTTCCTTCTGTTACTTTTTAATATAGGTCATTGGAATATATCTGATACCGTCGGTTGTCTGTTCAGGCATATCGTCCTTAAAGCCGAAGTGACGGTATATTTCCGCTGCGTAGGGTGAGGAATTTACAGTAAGCTTTTCCGTGTGGCAATCCTTTAATACCGCATTAAAAAGCAATCTGCCTACGCCCTGCCCCTGATAATTTTCATCAACGAAAAACAGGGCGATATGACTGCCCAGAAGTCGGGTTGCTATTGTTCCCACAAGCTTACTGCCCTCAAAAGCGCCGTAAATCTTAAGCTTTTCAAGGTATTCCTTTGACGAAAGAGAAGCCTTGAAGCTTTCAATTCCCTCTTTCGGGTATTCCGGCGCTTCAAACCGCATAAAAACCTCAAGAGCAAGCTTCAGCGCCGACTTAATCTCCTGCCCCTCAGAAATTCTTCTTACAATCATTTTTATCCCCGAACAGCGCCGCAAGACTCTCGGTATAAGGCGCACGGCAAATTCCCTTTTCGGTAACTATCGCCGTAATCAGCTCCGAATCAGTTACGTCAAAGGCAGGATTGTAGCACTTAACACCCGCAGGAGCAACAGGCTCAGAGAAAAACTTTGTTTTTATCTCCTCCGGCTCCCGCTCCTCGATTTTTATATCTGCTCCTGTCTTGCAGGAAAAATCAATGGTTGAGGAGGGGCAGAAAACGTAGAAGGGCACACCGTAATGCTTTGCCAGCACCGCAACTCCGCTTGTACCGATTTTATTGGCGGTATCACCGTTAGCCGCGACCCTGTCGCAGCCCACAAAGCAGGCGTTTATCCTGCCCTGCTTCATAACGATACTCGCCATATTGTCGCAGATTAATGTAACGTCAATTCCTGCGTTGTAAAGCTCATAGGCGGTAAGCCTTGCGCCCTGCAAAAGAGGACGGGTTTCATCGGTATAAACGTGAAAATTGTAGCCTCGCTCCTTGCCGAGAAAAAGGGTTCCGAGCCCTGTACCGTAACGGGAGGTTGCAAGAGGACCTGCATTACAATGGGTTAGAATCCCGTCTCCGTCCTTAACGAGAGTAAGCCCGTATTCGGAAATTCTGCGGCACATTTCCATATCCTCGGTATGGATTGCTTTGCTTTCAGCTTCCATTCTTCTGAGCATTTCTTCTACTCCGCAGCCTTTAGCCGAAAGTGCTGCGGCTTCTGTTCTGTCAAGTGCCCAGCTAAGATTTACAGCAGTAGGACGGGAGGAGCAGATATACCTTTTCAGCTCGGAAAGCTTTCCGAGGAAATCCTCCTCGCTGCTATATTCAATCTTTTTTGCAAGGACATAAAGCCCGTAGCCTGCGCAAATGCCTATTGCGGGAGCGCCCCTGACCTTAAGCTGATAGATAGCGTCATAAAGTGCTTCGGGAGTATCAAGTTCTATATATTCCGTTCTGTTGGGAAGCTTTGTCTGGTCGATAATTACAACGCTTTCGCCGTTTTCGGAAAGCCGTACATTATCTGCACCGATAACCTTTTCTATACTCATTGCGCTGCCTCTGTATATTTATAAATATTGACAATCGAAGCTCTTATAAGCTTCTTGAAAAGCGGCGCAGCCTTATCCGCTGCCTCCATAACCTCTGCGTGGGTAAGAGGATTTTCGGTAAGCCCGCAGCCTAAGTTTGCAACACAGGAAATTCCGCAGATTTTCATGCCCGCATGATTAGCGGCAATAGCCTCGCAGGCGGTACTCATACCTATTGCGTCGGCACCTAAAAGCCTGCACATTCTTACCTCGGCGGGTGACTCGAAGTTAGGACCCGTAAGCTGGATATATACGCCCTGCTGAAGCTTGATGTCAAGCTCCTTTGCGGTTTTTGCGATTATCTCCCGCAAATCCTTGTTGTAAATCTCGTGCATATCGGGGAAACGTGTTCCAAGGCTCTCAAAATTCCTGCCGATAAGAGGACTGGGGACAAAATTTGCAATCTGGTCGGTTATAAGCATAAAATCTCCTGCGGAGAAGGAAGGATTTGAAGCACCGCTGGCATTTGTAAGGAAAAGTGTTTTAGCACCCATAAGCTTCATCAGCCTTATGGGAAGCACAACGTCCTGCATAGCATAGCCCTCATAATAGTGAACCCTGCCCTGCATAATAACAACAGGAACGCCGTCCATATATCCGAAAACAAATCTTCCCTTATGACCGGGTACGGTTGACTTGGGAAAGCCCTCAATATCCTTGTAGTCAAGAACTGCTTTTGCATCAATTTCATCTGCAAGCGCTCCAAGCCCCGAGCCTAAAACAAGGGCAACATCTGGCTTAAAATCAATTTTCGCCTTGAAGCTTTCGTAGCATTTCTGAAGCTTTTCTTCCGGTGCTGTCATAAACAAATCCTCCTGAAAATTATTATTCCGTGCCTTTACAGCTAAAAAATTACTGACTATATTTTATCATTATTCATATCAAAAGTCAATAATAGCCGCCATAAAAACAGCGCCGCAGAAAAGCAATTGCCTCTCTGCGGCTGAACTGAGTGTTATCTTATTTCCGCTTCTGCGGCGTTGCGTGCATATCTTGCTTTAAGCTCGCGCTTCTTGTTGTACATACGCTCGTCCGCCAGTCTGTGAACCTCTTTTAATGAAAGGTTTGTGTCATCGTCGCCCTTGAAATAAGCTACTCCGTAGGCAATACGAAGGTCAAAGGGCTTGTCGGGGTCTTCATTGAACCTTTCAATCATATTCTCAAAACGATATATAGCGTCCTCGCATACAAGCGGAGCATGATTGTAGGTTGTAATCGCCACAAACTCGTCGCCGCCTGTTCTGTAGCAGGTGCCGATTTTACCGAATGAAGCATTGATAATATCAGCCGCCGTCTTAATGAGCAGGTCGCCCGCCTCATGACCCTTACTGTCGTTGATTATTTTAAGGTTGTTTACATCGAACTGGATAATTCCGATATAGCTGTAATTCTTTTTCTTTATTTCCAGCTCGTCAAACTTGGATTTGAAGGCCGCAAGATTGCCAATGCCTGTATTTGCGTCGGTAAAGGCAATTTTTCCTATCTTTCCCGCCTTGAGTCCGAGCCTTATCATGTGCATAATATCCTCAAGAGCCGAACCGAAGGAAGCAATTGTGAAAACTATAATTCCGACTCTTGTTGCAATAAAGCTGTCGCCGTTGCTGCTCTGATAATATCTGAGAATATCGTAAAGCACCGTAATCATAAAAAGAATCAGTGCAATATAATATACTCTGGAATATTCTACTTTTCCGCTCGCAGTTCTTACAATATAGTATATAAGCTCAATCAGCATGGGCAAAGAGCCTACAATGATGAAAATATGTATAACCGGCGTCATTGCAGACATGGGGAAAATTCCCGTAAGGTTAAGTATAAGCGCCACAGGAAGCAAAGCCGAGGCTGCAACGGAAAGAACATAAAGCAGCTTCTGGTGATATATATCATAATTTGTGGCAATATACATAACAAAAGACGGAATAGCAGCCATAAGGAACGCTCTTGAAGCTACTGCAATAAAATAAGTATTCTTAAGGAGCAGATGCGCCCATACGGTATCAAGGGCAAAGCATACGCCCATAAAAAGGATAAAAAGACCGTAAAAAATGTAGCTGCGGTTTTTATCAACGGTTTTTCTTGTAACAACACCTATAAGTACAAATACAAGACCTGCCGCAACAGACAAAGCACCGATAACAAGCTGTGCGCCGGAGCCGAGAAGAACAGCACTTGTAATACTCGCACCTGAGCCGAAGTATACATTGTCGATGCAAGAACCGAATGGCATATCCGTCTTATATATCTCAAGCTTAATATTCTTGCCAACGGCTTCTTTCGGCACGTCAACATAGACATAGTTGTTAAATGTAACAAATCCCTTAACTCTGCCGTTGCTGCCCATCTCGCTGACGAGCCTGTCATTTATATATACGTTTACAACAAGGTTTTTTACATGGAAAAACAAACCGTTGTCATATTCGGATTCCGGAATAACCCTTGTAAGAACAAGCGGAGTATCAACCGACAACTCCGAATCACGGTCGTAAAGAGAGGAAATGTCGTAGGGTATACCATGTTCATTAACCCATTTTGTAGAAAAGGAAACATAATTCTGGGAGGAAGCAAACGTTTGAATTTCGGATTCACGGGTACCGGAAATACCTGCAACAACAAAAGAGATTATGGTAATAGCAAGGATACAGATTAGCATAACCAATTCAAAAGTCTTGTTAATTCGTTCCATCTATCACCCAACCTTACATCATAATCTCAACGGCATAAAACTTTTTACCGTATAATTGTATTTTAGCACAAAAAGAAAAAAAATGCAACGTTTTTTTCATAACTTATGCTGATTTTGTCAAAAAAAATAAAAAAACGTATGCTATTGACATTCAAAAGAAAAGAACTTATAATGATATAAATCAAAGGAGAGAATACAAATGAGTAAATTTATATGCCCGAAGTGCAAAACCGGATTTTCAAAAGAAGGCAATAGCTATAAATGCGCAAACGGTCACTGTTTTGATATTTCAAGAAAAGGTACGGTAAATCTGCTGATGTCGCAGAAATCCCGCCACGGCGATGACAAGCTCATGGTCAACGCAAGGCGCAGCTTTCTCGACAAAGGGTATTATGAGCCGTTGCTCAAATCCGTTCAACAGGCTGTCCTTTCCTGTGCAAAAACGGGCTGCACCATACTTGACTGCGGCTGCGGCGAATGCTGGTACACCGCAAATATACGCAGTTTTCTCGAAAAAAATGGAATAACAGCGGAAATTATGGGAATTGACGTTTCAAAAGAAGCCGTTATGGCAGGAGCCTCAAGGGACAGGTCTCTGAAGCTGGCGGTAGCGTCGGTTTATGACATTCCGGTGCGGGAAAAAAGCTGCGATATTGTAATTTCTCTCTTTGCCCCCTTCTCCCCCGATGAATACAGAAAAGTTCTGAAGAAGG
>JBJERM010000262.1:0-11490 GCA_051882315.1 Ruminiclostridium sp.
GGACCGTACAGCGGAAATCGAGCAGATTATCAAGAAGGACGACCCAAACTTTACAGCAGACGACTTTACAGCCTTTACAAAGCAGGTTTATATGGATATTCAGACCGCTTGGTGCAATCGTGATATGAAGCCCGTAATGCCCGTACTGCACACAAATCTTTATAATACTACCTGCAAGCAGGTTCAGTCAAAAATAGACCAGGGCGTAATTTATCACTATGAAAGTATTGCAATCAACACAGCTTACCTTACGAGCTACGTTCGTGACGAGCAGTACGAATATCTTACGGTTTACCTTAACGCCCGCTTTATTGACTACCAGACCGACGAAAAGACAGGCAACATTATCCGTGGCGATAAGAATACCCGCTGGGATTTCCGCTACAAGATGAAGTTCATGAGAACTCTCGGCGTCAAGACCAAGAGCGGCACAGAGGAGATGGACGGCCACAACTGCCCCAACTGCGGCGCACCTCTTGAGATTTCAAGTACGGGTACCTGCGAATACTGCGGCTCTACTGTTACAACAGGTCTTTACAGCTGGGTACTCAGCGACTTTATGACTGTCCGTGACGACACAAAGGACGACGGTATCAGAATCCCCGGAAACGATGATAAGAAAAACAATCCCGACAGCGGTGATAACAGCTGATGGAATCTGTAATCACAACTCTTGTTATAATCGGAATAATTGTTCTTGCAGTCTTAATTGTTGTTGCAGTAATTAAGCACAAGCTCAATTTAATGACAAGACAGTATCTCGGCATGGGACTTGGTGAAACCGCCGACCTTATAAAAAAAGGAATTGCAGAGGAAGCAACAACTCCAAAAGCAATTTCAAACCTCTCGGCGGTTTATAAGCCAAAGCTCATGCGGGATTTTCCTGATATGACCTATGGGCAGTTTGAGGAAACGGCGAAAAACACTTTAATTTCCATACTTAGTTCAATACAGGCTGGAAGTATCGATGGTCTTCTCTCCCCTACCGAAAACCTGCGAAAAAAAGTTGGCGGGATTATAAATGCAAATGCGGCAGCAAGTGCCACCGAACATTACGAAAACATAAAAATCCACCGGGTATCAATTGCCGATTACCGCAGCACAAAGGAAACGGCAGAGGCTGTTTTTGAGCTTTCATTCCAGTGCAATCACTTTATTGATAAGGGAAAGAATATAAAGGCTGATGATACCCTGACCCAGATGGCAGCAAAGGTTGTGCTTATTTACGGAGCAGACGAGTATGAATACGACTCCTCCGTCTTATCCCACAACTGTCCCAACTGCGGCGCTCCCATACAGGCGGTAGGCAGCAACAAGGCATGCCCCTACTGTGGTACGGGTATAACGGAAGCCTCCGTAAGGTGCTGGCTTGCGGACAGCTTCGACTTAATCAAGTAAACAGTTTTGTTTAATAAAATTTTTCAAGAAAGGAAATATTCAAATGGGACTTATTAAATCTGCAATCGGCGCGCTCAGCGGAACACTGGGCGATACCTGGAAGGAAGCCATTCATTGTGGTACAATGGACAACACAATGCTCCTCAAGGTCGGCACAAAAATGCATTCCGACTCCAACCGTTCAAGCAACACCAAGGGCACTGACAACTACATCAGCAACGGCTCAACAATTATCGTTGAGCAGAACACCTGTATGCTTACAATCGACAACGGCAAGATTACAAACGTTGTAACCGAGCCGGGTCAGTACAAGCTTGACAACTCCTCCGCACCTTCTATTTTCGCAGGCGATATCAAGGATTCCGCAAAGGAGCTTATCAGAAGATTTACCTACGGCGGAACGCCCTCTACCGAACAGAAGGTTGTTTATATCAACCTTCAGAAAATCCCCGGAATAAAGTTCGGCACCGCTGCCGCAATGCCCTATTTTGACCCTCATTACAACACCACAGTTGATTTACGCTGCTTCGGTACATTTGAAATCCAGATTACCGACGCTGAAATGGCTGTAAAGTTCTATAACGAGGTTTGCCCAAAGGGTGTTGACGCAGGCGACCTTTATGCAAGCACAATATTCTCCAACGAACAGTACAAGGGCGAATTTACTCAGGCGCTTCTTGCAGGTCTTAATGCACTTTCAAACAAAGGCGTTATGTACGCAAGAATCCAGCAGGAGCTTCCCGCTCTTACCGCTGAAACAAGAGCCGCAACAGCTGACAACTGGCAGCAGAGAGGCTTTACTATTACAAATATTGCTCTCGGCGGACCTGTTACCCTCGATCCTAAGTCCGAAAAGCGTCTTGCTGCAAGACTTGAAGCGGATACTCAGCTTGACCCCAGCGTTCAGCGTGCAATGATGAACAAGAGCATTGCTGCCGGTATCGAAGCTATGGGCTCAAACGAAGGCTCAGGCGGCGGAATGATGGGCGTTATGGGCATGGGTCAGATGATGAATATGGGTGCAAACCTTATGAATTCCTACGGCACACCTCAGCCCCAGCAGCCTCAGCAGCCTGCCGCTAACGGCTGGAAGTGCAGCTGCGGCGCTGTCAATACAGGCAATTTCTGCTCAGGCTGCGGAAGCAAGAAGCCTGCTCCGCCCGAGAGCTGGAAGTGCAGCTGCGGAGCTGAAAACACAACAAACTTCTGTTCCAACTGCGGCGCTAAGAAGGGTTCAAATGAGCCTGCTCCCACAAACTCTGTACAGTGGACATGCGAATGTGGTTCTGTAAACAGCACAAAGTTCTGTGCAAACTGCGGAAAGCCCAAGCCCGCAGCTCCCAAGAAGTACAAGTGCGACAAGTGTGGCTGGGTACCCGCAGACCCCGAAAAGCCTCCGAAGTTCTGCCCCGAATGCGGCGACCTTTTCGACGAAAACGACGTACAGTAATTTACTGTATAATACCAAAAATACCTCGGGTTTTCCCGGGGTATTTTTTGTAAATCAACAAAAGACGTTCTTGGAATGACCAAAAACGTCTTTTGTAATATCAGAGTATAATGCAGATAAGCCCGCCGCAGCCCTCGTTAATAATTCGCTCGATTGTTTCCTGAAGCTTCTGCCGCGCGTCGGCAGGCATACGATACAGCTTGTTGTGCAGCCCTTCATTTACAAGCTCATGCAGGGATTTGCCGAAAATGTTGCTTTCCCAGATTTTTGTGGGATTTTCCTCAAATTCCTTAAGCAGATAGTGAATAAGCTCCTCGCTCTGCCGTTCCGAGCCAACAATCGGAGAAACCTCTGTTTCGATATTCGCCGCCATCATGTGAATTGAAGGCGCCTGAGCCCGCAGACGAACGCCGTATTTTCCGCCCTGCTTAACAATCTCGGGCTCTTCAAGGCTGAGCTCGTCAATATCAGGCATTACAATTCCGTAGCCGGTAGCCTGAACCTCGTCAAGGGCGGTTTTTACTTTCTCGTAACGCTTCTTTATTTCTGCAAGCTCAATCATACAGGGCATAAGGTCACCCTCGTCGTGAAGCTCAAGACCGGTAGCCTCCCCTAAAATGCGGTAGAACAGGTCGTTATTCACCGAAACTCTGACGTAGCCCGCACCCTTTCCAAGGTCGATTTCCTCAACCTCACAGCCTGAAATGTATTCGCACTCAGATAAGCGACAGGTAATGCCTTTGATTTCTCCTATTGCAGTTATCTGCGCTGCCGAGCTTCTGAGAGAGCCGAAAACCTCTTTTTTCAGCCAGTGGTCCTTATCAAGGGCAGTAAGCCATTTCGGGATAGCGATATTGATTTCCTTTACAGGGAACTGCAAAAGCACCTCCGTAAGAATATCCTTTATCTCCTTTTCCCCGATGTCTAGACAGTTCAGCGCAATTACAGGCTTTCCGTAGTTTTTGCTCATTTCCTCTGCTAAAGCCTTGCTTTCGGTGCTTTCGGGGTTCTTGCAGTTAAGAATAACTGCAAAAGGCTTATTGATATTGTTCAGCTCGTCAATAACCCGCTTTTCAGCCTCCTCGTACTCCTCTCTTGGAATATCGGAAATACTTCCGTCGGTTGTTATAACAAGACCTATGGTCGAATGTTCGTTTATAACCTTCTGTGTTCCAACCTCAGCTGCCATATTAAATGGAATTTCCGTATCGAACCAGGGAGTCATGACCATTCGTGGCTGCTCGTTTTCTATGTAACCGATTGCGCTGGGAACTATATATCCAACGCAGTCTATAAGCCGCACATTCATATAGGTATTGTCGTCAATGTGTACGGAAATAGCGTCCTCGGGTACAAATTTCGGCTCGGTAGTCATTATCGTCTTCCCTGCCGCTCCCTGAGGCAGCTCGTCGATTGCTCTTTCCTTGCGGAAGCTGCTGTCTATATTCGGGATAACCACGGTCT
This sequence comes from Ruminiclostridium sp., assembly GCA_051882315.1. GTDB lineage: Bacteria > Bacillota > Clostridia > Oscillospirales > Ruminococcaceae > Ruminiclostridium_E. Next base: position 4,313 of record JBJERM010000262.1, read on the forward strand.
GCATAAACTTGCTTATGAATGTGGATTTTCCTGAACGTACAGGACCAACGACGCCGATATAAATATTGCCGTCGGTCCTTTCCGAAATATCGTGGTAAATTGACTTGTTCATCTTAGTAACCATTCCTTTCCTGTCCGTCTTTCACCGGAATCAGTTTCTGCCCAACGGCAAGATTCTATATTAATTTAAACAATCGGAATAAGAAGCATGCAGGGCGCTGAAATAATCTCCTGCTCAAGCTCGTTTTCCGCTGCAACAGAGGAAGCCGCCGTGTTATATTTTTTTGCAATATCCCAAACGCTTTCACCGCTTTCCGCATAGTAAAGCTTAAGAGCATATTCCTTGCTTTTCTGCTTCGGTCTATCCTCATTCACGACTATTTCGCTTACTGCACCTACAGTTTTAAGACGGTAAAGAAGTCCGCCTGCGCTTATCTGGGCTCTTACCTCTGCGGTTTTGTCGCCTGTAATGCTGTAACTTACGTTTGTAATGGTAACGGAAGGGGCAATTGAGTATGCGTCACGGTCTACTGTTACGTCGGGTTCAATCTCAAAGCTCTCGGTTTTCTCAATTACAACAGGCTTACCGTCGCTGTTTCTGCCCACAAGCTGTATTGCCGCCTGCCCGCCGATAATAAGCCTTCCGTCCTCTGCGGTTCTCACCGAAGTTCCCGTAAGGTCGCACTTGCAGTCAAATATTTCGGAGATATTGCCGTCGGAACATTCAACCTCGGTTTTTAAAGAATTTTGTGCTGAAATAAGCTGAGGTGTCTGCTCGATTTTAACCTGAGTTGTGGTAAAATCGGTTTCGTAATCCGTTGAGTACACGTCGCATACGGGAGAAATTACCGACTCCTTGTATGCACTAACCTTGCAGTCAACTGTAATATCGCAGCCCAGCACCCTGTTTTCACCATCGTCGCTCTGCTTTATTTCAAGGTCACAGTCCATTACCTCAAGCCTTGCGTAGCAGCTATGGGAATCTGTAATTCCTTCAATGTCGATAATCTGGCTCAGAGGAACCGCCGCCTCCATAACCTCGGTTTCGACTATGCCGCTGCTGTTCCGTGTAAGATAGAGTGCCTTTACCTTTGCCTCTCCCTTGACAACGACCTTGTCGGCAATAATTTTTGTATCGCTTACCGCCGCTGTGCAGCCCACGGAAATTATTGCGGCAATTCCCCCGCCTGCGCCTGTTTCAATATCCTCTCTTACAACGTACTGGCGGTTTGCGTAAAGCCTGCTGCCGCAGTAGTTTATGGGATTCTTTTTGCTTTCAGTACCACATCCGCTCACTCCGCAAAGCAGCTGGGTTTCAAAGCAGCCGGTAACCTTAATCTTACAGCTTACTGCCCCTCTTACGTCAAGCCTCCTTCCGCTTACTGCCCGGCAGTTGCAGTAGTCCGCTCTCGGGAAAATAGAAACCAAGGGAGAAGCTGCTGATTTTGCCAGCTCTACCGTTTTTGAATATGTGTAGCGCTGGTCGATGCAATTTATATCCGTGCTGTTTTCCGCAAGATACAGAATCTTGATGTAAACAACGCCGTCGATATAAAGCTGGGTTCCCGATACGCTGTAGGATACTATGCTTGGCGTTAAGCTGCATTTCAGTATCTTGAATATATCGGGATAATAGTCGGGAAGAACGTAGTCCAGTTCAATTCCCTGCTCTGTCTGCCCGTCATAAACCGTTTCGGTAAGATAAACAGACTCTTTATCAAGTAACAGTTCCATGGTGTACCTCCATTTTTCTTTGTCAAGAAAATATATTCAGAATCTGTACAGGATATGACAAGCAGGCAAAATAAAAAAGGAATGCAAAAACTGCATTCCTTTAAGTTATTACTGTAAAGCTTAAATTCTGACAATATCTCTCCAGTCAAGGTCGCCTCTTTCAAGAGCGTGTATAAGCGCCTCGCCTGTTGCGATATTTGTAGCGACGGGTATGTTATGTACGTCGCTGAGTCTTAATAATGTCATCTCGTTGGGTTCGTGGGCCTTTGCATTTAGCGGGTCGCGGAAGAAAAAGAGAACGTCTATTTCGTTGCAGGAAATTCTTGCTGCAATCTGCTGGTCGCCGCCCTGGGCACCGCTCAGATAACGTTGAATATTTAGTCCTGTAGCCTCCGCCACAAGCTTACCTGTTGTGCCGGTAGCACACAAATTATGTCTGCTGAGTATACCGCAGTAGGCAATGCAAAACTGAACCATAAGTTCCTTCTTTGAATCATGAGCAATCAATGCTATGTTCATTTTCCAACGCCACCTTTCATTTTGTTATCCATAGCTTTAACGTCAGTCAATATTGATAGAAAGCGGAACGCTTTCGCCAAGAATACGCCTTGAAACAGAATCATAAGCCTTGAAGCCTGCGCTTGATTTAGGAAGCGGAAGACCCTTTGAACCGCATACCCTGATGTCGTTATCCTCAGGGACAACACCGATAAGCGGAATACCTACCGTATCCATAACTTCGTCAAGGTCATAGAGGATTTCCTCGTCCTTGAACTTAACGGGAACCTTATTGATAATAAGCCGCTGGTTTACGCAGTTCTTCACATAAAGGAAATCGGAAAGAATTGCGCCGTCCCTTACGCAGACGGTATCGGGAGTTGTTACCATTAAAATCAGATCCGCCGCCTTGATAACGCTGAACACAGAGCTTCCTACGCCTGCGGTATCAATAATTATATAATCGAAATGGTCTCTCATCTGCTCGCATACACCGATAATCTTTTCGGGGTTTATATCCATAAACGGGTTTCTTGTAGCGCAGACAAGTGAAAGATTTTCGCTTCTTTCAACCTTCGTTGTAGCTGTAAGAATATCAATTTTGCCTTCCAGATATTCACCTATATCGTGCTTAACCCTATCCTTTATGCCCAGCATAATATCAAGGCATCTCAGACCGAAATCCAGCTCAACCACAAGAGTTTTGTTTCCGCGGTATGCCAGACATGAAGCAATATTAGCAGAGGTTGTTGACTTTCCGGTGCCGCCCTTGCCGGCGGTTACGGCGATTATCTTGGACATATTAATACCTCCCTGTATTTGATACAATAATATTGTAACATATTTTGAAGCATTTTTAAAGAGTTTTTTAAAATTAATATTATTTTCGTGAAAATTGTCTTGAAATTAACGGCATTTTTTGTGTATTTTTACTCTGAAAATGATGTACCCGTTACATTTTCCCATCTTTTCCAAGGCGTTTCCACAATTCCCTCTTCGTTCATATCCGGCTGATAATTGTCGTAGATATATAAGTCAATAAGATTTCTTACCATATACCTTGAATATTCGCCCTTTTCAAGAACTATTCCAAAGGCAATTTCGGGATTTTCGGCGGGATAATACCCCATGACAGTTGAAGTATAGTAGCCGTTGCCTACCTCTGCCGTTCCGGTCTTTATAGCTACGCTGTAGGGCAGGAAGTCAAAATTCCAGAGTGCGGAGCTTGTGGGCCAGTTTACAAGGGTTGAAACTGCAATCATACCCTCTCTGACTATTTCAAAAGCGCCGTTCTCATTCTTGATTACCTCGGCAATCTGCGGCTCTGTCTTATAAATCATTTCCGTCATATCATAGTTCCAGACTGAATCCACAAGATAGGGCTTGTATCTTACCCCGTCGTTGGCAAGGGTAAGCGCCTGAACCGCAAGATGAAGCGGCGTAACAAGGGTATCCATCTGTCCTATTGCCGCCTGAAGGGTGTTTCCGTCGGTCCAGGGCTCTCCCCTCAGCTTCTCATAAAGCTCAGGAGAGGACATCTGCCCGGAAAGTCCGCCGATTTCGAGCCCTAAATTCTGCCCGTAGCCGAATTTCTGTGCGAAGGAGCAAAGCTCGTCAATTCCAAGCCGCCTGCCCAAATCGTAGAAAAAGATATTGCAGGACCATTTCAGGCAGTTTACAACATCATATCCTAAGTGAAAACCCGTGCATTTAGGCTGATAGTCGGAGGCGGAGTAATAGGTGTATACGCCTGTACAGGTGCTTTTGGTGTTTTTATCAATAAGCCCGTTTATCAGCCCGTCTGCCGCTGTAATTGTTTTGAAGGCGGAGCCGGGGCGGTAAAGTCCGCTTGTGCAGCGGTTGAACATAGGGTTTCCCTCTGCATTAAGAACTGCGGCATAGTTTTCAATGGATTCGATAAGGTCGTATGTGGGGTAGGAAGCCATTCCCAGAACCGCACCGCTTTTTGCGTCCAGGACCACAACCGCACCTGCGTCGCAGTCATTTCCCCTGTCGGCGGAATTATTGAGCCAGTTTATGTGATTTGCAAGGATTTCCTGCAAGGTATCCTGCTTTTCAGCGTCAAATGTAAGCTTAACGCTGTTTCCTGCAACAACTTCCTTTGTTATCTCGTCGGACAAAGCGCTTCCCTTTGAATTTCTTGTAATAGTACGCATACCGTTTTCACCGCGGAGAACGCTTTCCATAGCGCTTTCAATTCCATACTTGCCGATAATATCATTATAGCTGTAGCCCTCGTCTTTTAATTCTGAATACTCGTCGGCGGAAATAGCGCCTACTGTACCGAGAACGTGGGGAGCGGTTGAGCTTCTGATATATTCACGGGCGCTTTCCTCTGCAATATCAATCCCGTCAAGAGAAAACTGAAGCTCCTTTATTTTCGTAACAGTTTCAATTGAAACATTATCCGCAAGGGTAAATCTGTTGTCGTAGGAAAAATCCCTTCGCTCCATTTCATAGCGCACCCCGCCGATAAGGCGTATTTCTTCGGGGCTGTATTTTTCCGTATCAATGGAATATCTTCTTGTAAGGGCTGAAACACAGTCCTCAGCAGAAGCGTCTGCATTTACCTTAATAAGCGTTTTAAAGCTGTCGGTATTATCGTCTGTAAAGGAAAAGGGCTCGTTATAGCTTATAGGTGCAGTATCGTTCCAGCTTTCGCCCTGTTTTAAAAGTATATTCAGGGTTCTGAGAATTATTTCATTCTGCTCTGAGGCTGGCAGAAAGGCTTTCTGCACAATAACCTTATATACTCTTTTGTTGGAAGTAAGAGTTTCCCCTTTGCTGTCGAAAATCTGACCTCTTGTGGCAATTATCTCCTGGGAGGCGGTGTAGCTTGTTTCAGTAAGGGCAAGATACTCCTCTCCGTCAACTATCTGCATTTTCATAAGCTGAAGAATACAGAGGAAAAGCGCTGTAAATACAAGCAGAATAAATGCAATCAGCCTTATAAGCCGAGAGGTTTTTCCAAAGCTTACTTCTCCCTTCATTCTTCTGCTCCTTCTTCATCCTCTGTGCGGGTTTCATTATATGATATCTTTCCTTCTGCCGCTTCTCCGAATTTCTTATTGATAAGCCGTACAAGATAATATATTGCAGGCGAAAGAATAAATGTAGAAACAGCAGAAGGAAGCATTGAAGCGGTAAAGATTATTTCTCCTCCCGGTCTTCCCCATATCGCAACATTAAAAAGATAATCCATTGAAAACTGAAGAAGTATCGCTGTAAAGGAAACTGCACAAAAATTAAAAAGATTTACTCTTATAAGGTTTCGCACCAGCAGCGAGGAAGCAAGGCAGACTGCCATAAGCCATACCGCCGAAAAGCCGAATATATTATTGCAGGCTATATCGATCATAAAGCCGCAGAACATTGCGAAAACACAGGAAGGCAGCTCGTTTTCATCCATAGAAACGGCTGCCGCAAGAGGAATTATAAGTATGGGCTGCCATTTATCCATAGCTCCCGAGCGCATAAACACATATAAAAGCATCAAACATAGGGAATAAAGCGCCCACTTTATGAACAAGCGGCGTTTTTCAGCCCTTGTAAAACTTTCCTTTGAAAGAACGGTATATTTCATCAGTCAACGCCCTGCCCCTTGAAATCTGTTATAACAAAAACGCTGGTAACCTTGAAAACGTCCTCGGCAGGACGTATTACGGCATGCATTGTAAGCCCGTTTGCGTCGGAAATCACCTTTTCAACCGTGCCGATAATAAGGTCCTCGGGGAAAACAGAGCTTCCCGAGGTTATAACAAGGTCACCCTCGGAAATATCGCTTCCCTTCGCAATATAACTCATAAGACAGCAGCCGTCGGCAGAGTAAAGAGCGTCGTTTTCGATGATGCCCACAACTCTTTCCTCGGCGGTAACGGCGCCTATTTTGACATCAGTGGACAGTATTGTTGAAACTACGGAGTAATGTTCCGAAAGCTCGGTTACTGCGCCTACAAGACCTATTGAAGTAAATACAGGATCGTAAAGCTCTATTCCGTCAGCTTTCCCCTTGTCAATAGTAAAGCCGCCGTAAATGTCGTTTGCATTTCTTGCGGTAACTCCGCAGGGCGCAGACCACTCGTAATCCGGATTATCCGCCGCAATTCCGAGAATACTGCGAAGCTGCTCGTTTTCGCTGTCGGTTTTCTCTTTTTCAAGTATCTGGCTGTAAAACTCCGAGAGCTTTTCCCTCAGCATTTCATTTTCTTCTCGGTAGCGCTCTGCGTTTATAAGGGAGTCGAGAGTTCTCTCCGCCCAGCCGCTTACTGCATTTGCTGCGGTAACAAAGGGCTGAGACAGGGTTTCAAGCACACTGCGGGGGAAAATAACGTTATTTCCCGCCACCGCCGCATATATCATAAAGCCGAAAACAAGGGCAAAAAGGCAGATTATTGCTTTGAATTTCCAGCTATGAATAAAATCCTTCATAAAAAATCCGTCCGTTTATATCTGTAAAAAGCTGAAACTCAACGGCGGCCAATCAAACCATATCAGTATTTTGAATCATCATCGCTGAGTACGTCCACAAGCTTGTCAATATTCTCAAGAACCTTTCCCGTTCCGTCTGCAACGCAGTCGAGAGGTCTTTCCGCAATTTTTACGGGCATACCCGTTTCACGATTAATAAGCTTGTCAAGACCTTTGAGAAGCGCACCGCCGCCCGCAAGCATAATGCCCTGGTCGATAATATCTGCTGCAAGCTCAGGGGGAGTTTTTTCGAGAGTTATTTTAATCGCCTCAACAACGTGGCTTAGCGGCTCAGCAAGGGCTTCTCTTATCTCCTCGCTTGTGATTGTGATATTTTCGGGAAGACCGTTAAGCAGATTTCTTCCCTTTATGTCCATTTCAGGCTCATTCTCCGCATAGGGAAAAGCAGACCCGATAGCGATTTTTATATTTTCGGCAGTTCTTTCTCCTATAAGAAG
>JBJERM010000263.1:0-3338 GCA_051882315.1 Ruminiclostridium sp.
ATATACTGGAGAGTTATCATATATTTTATGTACTCAGCACTCAACGGCAGAAACTTCGGCTTGCCCGTAGTGCCCGATGTTGTAAGATAAAAAACAGGCTTGCCGGGAATAAGAACATTTTCAGCGCCGTGCTTGCTTATATCAATATACTTTTCAAAATCATTGTATGTGTTGACAGGCACTTCGCTTTCGTATCTTTTATAAAGCTCGGTATCGTCCTTCGCTTCGAGTATGTAAGAGAAATGATGCTCAACGCCGTAAGATGTATCCTTAGCATAAGTAAGGATATTACGAAGTCCCTGCTCCGCACTTTTGCGTGGATTGATACTTGCTTCTCTCAGCTCCTCAAAATCCTTGTTGTAAACTGTTTCCAAATAGGTTTTGAAAGCCACCATTTTGAAATTGTCCCTGATTTTGTCTTTGAGTCCCATAAGAATTCTCCTTTTCATTTTACTATATTTTTACCGAAAGACTGCCGAACTTATCTTTTACAGAAAAAGTACAGTACATTTCGGTTGTGAACAAGAAATTTTCTGTTACAATTATAGCATATAGAGTGTGACAAAACCGTAACAAACAAGTCGCAATAAGTATAGCAGGATTTGCTGATATTCATAAGTACTAGTCAATACAGCTTGTTAGCAAGAGAACGCAGCACCTTGAAATCCTCTCCGTCAGCCATAAGCAGTAAATCGTCCATATATCGGGAGAGGGTTTCGGCTTCAGTTGCGGAAAGCGTAACAGGAATATCAGATTTGCTGCCTGTTTCGTCCTCATCGTCTTCCTCGTCCGTTTCGGAGGAAACCTTTTCGGCAGAAAGCTCCTGCTTCTGTATCTCCTTAACCTCTTTGTGGGAGATATTCGGCTTTTCGGTTATGATTTCCTGCTGCTTTTCGGGAGCCAGCTTTGCCACCTCGTTGGCGGTAGAGATCGACATATCGCCAGCCTTTACTGCCTGTTCAACATCGGGGATAGCGTTGTGCTTGATATTATCCAGCTTTCCGACCTGTGCAGGCGAAACATTAAGGGCTTCGGCTATTCTGTCCCTTATTCTGCCCTTGATTGTCTTGCCCTCGGCTTCAAGCTCCTTGAATATCCGTGTGAGTTCCTCATACTCACGCATTGTATCAGCGTCAGAGTATTTACGCTGCGTTGCGTTCAGCATTATGAGGTCAAGCTCCGTTTCGGTATTCGGCTTTGCGCCCTTGATGAAACAGGGGACTTTCCCGTTTCTTCTGCGTCCGTTGGCAATAAGGGATTTAAGAGCCACAAGCCGCCTGTGTCCGCTGATAAGCTCATACTTGCCGCCGTTCTGCTCCGATACTACCAGCGCCGTCATTAAGCCCTGTCGCTCAATATCGTCCGCAAGGGCTTCAATCTCCGACATCTCATAGAAATTATTCTTGTTCGGCTCGATAAGGTCAATGTCAATCATCTTAAGGCTATCTATGTAGCTGTCTGCATTAACCGTCTGAATATCTGCCACTATTGCGCTGTCAAGCTGAAATCTTCTGCTCATTCTTCTTCAATCCTTTCTGCAATTTCTTCTGCTAATTCTTCGTAAGCCTCTGCCGCCGCCGTCCATTTCATATATTCCTTTGCCGTCAGTTTATAGCTGAAGGAGTTTTTAATTACACGGCTGAAAGGAATGGTGGTATTAAGCACCTTATTTCCGAGCGTGTGTTTGAGCAGCTCCAAAAGCTCAATATCCGAGGGGTTTTCCTTATCGAACTTGTTCACGATACAGCCGCCGAACTTTGCATTACAGTTGGCAAGAGCGTTTGTAACGGCGGGAATACCCTGAATTGCGAATGTACCAAGCTCAATCGGAACAAATACGCTGTCTGAAAGCGTTATAACCTTTTCTGTCAGCTTTGTAAGTGCAGGCGGCAAGTCTAAAACAGCGTATTCGTAACTATCATCGAAATTCATAACCTTGCGAACATTTGCAGTCTGTGCCTCGTCGGAGAGCTGCTCAAACTGTGCGGCAATAAGGTTAAGCGCCGAGGTCGCAGTTACAATGTCGATGTTCGGATACCGTGTGGTGCTTCTTGCTACGGTGGGGGAGAAACTTTTCTTTATCAGGGCTGTTTCAAGTCCTGCCTTCGGTTCTGCGAAAAAGCGGGAGCTGTTCGCCTGTCCGTCAAAGTCAATAACCAAAACCTTGCCCGCCATTGAAAGCTCGTTCGCAAGGTTGATTACCGTCGTTGTCTTTCCAACGCCGCCTTTGTGGTTGTAGATTGCTATTGTTTTCATATATTTTTCCTTTCCGTGCTTGTTAAAGCACCCTCAATTTTAGCCGTGCATATCGTAATTGACCATAGCTGAAAAGAAACTGCCAATCGTGAATGGAGCGTTATACAGCGTCGTTATCAGATATGAACGAATATTCCTAATATCGCTCGGACACCTGTCCATAGCCATAATAACGTATTCTATGTGACCGCTATCCAGCTTAAGAAACTGCGATTTGACTACCTCTTGTGGGAAATCTTCGCCGTTTACCCGTATGTAAAGCCTGCTTGAACTTACTACGTCAACCATAAGGTGTAATATTTCATCTATCCTGTCCTTTTGATTACGGTTTTGCTCAACAAGACAGTCGTATTCGATATTTTCCTTGATTAGTTCAAAATACTCGGCTCGCTTTGAAGAAGAAAGAACAGGAGGGGGCTGCGGGACATCAATCCTATCAATCCTATCCGGCGCAGCCTGTTGATTGATTGATTGATGATTATTTACTGATGTTTTATTATCTGTTGTTTTATATATATAAGAAGGGGCAGTAAAAACTTCATAGCAAGTTTCGCAATTTCTTTGGAGCAAGTTATTAAGTTCCTTTGGAGCTTGCTTTTGAGTTTCTTCACTGCAAGGATTTAAGTTTTCGCTTTCCTGCACATTTTCAACCGAAGCAGCGTCCTCGTCAAATACGGTTTCTTCTTCCTCATCGGTATAGCAGCTTTCGGAAAGAGCAGGCTTATCAGAGTGCTTACGCTTTTTCTCATAGGATAAAGCCGCTTCAATTTTCGCAGTACGCATTATTTCTTCACCTTTTGCAACCAACTTTTCGACAAGTTCGGGGTTATTGATGATACGGAAGCTGCGTCTTGCCGGTAAGCCACGATTTTTGGTTTCGATAAGCCCGAAGCTTTCAAGGGTAGTTATGCAGCGTTTCTGCCTAAATGCTGAAAACGATGTGCTTTCAAAAAGGTCGGGGATAGTAGAGTAGAACCAACCGTCATCAAGCATATCGTTTTTTTGATAGTATCTGAACTTTGATAAAAGAGCATTATACACAATAGTTTCACAAGCCCCTAAAATATGAGCTAACGGACGAG
>JBJERM010000264.1:0-3337 GCA_051882315.1 Ruminiclostridium sp.
TAAAACTTTCTTTGTAGGTCATAATCCTTGTCCTTTCGTTTTAGTCTGATAATAGTATATCATAACGGGGATATTTTTGCAATACCCCCGCCTAAAATCATATTTACAAAACGAATAATTATACAGCAACCTCTTCAATAAGCTGTACCGCACTGCTCTTTTCCTGAGGCTTGCCCCAGATATAGCCCTGAATATAGTCACACTTAAGCTTCTTAAGGGTATCAAGCTGGCAGTCAAGCTCAACGCCCTCGGAAATAACCTTGCAGTGGAACATGTGGCCGATTGAGATAATAGCCTTCACGAAGTCTCCGCTGTCGTCCCTGTCAACCATATCGTCGATAAAGCTCTTGTCGATTTTGAGCAGGTCTATCGGCAGACGCTTAAGGTAGCTGAGGGAAGCATAGCCTGTTCCGAAGTCGTCAAGGGCAATCTTAACGCCCAGCTTCTTTATTTCAAGCAGGGTTTCAATCGCCTCATCAACGGAGGAAATAAAGCAGGATTCGGTAATCTCGACTTCAAGCATTTCAGCCGGAAATTCCGTTTCATCAAGTATAGCCTTTATCTCGCCTGCAAGACCTATATCGGTAATATGACGGGCGGAAATGTTTACGGAAACGATAAAATCCGAATTGGACCTGACCTGCTCCGAGAAGGAAAGCATGGCGTGGCGGAGAACCCACCTGTCTATCTCAAGTATTAGTCCACTTTTCTCAGCAACGGGGATAAACAATGATGGAGGAATGGGTGCGCCCTTTTCGTCCTTAAGACGAAGCAAGGTTTCAAAGCCCCGAAGGTGTTTTGTTTCCGCTTCAAACTGGGGCTGGAACACAAGATAGAAGCGGTTGTACTTAAGAGCCTCTCTTATCTCGTTTTCAAGCTTTACCTCGTTCTGGATTTCTGAAAGCATCTGCTCGTCAAAGTAGCATATCTGATTTTTGCCGTTGCTTTTCGCCCTGTACATGGCGGTATCTGCAAAGCGGAAAAGGCTTTCGCTGTCCTTTCCGTCATCGGGGAAACGGGCTGCGCCGGCGCTGCAGGAGGCGTAGTAATCGCATTTTTCTGTATGTATCTTTTCGGAAAGCACGCCGAGAAATTTTTCTGCAAGAGCATTTATATCCTTAAGGTGATTTCCGCTGATAATTGCCGCAAACTCGTCGCCGCCCGTTCTTCCGAGGCAGACGTCCTCGTCGGCAAGGGCTGTCCAGCGGTCGGAAATCTCACGAAGAATAACATCACCGCAGGCGTGCCCCATTGTATCGTTGATATTCTTGAAATTGTCAAGGTCGAAAAACAGCAGGTAGAAAGGCTCGCTGTCCTCAATAAGGCTTTCAACGTACTCAAGTGTACTGCGGCGGTTATTGAGTCCTGTAAGGGAGTCGGTAGCCGAAAGTGTATGCAGCCGTCTTTCGTTCTTCTCATTTTTTCTGATGTGGTTGTGCTGCATATAAATAAGACCAAGAATACCGAGAGACATAGGTACTCCCGCAAGAGAATCCATATTATGGAATAAGAAGACAGCAAGGGAAACAGTAACAAGCTGGAATGTGTTGACCGCCATAGCTATAACGTAGCCTTTCTTGTTGTCAACGTTCAGCAAAAGCAGACTGAACAGCATAATAAAAACGGTAAGCACACCCGAAAAAGAGGAAATTCCAATAGCTGCGCCGCCTATAATCACGCTGCTTATTCCGATTCTGTTTATTACAGTAATAGAAAGGGACAACAGAATTATCACCGCAATATAGGCGATAAATCTTAGTCTGTCCTTTTTGTTAGCCGATTTCTTCATTTCACCCTCCGCAATTCACAACAAATTATGATACGAGCAATAGCCTCCGACGCTATGTGTCCTTTGTACGTAATTCTGAACAAAACAGCAGCGGAAATCTATGTGTAGATTTATGCTCAAACACAAAAATTATTGTCAATAACAGGATAACATATTTCATATAAAAAAGCAAGTGCAATTAAGATAATTCTGTACTTTTATATGGTATTTCCTGCGGTTATTCCCCTTTTTTCGGTAATTATTTCGATTTTTTTAAAAAAGGGCTTGATTTTTTGTTTGCAGTATGATATAATATCTCTTGCAGTTTAAATTGCGTATGCGGATATGGTGGAATGGCAGACACGTCGGCTTCAGGTGCCGATGATAGCAATATCGTGCAGGTTCAAGTCCTGTTATCCGCACCAACCTTCGGCTTTGCGCCGTATCGAGGTGTGGCTCAGTTTGGTAGAGCGCTGCGTTCGGGACGCAGAGGCCGTGGGTTCAAGTCCCGTCACCTCGACCATAAAAAATACCCCTCAAAGTGCTGTTTTAAAGGCTTTGAGGGGTTTTTATATTTTTTGACTTGCAGCTGAAAATAGTAAAAAATAGGTCAATTTTTCTATATTATGGGTGTCAGTATGGGTGTCAAACTTAATTTATAAAATTAATAATAATGAATAAGGCGAAAAAAACTCCGCCCTTTTAATTATTTCTCCGTGCGTTCTTGATATTTCTCGATTGCCTCCAGGACATACGCATTCAACGACATCCCCTTAGCTGCTGCAGCTTCCTGAAGGACTGCCTTTTCACCCTTCTTAACTTTAATCTCAATCCTATCATAATTATTTGCGTTGTACTTAGCAGTTGCCTTTATATGCGCTTTCGAAACAGACATAAAATACACCAACCTTTCTAAGATATTATAGCACATTTTTAGTAAATAACATATCGGCATTATATACAAAAATTATAACATATCGATATGTTATTTTATATATTTTGCGAATTGCAAATATAATGTCGATATGTTATAATAAGAACATAGAGAAGAGGCAACAGAACGGGCGAAGTTCAAAAGCGCAGAAAGGTTAAAATTATGAAAAAAACAGTTGAACTCAGAAACGCACTCACAGAGATGTACAACAAGAGAATTTGGAACAAGTACACCGAAATCAATGGAGAAACCTACATATACAACTCAGCACGCAACGAATTCAGAGTACTAGTAAATCAGCCCAGCGGAACAATCGCAGCTCTCGTTGGCTGTATGACAATTGCAGGTTTCTTTTGGTGCTGCTAATCAACTAAACTGTGCGGGGCTTCAAGCCCCGCAGAAAGGAAAATATTATGAACGCAACATTATATTTCAATCAGAGAACAAACGGAGGCGCAGTCCTCTGGGAAAAGTGGGAACTGGTTAAAGGCGACGACATAAAGGTTGTCTACGGAGACTACTATTCATTGAAAGAAAGGGAAGTAATCATTCCCGAAGGATATTCGATAGGCAAGAATTTTGCCGGAGAAACAAAGCTGTACGATGCTGAAGGAAACGAAGTTCAGATAAATGGA
>JBJERM010000265.1:0-11440 GCA_051882315.1 Ruminiclostridium sp.
CTCTTTTGTGCGGATACCGCCTGCCGCCTTTATTTTTACGCTTTCGCCGATATTCTTCTTAAAAAGCTCTATATCGGCTTTCTGAGCGCCCGCAGTTCCAAAGCCTGTTGAGGTCTTGATATAATCCGCCCCGCCATCGGTTACACAGCGGCAGAGCTTAATCTTTTCCTCCTCGGTAAGATAGCAGGTTTCGATTATAACCTTTAAGGTCTTGCCACGGCAGGCAGTCTTGATTTCTTTGATTTCCTTTGTGATTTCAAAAAACTGCCCGTTCTTGACCTGACAAAGATTAACCACCATATCAACCTCGTCTGCGCCCTTTGTAACTGCGTCCCCAGCCTCGAAAATCTTTGTTTCCTTTGTGGAGTAGCCCAGAGGAAATCCGATAACGGTGCAGATTTTAAGCTCCGGGTAGCTTTCCCTTACAGCCTCGATATAGCAGGGCGGAATACACACCGAAGCAGCTTTGTTGACAGAAGCCTCGCTGCAAAGCGCACGGATTTCTTCCCATGTTGAAGTAGGTGAGAGCTTTGTGTGGTCAATATGTCTGAATATTTCTTCTTTTTGCATTATTGCGTCCTTTCTGAAACTGCATAAGACAAAAAGGGAGCCAAAAAGCCCCCTTGTTTATCTACGTTAGTATCTGCTTTTACTTTGTGCCGAAAATACGGTCGCCGCCGTCGCCGATACCGGGAACAATGTAAAGGTCCTCGTTAAGCCTTTCGTCAAGAGCGCCGCAGTAGATTTCAATATCGGGGTGAGCCGCCTGAACAGCTTCTATTCCTTCGGGGCAGGCAACAACAGTCATAAGCTTGATGGAGTGTGCTCCTGTTTCCTTGATGATGTCGATTGCCTTGACAGCGGTAATTCCTGTTCCGACCATAAGGTCCATAACAATAACGTCTCTTTCGGCAATATCGAAGGGAAGCTTATTGTAGTAAACGGAAACCTTGTCCTCAGACTTTTCGTCGCGGCAGATTCCGATATGTCCCACCTTAGCGGCGGGTACAAGGGCAACTGCACCCTCAACCATACCAAGACCTGCACGAAGAACGGGGATAAAGGCAACCTTACGTCCCGAAATTACGTTAGAAGTAGCGATTGCGATAGGGGTCTGAACTGTAACCGCCTTTAAGGGCAGGTCTCTTGTTGCTTCGTAGGTCATAAGCATTGAAACTTCGGAAACAAGCTCACGGAATTCCTTAGAACCCGTGTTCTTATCTCTGAGCAGAGTGATTTTGTGCTGTAAAAGGGGATGGTCGAGAATGTGTAACTTTTCGTTTGACATATTTCAGTCCTCCAGTTTCTTGATTTTATCTACTCGAAGAGCGTGCTTACCGCCCTCAAAATCCGTGTGAAGGAAAACGTCCAGCATTTCCGTAGCCGAACCTGCTCCCGTTGTTCTTCCGCCCATGCAGATAACATTGGCGTCGTTGTGGAGCCTTGTGTATTTTGCGGAATACCAGTCGGCGCAAAGGGCGGCTCTTATTCCCTTGATTTTATTAGCGGCAATTGAAATTCCGATTCCCGTGCCGCAGATAAGAAGCCCCTTGTTTTCGCTGTTTTCAAGAACTTTCTTGCATACCTTTTCCGCAATATCCGGGTAGTCAACGGTTTCGCCGTTGCAGCCCAAATCCTCGTAAGTAAAGCCGTTTGCCTCAAGGTATTTCAGCAGTTCAAGCTTAAGCTGATAGCCGCCGTGGTCACAGCCTACATATATCATTTTTATCAGTCCTTTCGGTGTGTTCATATTTTAAAATATCAAGAACGTTTGTTTTCTCTTGCAAGTCTTTCTCTTTCCGCCTGTGGCAGTCGTAAATATACCGGCATAAGCGCAGCTGCGCTGATTTCCTCGTATTCCTCGCTTGCAAAGCATACGCCCGTGCCGCTCTGAAAACGCAGTGCAGGGGGAGCAAGCTCAATATTTTCTCCGCCGATTTTGCTGTAAACCAGCTCTGCACCGTCTCCCGCAAGGATTATCCGTTCATCGCCGTACTGCTTAAGTTCATCTTTCAGCTCGTCTATGAACAAGGCTCTGTCATCGCATAAACGCTGAACCTTTCCCGAGCTTATACGGAAAACTCCGTTGTAAACCTGATTGCAGCGAGCGTCCATTACTGCACAAAGAATACAGTCAGTAACCGTAAAGTTATACGCCATAGCAAGCAGGGTAGAAACGGATTTGCAAGGCTTTCCGAGAGCGTAAGCCATACCCTTTACCGCAGAAACGCCTATTCTTAAGCCTGTAAATGAGCCGGGACCTGCGGAAACAGCGAATATATCAATGTCCGAAAGTGAAAGTCCCGAGCTTTTAAGAAGGCTTTCCGTGAATGGAATAAGTGTCTGTGAGTGGGTAAGCTTGTTGTTTATGCTTCCCGAAGCGATAACCCTCGGATTTTCGCCGACTTCGCAGACCGCCGCCGAGGCAACGCAGGCAGAGGTGTCAATTCCAAGAACTTTCATTGCTGTCGCCTCTTTTCCTGATTGTAATTTCACGGCTGTTTTCGCCTGTTTTTGCTATGTCCACAAACCATACGCTTTCGATATTGTCGCTTAATCCCGGGATATTCTCGCTCCATTCTACCGCAAGCACTCCGTCTCTTCCGAAATAGTCGAAAAAGCCGATTGCATACAGGTCGTCATAGGTGGAAATCCTGAAAAGGTCGAAGTGGAAAACGCTGACCGGGTCCCCGATATACTCGTTCACAAGAGCAAAGGTGGGGCTTGTTACGCCCTGAGAAATGCCGAAGTGCTTTGCTATTCCCTTTGTAAAATGGGTTTTTCCTGCGCCCATTTCTCCCGTATAGAGAACTGCGTCACCCGCCTTAAGGTTTTCTGCGAACTTCTCTGCGATTTCTATGGTATCCTCTACCGACTTTGAGATGTATTTCATCAGAAAAGTCCCGAAATTGTTCCGTCTGCCGAAACGTCGATATTATTTGCGGCAGGAACCTTGGGAAGTCCCGGCATGGTCATAATATCGCCTGTAAGAGCAACTACGAAGCCTGCGCCAGCGGAAAGCTTAACGTCACGGACGGTAATTTCAAAGTTTTCGGGTTTACCGAGCTTTGTTGGGTCGTCGGAAAGGGAATACTGGGTTTTGGCAACGCAAACAGGTATATTTCCGAAGCCCAGCTTTTCAATCTCCGCAATTTCCTTTTCTGCCTTTGCAGTAAAGATAACTCCATCGGCACGGTAGATTTCCTTTGCGATAATATTAAGCTTTTCCTTAATCGGAAGCTTTTCGTCGTAAAGGGGCTTGAAGCCTGAACTGCCCTTCTTTTCGCTTTCCTCGATAGCTCCGATAACTGCCTTAGCAAGCTCAATTCCGCCTTCGCCGCCCTTTAAGAATACGTCGGAGAAAGCAACGGGAACGCCCGCCTTTTCGCAGAACTCACGGATATAAGCGATTTCAGCATCGCTGTCGGTGTAGAAATGGTTGATTGCAACAACAACAGGAACGCCGAACTTCTGCATATTTTCGATATGGGTCTTAAGATTTACGATACCCTTTTCGAGTGCAGGAAGATTTTCCTTAGTAAGCTCAGCCTTGGGAACGCCGCCGTTGTACTTAAGTGCTCTGATTGTTGCAACGATAACGGTGCAGTCCGGCTTTAAGCCTGCATAACGGCACTTTATATCAAAGAACTTCTCTGCACCAAGGTCAGAGCCGAAGCCCGCCTCGGTAATGCAGTAGTCGCCGAGTTTAAGTGCAAGCTTTGTTGCTCTTACGCTGTTGCAGCCGTGAGCAATATTTGCAAAGGGACCGCCGTGGATAATAGCGGGGTTGTTTTCAAGAGTCTGTACAAGGTTGGGGTTTACTGCGTCCTTAAGGAGAGCCGCCATAGCGCCTGTTGCATTAATATCGGCAGCATAAACAGGCTTTCCGTCGTATGTGTATGCAATAAGAATACGTCCAAGGCGCTTCTTTAAGTCCTCAAGGTCGTCTGCAAGGCAGAGAATTGCCATAACCTCGCTGGCAACGGTAATGCAGAAATGGTCCTCTCTCGGAACGCCGTCAACCTTTGAGCCAAGACCTACAATACAGTTTCTCAGCGCTCTGTCGTTCATATCGAGACAACGCTTAATCTGTATTCTCCGCTGGTCGATACCGAGCAGGTTGCCCTGCTGAATGTGGTTGTCAAGAAGCGCACAAAGCAGGTTGTTTGCCGCTGTAATTGCGTGCATATCTCCCGTAAAGTGCAGGTTGATGTCCTCCATAGGAACAACCTGGGAGTATCCGCCTCCGGCAGCGCCGCCCTTGATACCGAAAACAGGCCCTAAAGAGGGTTCTCTAAGCGCAAGAACCGAGTTTATGCCCAATTTGTGCATACCCTCGGAAAGACCGATACTTGTGGTTGTCTTGCCCTCGCCTGCGGGGGTGGGGTTGATTGCTGTTACAAGAACAAGCTTTCCGTCGGGCTTATCCTTAAGGCTGTCAATATAGCTCTGGGAAACCTTTGCTTTATAGTGTCCGTAGGGGATAAGGCTGTCCTCGTCAATGCCGAGCTTCTCGGCAACGTCCTTTATTTTCAGCATTTTTGCCTGCTGAGCGATTTCGATATCTGTCAACATAGCGTTTCTCCTTGTTTTTAGGAATTAATAATAATAGTATATCATATTTCTTCCCGAATTTCAACACATTTGAGAAAATTATTCTAAAATAACAATCAGGTTGACGAGAAGTCGTCAGATGCAAGGAAACCGTGTAATGGCAAGGCTTTGTGCCTGCCATTATACGGTTGACGCCGCAGATGGCGGCTTATCGTCAGCCTGAAATTCATTCAAATTTCAGCTGTCCTATATCAAAGCTAACCTGTGACCCTGCCGCAGGAACGGTTTTCGTCACATAATTCTCGGGCTTCTTGATAATGCCTTCCTCGTAGGGTCTTGCGCTTTCAAGCTCCGCCTTTGTAAGCCGCATAACCTGTACGCCCTGAGTATCTCTTGTCGCCTTGGGTAGTATCAGCACCGTGGAGAATATCAGCACCTTGCCTGCGGTTGACTGGAGAATGAAATCCCCGTCGCCCTCGATCTTGTACATAGCCACAAGGGGAGAACCGTCGTAATAAGCGTTGGCAAGCTTCTTTCGGCGGGTTTTTGTTTCAAATGATGAGAGAGGAATTTTAGCGCATTTTCCGTTGCGGAAGAATATCACGAGATTTTCGCTGTAATTCTCCGTAGGAATCATGCAGATAATCTTCTCGTCCTGCTCCATTTCAAGCTTTGCGGGGATATAATCGCCCATAAGGCTTGCCTTGGTGTCCTCAAAGTCGTTTACAGAGGATTTGTAAACCTGATGCTTGTCGGTGAAGAACAGCAGGTCTGTCTTTCCCGAAAGCTCCGCCGTGAATACAATGCGGTCGCCCTCCTTAAGCTTCTGTTCGCCGCTCATTCTGAGAGACTGAGAGGTGATACGCTTAAAGTAGCCCTGCTCGGTAAGGAATACGTTTACCGTATAGTCGGGGATTTCCTCCTCGACTTCCTCCTCGGGAACTATCTCCGCCAGCTTTGTGCGGCGGGGCTGACCGTACTTTTCTGCAATTTCCGTAAGCTCCTTGATGATAACGCCCTTGATTTTGCGAGGGCTGTCAAGAATATCCTCCATTTCGGCGATTTCATCACGGAGATTTCCGATTTCGTCTGTGCGCTTTAAGATATACTCCTGATTTATGTGGCGCAGCTTTATTTCCGCAACGTATTCCGCCTGCACCTCGTCAATTCCGAAGCCTATCATAAGGTTTGGAACAACCTCGGCTTCTTCCTTGGTTTCACGGATAATTTTTATCGCCTTGTCAATGTCCAGCAGGATTTTCTGAAGACCTGTCAGCAGATGAAGCTTTTCCTTTTTCTTTTGCAGGTCGAAGTATATCATTCGCTTTACGCACTCAATCCTGAAGGAAATCCATTCGTTCAGAATTTCGTAAACGCCCATAACCTTCGGGTTTCCTGCAATAATAACGTTGAAGTTGCAGGAGAATGCCTCCTGTAAGGGCGTAAGGCGGAACATCTTCTGCATAAAAACGTCCGGGTCGTAGCCCTTTTTCAGGTCAAAAGTAAGCTTTAAGCCCGAAAGGTCGGTTTCGTCTCTTACGTCGGAGATTTCCTTGACTTTTCCAAGCTTTACAAGCTCAACCACCTTGTCGATAATAGCTTCCGTTGTGGTAGTTGGCGGGATTTCAGTAATCTCGATACAGCGTGCTTCCTTGTCGTAGGTGTATTTTGAGCGCACCATAACCGAGCCTCTGCCGGTACGGTAAATTTTCTGCATTTCCGCCTCGTCGTACAGGATATATCCGCCGCCGGGGAAGTCGGGACCACGAAGAGTAGTGGCAACATCATGCTCCGGGTCCTTCATCAGGGCAATTGTAGTTTCGCATATTTCCCGCAGGTTGAATGGGCAGATATTGCTTGCCATTGAAACTGCGATACCGATGTTGCTGTTTACAAGAATAGCGGGGAAACGGACAGGGAAAAGGGAAGGCTCGGTCATTGTGTTGTCGTAGTTTGGAACGAAGTCAACCGTATCCTTGTCAATGTCCTTAAAAAGCTCAGCGCAGATAGGCTCAAGCTTTGCTTCGGTATAACGGGAAGCGGCGTAAGCCATATCCCTTGAATACGCCTTACCGAAGTTTCCCTTGCTGTCTACATACGGGTGCAGGAGCGCTCCGTTTCCTCTTGCAAGACGAACCATGGTTTCGTATATAGCTGCGTCACCGTGGGGATTGAGCTTCATAGTCTGTCCCACGATATTTGCGGATTTTGTTCTCGGACCAGTAAGAAGCCCCATTTTGTACATTGTATAGAGAAGTTTTCTGTGTGAGGGCTTGAAGCCGTCAATTTCTGGCAGGGCACGGGAGATAATAACACTCATGGCGTAGGGCATATAGTTTTCTCTGAGGGTATCAACAATATTCTGCTGTTCAACTATTCCTGCCCCTTCAATATAGGCGTCAATCTTTTTATTCTGAGCAGCCGAGGGCTGCTTTTTGCTGCTTTTCTTCATTTTTTCAGTTCCTTTGTCTTAGCTTAAATCAAGGTTGTCAAGGTATTCGCTTCCGTGCTCACGGATAAATTCCTTTCGTGCCTCAAGGTTATTTCCGAGAAGCATTTCAAACATATCCTGCGTAGCTACAACTTCACTTGGAAGCACCTTTATAAGTCGCCTTGTTTCCGGGTTCATAGTGGTAAGCGACATCATATCCGGCTCATTCTCGCCAAGACCTTTCGAGCGCTGGATTGTGTACTTCTGAGTACCGATTTCCCCGAGAATACGGATTTTCTCCGCCTCTGTATATGCAAAATAGGTTCTGTCCTTTGTGTTTATTTCATATAGCGGGGACTCCGCAATATACACATAACCCTCGTTTATAAGAGTAGGAGTAAGGCGGTAAAGCATAGTAAGAACAAGGGTTCGTATCTGGAAGCCGTCGTAATCCGCATCGGTGCAGATAACGATTTTGTTCCAGCGCAGGTTATCAAGGCTGAAATTAGAAAGCTCCTTGTTCTGCTTAGCGGAAACCTCAACGCCGCAGCCAAGCACTTTCAGCAGGTCGGTTATAATTTCGCTCTTGAAAATCTTATCGTAGCCCGCCTTAAGGCAGTTTAAAATTTTACCTCTTATGGGCATTACCGCCTGATAATCTGAGTCACGGGCAAGCTTAACCGAGCCTAACGCCGAGTCGCCCTCTACTATATAAATCTCACGCTTTGAAACGTCCTTGCTTCGGCAGTCAACGAATTTCTCGACCCTGTTGCTTAAGTCAAGAGTACCTGTAAGCTTTTTCTTTACGTTCTGTCTTATCTTATCGGCATTTTCCCTTGCTCTCTTGTTTATCATTATCTGCTCGCAGATTTTAACAGCCTCGTCGGGATTTTCTATGAAATATACCTCTACGCAGTGCTTTAACCATTCGGTCATAGCGTCATAGATAAACTTATTTGTGATAGCCTTTTTGGTCTGGTTTTCGTAGCTTGTCTGGGTGGAGAAATTGGAGGAAATGAACACAAGACATTCCTCAATATCCGCAAAGGTAATCTTTGACTCGCCCTTGTTGTACTTGTTTGTGCTTTTGAGATATGAGTCAATCTGTGAGGTAAGCGCCTGCCGCATAGCCTTATCAGGAACGCCGCCGTGTTCAAGCCAGCTGGAGTTGTGATAATGCTCAACAAGCTTTACCTTGTTGGAAAAGGCGATTGCTACATGAAGCTTTACCTTATATTCGTCCTTATCGTCCCTGTCCTTGCCCTGACGCTGGGTCTGCCAGTCCTGGGGAGTGCCGATTGCGGTATCGCCTACTATTTCAGCAAGATAGTCTGTAATACCCCGCTCATAGCAGTATTCCTTTTCTTCAAAGCTTCCGTCCTCCTGCTCCGTGCGGCAGATAAACAGCAGGCCGTCGTTTACGATAGCCTGTCTGCGGAGAATATCGTCAAGGTAGTCGCTTCCTATATCAATGTCTGTAAAAACCTCAAGGTCGGGCTTCCAGCGGATAACTGTTCCCGTCTTTCCTTTTGATTTTGAACGGATAAAGCCCTTTCCGTCCTTGTCGGCGGTAACGTTGAAGCCCTTTTCAAAGCGCAGGGAGTAGTGCCATGTGCCGTTATCTGCTTCAACCTCCATATATTCCGAGGAAAATTGGGTTGCACAAAGACCGAGACCGTTCAGACCCAAAGCAAATGAGTAGTTGTCTCCGCTGTTGTTGTCGTACTTTCCTCCTGCATAAAGAGTACAGAACGCCAGCTCCCAGTTGTACTTTTCTTCATTCTTGTTATAGTCAATCGGTATTCCTCGTCCCTCGTCTGCAACCTCTATTGAAAAGTCGGCATAACGGGTAATAACGATTTTTCTGCCGTAGCCCTCTCTTGCCTCGTCTATGGAGTTTGAGAGAATCTCAAATACCGAGTGGCGGCAGCCCTCAACGCCGTCCGAGCCGAATATAACTGCGGGGCGCTTTCTTACCTGGTCGGGGCCCTTAAGCGACACAAGACTGTTATCGTCGTATGCTTTCTTGCTCATTGTCTCATTCCTTTTTGTAAAAAATCAAATAAACACATATATTATAGCATATTTTTCAAAAAATTACAACAATTTTATTTTTTCAAAAATTTTTGAGATTTTTTGGAAATTCTGTCACCTTTTTAATGCGGATTACGTTTTATAAGCAGAAAGAAAAAATCGGACTTTTCCTGAGAAAGGACAGATTATTATGAAAAATAGGATTTTATCGGTTATTATTGCTGGTTTGCTGCTTATGTCGGCTTCTGCCTGCACACAGAAAAACGACCCTGCTCCGAACAGTACTGCTCCCGAAACAACCCCGCCCGCTACGGAAGCGGCTTCGGTAGCAACAGATAAACCGGCGGTTACAACTACTGCACCCAAAACAACAGGAGCAAAAGTAACGGACGAGGAAGCGGAAAAGCCAGAAACAGAAGCGGCTGCCACAAAAGCGGAAAGCAAGCCCGCAACAAAGGCGGAGACAACCGCAGAAACAGCAGCTCCGTCAACTACAACTGCTGGAATGTCTGCCGCAGCAACAGGAAAGGGCGAAATTGCCGCAGCAGAGAAGCCCTCCTATACTGCAGGGGATTATTATGCTTCAGATGAGGGGTTGTATTACGAAAACCCTGCGGCTGGAGCAGATGTGGTGAACAGCTATGACAGCGCTTTTGACAGCTATGAGTATGAAGAGATAGCGGGCGAATATATTGCCGAGGACTACTGTCCGCCATGGGAGCCATACGAGCCATACATACCCGAGGTTCAGGCAAGAGCAGGACTTCTTACAGGCGGCGAGGTAAAGGATAACGAGGGCTGGAACGACTGGATTTCTCTTTTCGGGCAGCGTGAGGGCTGGACGGAGTTTTCGGATAAGTGGAATATGTCAACTCTCAGTAGAATTGCGGTTGACGTTAATAACGGAAACGGCACGGTATCGGGCTGTACCGTAAGGCTTAAGAACGGTGACAGCGTTATATGGACAGCAGTAACCGACAATAACGGAAGAGCCTACCTTTTTGATACTTTAAAAAAGAACAAGGCGGGGAAAAATCTTACAATAGAAGCCGAGCTGGGCAGCGAGGTTGTTACCTGCGATTACGAGGGTAAGGACACGGTTATAGAGGTTAAAGGTAATGACCTTTACGAAAACTCCCTTGACCTTATGTTCCTTATAGATACAACAGGCTCAATGGACGACGAACTTACCTATATACAGGCAGAGCTTGCGGACGTTATCAAACGTGTTACAAACGAAAACAATACTGAGGTTTCCTTAAGCGTTAACTTCTACCGTGACGAAGGGGACGAATATGTTTTAAGGTGCAACGATTTCACCGACAACATAAACAGCGCCCTGCGTATTCTTAAGGAGCAGGAGGCAAACGGCGGCGGAGATACCCCCGAAGCTGTTGCAGACGCACTTGAAGCGGCGCTTCAGAGGAACTGGAGCGAGGACAGCGTTAAGCTTATGTTCCTTGTGCTTGACGCTCCGCCCCACGACGAGGACGCAGGAAGAATGCCCAAGCTGATTGCAAAGGCTGCTGAAAAGGGCATAAGAATTATCCCTGTTGTTTCAAGCGGCGCTGACGAGGACACGGAATTTCTCTGCCGTACAATGGCGATTGCTACCGGCGGTACATACACCTTCCTTACCGACGACAGCGGAATAGGCAATTCACACCTTGAACCCACCGGTGCAGATTATACAGTTGAAAAGCTTAATGATATGCTTGTGCGGATAATCGGGGAATACTGCAAAAAGAGCGTTAATAATAACGCAGAAACAGAAACAGCAAAGGCATTTGTAGTAAAAACAGGCGATTATTTTGAGGACAGCTCTCTTTACGGCGATATAATAATCGGAAGCGAAAAGGAACTTGAAAAGTTTCACAATATCTATGGTAAAAACGAGACTATTTACGATTTCGCCGAACAGATTGATTTTAAAAAGCAGGTAATAGCAATAAGAACAATTTCTTTCGGTACCGGAAGCGTTAAGTGCAGTATCGGCGAAAAAGGGGTTTATGTTAAGGACGGAAAGGTTTGCTTTGATTACAGCCTTGAATATCCAGAGTTATGCACCGATGATATGGCTTGCATTTACGTTGTAGGTGCAGTTGACAAGAGCCTGCTTTCGTAAAATGAAGATAAAAAGAATTGTAATTATAGTCTTTTCTTTGCTTTTGCTTGCATTTCTTCTTATTCCGAGGGTAATGCATTTTAACGACGGTACTGTGATATATGATGCGCCGCTGTACCGTGTAAAAATGGCAAGGCTGATTGCGGAAAGCAAGGAGGAGGCTGAAAAACTGCCGTACATAACGGTAGAAATATGTGGCTTTGAATTAAATATCAGCTTGTAGAAAAAGCTATATTTCAGACTGCCGAGAAATCGTCAGATGCTAGGAAACCGCATAACGGCTAGGCTTTGTGCCT
>JBJERM010000266.1:0-11393 GCA_051882315.1 Ruminiclostridium sp.
TAATCTTCCGCACAGAGTATAATATATGATAATACAGTAAATACTGTTTACCTTTTTATAAATGAAAGGAAAAGAGATATGGTACAGATTAATAACCTTATGAAAAGCTATAAGGGCTTCAAGGTTCTGGACGGGCTTACAATGTCCATTAATAAGGGCGATGTTTATGGCTTTTTAGGCAAGAACGGCTGCGGAAAAACTACTACAATGAATATAATCTGCGATATTATACCGAAGGACGACGGGGAAATTATCTTAGGTGACGGGGAAAACCCCATAAAGATAGGCTACCTGCCGGAAACTCCCGCCCTTTTCGGATATATGAACGGATATGAGTACCTTGAATATATTGCGGGCTGCGCTAAGTATAAAGGGGACGTTAAGAAAAGAACCGCCGAGGTGCTTGAAATTACGGGAATGACCGAGGGGGGAAAGCGGCGGATAAAAGGCTATTCAAGAGGCATGAATCAGCGCCTCGGAATTGCCGCTACAATCTTCACAAATCCCGACCTTGTTATCCTTGACGAGCCTACCTCCGCCCTTGACCCCGAGGGTAGAGCCGAGGTTATGGCGATAATAAATAACCTGACGGGAACGGGCTGTACAATCCTCCTCTGCACCCATATCCTGTCCGACGTGGAGCGGGTTGCAAACAGAATAGGCATAATGCGGGGCGGAAGGCTTGCGGCTGAGGGCAGCATAAGCGAAATCCTGGACAAATACCGGGTAAATACAATTGAACTGACGGTTGCCGAGCCTTCTGAGCAGACAGAAAAGCTGCTGCGGGAAGCGGCTTTTGCAAAAAACGTAAGCTTCTATGCTGCCTCGGAGCGTTATGTAATTGACGTTGAGGACGAGGATAGGGGAATGGCGGAGCTTGTAAGGCTGATTGCCGACAACAATATCCCCGTAAGAAGTATAAAGGCTTCAAGACCTACTTTAGAGCAGGTCTATCTTGACCTTGTTTCGGGCAATTGAGAAAGGGGGAGAAAATATGCTTAAAAACGGACTTAAAAAGGAATTTATGCTTTTTTCAAGAACAGGAAAGCTTATCGGCGTAATTCTTGTTATACTTATCTTTTCAATAATGGACCCGATTATATTCAAGGGCATGGGCGCTATGGTGGGAGCTATGGCGAACTCAATTCCCGCAGACTCAGGGGCTGAGCTTACGGAGTATATGCAGACCGTGCAGGATATGGCGTCAATGTTCGACAGCTTCAGCGCCTCATACCTTGTGGCAACCTCTATTGCGGAGGTTACGGGTCTGGGGCTTATAATCCTTATGTTCATACTGATGAGCGCAGCAGGCGGCGAACAGAAAAAACGCTCCATAATTATTCCCCAGTGTGCAGGTCTTACTCCCGCAGGCTATATTGCGCCGAAATTCCTGATTTACCCCTTTGCGGCGCTTATTCTCTCGGTTCTCGGAGTTTATTTAAGCTCGGGAGTTTCAAGCCTTCTTTTCGGCGGCAGTCTTGATATGGGAAAAATAAGCCTTGCCGCCCTTTGCCTTGGCATTTATATGGCTTTTATCTCGGTGCTTCAGCTTTCAATCGGTATCTGCACGGGAAGACCGGGAGTTTCGGTTATTATCGTAATAATTGCAACCTCTCTTATTCCTATGATACTGTCCTCCCTTCGGGTTGACCGCTTCAATCCCTTTGCTCTTACGGGAATTGCCTCTAACGCCGCAATTTCCGCAGGCGGAGAAGCCGTAGGTGCAGTATCCGAAGCGGCGGGCGGAAGCTTTGCAAGCATCACCTCTATGATGGAAAGCCTTTCCGCAAGCGCTGAGGTTGACGGCTTCAATATGGCGGTAAGTATAGGCGTTACAATTGTAATTTCAGTTATACTTTACTTTATGACATTATTCGTTCTTACCGCAAGACAGGTTAAAAACGAGGGAAACGAGCCTGTACTCTGATTTTAGACTATTATAGAAAGGCGCATAAATGAAGCTTAAAAAAATACTTTCCGCCCTGCTTGCGGCGGCAATAGTCACGCTTTCCGCCTGCGGGGGAACTTCTCCCGCAGAAACAACGGCGGAAACTACAACAGCAGCAGAAACCACAGCAGCGGCTGAAACAACAGCAGAAACCACAACAGCGGCGCAAGCCGCAATAACAGCGGAGGTCACAACTACTGCCACAAAAGAAACAACAGCAGAGGAAACAAAAGCCGCCGAAGAAGCAGCGGCGGAGGTTACAGCGGAGTCTGAGCCAAAAGGCGGGAAAGCGAAAAGCTATAACGCAGCAGACTACCTGCCCGCAGATTTAAAAGCAGCTCCCGCCCTCTGGAAGGTTACGGACAAGGAAACAAACAACAGCCTTTATATGATGGGAACGATACACATTACCCTTGACAGCACCTTCCCGCTTCCCGACTATATTATGGATGTCTACGAGGGCAGCGACGGGGTTGCGGTTGAGTATGATGTCAGAAAGGTAGAAAGCGATTTTATTGTGCAGCTTAAGTACCTTTCCGCCTTTGCTCTTAACGACGGAACTACGATAAAGGATCACCTTTCCCCCGAAACCTACGAAAAGGCGAAGCAGTACCTTACCGACTGCGGCATATACAATGAAGCTTATGACACATACAACCCCGCTTACTGGGACAGCCTCATAACAAGCGCTGCGATTATGCAGATTGAGGGAGTTGACATGGAGACGGGAATAGACATATATTTTATGAATCTCGCCACAAAGGACGGAAAGGCGGTAGTTGATATTGAGAAGCTTTCCGACCAGACCGACGCTATTAACTCTATGAGCGACAGGCTTGCTGACTGCATTATTTCCGACAGCACTGACGAAATCGACAGCCTTCCCGAGGCTTTATGCGGCTTGTATGAAACATGGGCCAAGGGAGATGTTGAGGGCATGGAAGCAATCAACGAGCAGGATGAATCGGAGGTTCCCGAGGAGCTTAAAGAGGATTATGAAGAATATATGTTTGCTCTTGAGGGAAAGCGCAATATAGGTATGGCTCAAAGGGCAAAGGAGTTCCTTAAAAACGGGGACAATCTTTTCTATATGGTTGGCTTTGCCCATTTCTGCGGCGAGGGAAGTGTTATTGACCTGCTGGAGAAGGACGGATATATCGTTGAGAGATTGTACTGAAGCTTGTCGAAAAAGTCTTTCCGACAAGAAATGAATATTGAATAAAGAATATTGAATTACGAATAAATGTGGTGTACCCTTCGGGCACACCACATTTATTCATTATTCTTGACAAGTTGAGACCGTTTCCCGAAGCGGTCTTTTTGTTTTGCAGTAACAGAATGTCCCCGCAAAAGCCGTATTTTTTGGAATAAAAAACCGCAAATTAAAACTTTCAGATGTCAAAATGCACAAAAATTAAGAAAATAACCCTGTTATAACAAAAAAATCCACAAAAAAGCTTGATTATTTGTTACACATGAGTTATAATAAAAATGCAAATCTATGTTCGGAAGTGATATTTGCCGTGTCATGCGGAATTGAAAATAAAGCGGAGCGTCTTCTGGAAAATGCCAGAGGACACCTTGAAACTATAAACCGCCATAAGCTGCTGGTTATGAAATACTGCTTCAAGGCGGGATTATATAAACAGGGGCTTCTCCACGACCTTTCAAAATACTCCCCCGCAGAGTTTTTCTCCGGAGTAAAGTATTTTCAAGGCGATAAAAGCCCGAATACCGCCGAGCGGGCGGAAAAGGGATACAGCCTTGCATGGCTTCACCACAAGGGCAGAAACCGCCACCACATGGAGTACTGGATTGACTACGGACAGACGGGAAACAAGGGTATGACGGGGCTGAAAATGCCCGAAAAATACGTAGTTGAGATGTTCTGCGACAGGATTGCCGCCTGTAAGGTCTACCACGGCGACGCCTACACCGACGCAGACCCCTACAACTACTACAAGCGCTCCCGCCCGCACTATATGATACACCCCGAAACCGATAAGCTTCTGCGGCGGCTGCTTTTAATCCTGCGGGATTACGGGGAAGAAAAAGTATTTGCTTATATAAGGTGCAGAGTTCTGAGAAAGGACTGAATATGGAGATATTTTTAGGTCTTGCGGTAATAGCTCTTCTGCTTTTGTGCCTTGGCGCCGAGCTGGGGCTTATCGCTATGATTTTCGTCGGGATTCTTTGTGTGGCAGTCCTGCTTATGCTGGGATTTTTTCTGTTTTCCGCCGTAAGGATTATGACCTGCCATAAAAAAGAGGCGGTTTTCTGTAAAACCGAAAAATTCCCCGGCACAAAGTTCGACCGGGCGGTTTACTCCGTTGACGGGGAGGAGTGCGCCTGCGTTTTTCCCTGCGAGGTTGTTATGAGAAGCAGGATTTACCGCAGCGATAAGGCGGTAAACGTCTATTACAGCGAGAAAAAGAAATATGTTTACGATAAAAACGCCGCAGTGACCGTTTTTGCAGGTCTTCTCTCCTGCATGGCGCTTACTGCCGCAGCGATAATAATACTCTTATAGCGGAAAGGAAGATTGGGTTGTTCTGTCAGGTGGATAGTATAGGGCTTTTCGGGCTTAACGCCTACCCCGTAACTGCGGAGATAAGCACTGTGTCAGGGATTCCCTCGGTTGAGATTGTGGGACTTGCGGACCAGTCGGTTCAGGAAAGCCGCCTTCGTATAAAATCCGCCCTTGCCAACAGCGGAATAAAGCTGCCTCAGCTTAACTGCGTTATTAATCTTTCTCCTGCAAACGTTAAAAAATCCGGCTCCTGCTTCGACCTGCCCATTCTTACCGCCATGCTTGCGGCGGCGGGAGCAGTTCCTGCGGAGCTTTCGGGAAAGGCGTTTATCGGTGAGGTTTCCCTGGGCGGCGACCTTTGCTCCGTACAGGGCGTGCTTGCCATGGCAATTGAGGCTGCGGCAAGAGGTATTAAGGAGCTTTACGTTCCATATCCGAACGCAAGGGAAGCTGCGGTTGTACAGGGAATACGGATATACGGAGTAAAGACCGTTTCCGCCCTTGCGGCGCACCTTTGCGGTTTAGTTCCCTTAAAGCCCGAGCCTCCCACGGAAATTACCGAGGAAAGCTATAAATCCGTCCTTGATTTTGCGGACGTTATGGGGCAGGACGCAGTTAAGAGCGCTATTGAGACTGCCGCCGCAGGTTTTCACAATATACTTATGGTTGGCCCTCCCGGAACGGGAAAAAGTATGATAGCAAAGCGCATACCCACAATTCTTCCCCGTATGAGCTTCGAGGAAAGCATTGAAACCACAAAGATACATTCGGTTGCAGGGGTTTTAAGCCCGGACAAGCCTCTTGTTACCTGCCGCCCCTTCAGAAGCGTAAGCCACACCGCCTCATCGGTGGGACTTATCGGCGGCGGAAGCATACCAAAACCGGGGGAAATATCCCTTGCCCATAACGGTGTACTTTTTCTGGACGAGTTTCCCGAATTTGACCGTAAGGTTATAGAAACCCTGCGGCAGCCCCTTGAAAACGGGGAGATAACAATTTCAAGAGCGGCGGGCTCCGTTTCATACCCCTGCAATATCATGCTTGTGGCAGCGATGAATCCCTGTCCCTGCGGGAACTACGGGGCGGAGGGGAAGACCTGTACCTGCACAAAAAATCAGATTTCAAACTATCTCGGCAAGATAAGCCGACCGATACTTGACAGAATAGATATACAGACCGAGGTTGCTCCGGTAAAATACGAGGAGCTTTCGGGAGGAAAGCGCTCCGAAAGCTCTGCCGCCATGGCGGAGCGCATAGCAAGGGCAAGAGAAATCCAGCAGCAGCGCTATAAGGGCACTCCTGTCCGTGCAAATTCGGGAATTACCCCCGACCTGCTCCACGAGGTTTGCGTCCTTGACGGCGGGGCAGAGGAATATCTCAGAAGCACCTTTGAAAAATCGGGATTTTCCGCCCGTGCCTACGACAGGATTTTAAAGGTAGCAAGAACCTGCGCCGACCTTGAGGGCAGCGAGATAATACATAGAAAGCATATTGCAAGAGCGGTAGGCTACCGCAGCCTTGACAGGAAGTACTGGGGCTGACCGCTTTGAAAGGAGAACAAAAGAGAATGGATAAGCTGAAAATCACAATGCTTGGTGAATTTTCAATATCATACGGAGAAAACGTAATTACGGAGCAGAGCAAGCGCTCAAAGAAGATGTGGACCCTGCTCCAGTTCCTTGTTGCAAACCACAACAGGGAAATTTCCCAGAACGAGCTTATTTCCCTGCTCTGGGGAGAAAAGGAAAGCGAAAATCCCGTGGGAGCCCTTAAGACCTCCCTTCACAGGCTTCGTGCCTGCCTTTCAGCCCTTAATCTTCCCGAGGGAGTTGAGATAATCGTAAACTCAATGGGAACATATTCCCTTAACAACTGGCTTGAATGTGATATTGACTTTGATAACTTTGAAAATCTGTATAAAAAGAGTATGCTTGCCCAGTCTGAAAAGGAGAAGACCTCCCTTTATCTGGCGGCAATAGACATATACAAGGGAGATTTTCTGAACAAGTCCAAAACCGACGGCTGGGTAGTGCCCCTTAACGCCTACTATCATTCCCTGTATCTCCGGATTGTTCACGAAACCCTTGAAATCCTTTTCAGACATAAGTACTACTCGGATTTGATGTCTATCTGCCGGAAGGCATTCGAGATTGAAAAGCTGGACGATAAGATACACTATTATTACATAAAGGCGCTGCTTGAAATGGGGGAAAAGTCGGCGGCGAAAACCCATTACACCTATGTTATGGACCTGTTCTACAACAAGAACGGAATTAACCCCTCCCCCGAATTTGTGGCGCTTTATGAGCATACCGTCAAGGACGACAATGCCTATAATGCGGATTTCGGCGTACTTAAGGGGCAGCTTGACAGCATAAGCGACTCAGCGGGAGCCTACTATTGCGAATTTGCCTTTTTCAAGCACGTTTATCAGCTTGAAATCCGTGACGCCGCAAGAAGCAACCGCCCCACCCACCTCTGCCTTATAACCGCAGTTTCAAAAACCCAGGAGGAGCTGGAGTCAAAGCTTCTTAACCGTGTTATGACAAGGCTTTCCGAATGCATAAGAACATCTCTGCGCTCAAGGGACGTATTCTCCCGTTACAGCGCCTCCCAGTTCGTTATGCTGCTTACAAACACCACGGGAGAGCAGGCGGAAATGGTGCTGAACCGTATTTTAAAGCGCTTCAAGCGTGATAACCCGAAAATAAACTGCACCCTGCTGTACAAGTTCGACAGGGCGGGCAGAACTGCTCAGGATTAACAAAAGCGGAAAGGATAAGGAATGGGCTATAAAACCATAAACGGCTCTGCCGAGGCGGAATTTACCGAGAAGAAAAGCCGTTTTATCGGCTATATACGCCATACTGCCACCGAAAAGGAGGCGCTGGACTTTATTGCGGAGATAAGGGCGATGCACCGTAAGGCTACCCACAACTGCTACGCCTATATTCTTCGGGATAACAATATCTCCCGCCACAGCGACGACGGCGAGCCCTCGGGAACGGCGGGAGCGCCTATGTACGAGTGCCTGAAAAAAGAGGGGCTGACGGACGTAACCTGCGTTGTGACCCGTTATTTCGGGGGTATTCTTTTAGGTGCAGGAGGTCTTGTGCGGGCATACGCAAAGGGTACGAAAATTGCGGTTGACGCTGCGGAAAAGCTGGATATGCATACGGCGGATAAGCTTGCCTTGCAGCTTCCCTATACCCTTTACGGCAGGATAGGCAAGACCCTTTCCGACTACGGGGTTAAAACCGAAAGCGAGGACTTTGCGGCAGACGTTACAATTACCCTTTATATAAAGGAACAGCTTACCGAAAGCTTTACGGCTGAGCTTACCGACCTTTGTAATGGTGCAATTGCAATAAAAAGGCTTGACACGATTGAATACAATTTTGGCTAAAATCACGAAATTTAAAATTTCCTCCCCGAAAAAAAGGTGAAAAGGGGAGGATTTTTGTATTAATATACAGAAGAGGAAATTCAAGAGATAAGCACGGAATTAATGAAGAATGAAAGTTAATGAATAATGAATAAAGAATAACGAAGAATGAATAATTGTGGTATCGGCTTCGCCGATTGATTTTAAAAAGCCGCAGTATTCCCTTTCTGCCGAAAAATATTTTACGCTGATTAATAAGGAAAGTAATTATTATGCTGCCAAGAGAAATTACTATTGAAATAGAAAAAAAGACCCTTTCCCCCTACGCCTGCAAGTGCTGCGACTCGGCGGGACGGGAAAAGCCGGAGGAGCCCTGCGATATAAGAACCGACTTCCAGCGTGACAGGGACAGGATTATCCACTGCAACGCTTTCAGGCGCTTAAAGCAGAAAACTCAGGTGTTCCTTATCCCGAAATCCGACCACTACCGCACAAGACTCACCCATACCCTTGAAGTAGCACAGATAGCAAGGACAATTGCAAGAGCGCTGCGGCTCAACGAGGATTTAACCGAGGCAATCGCCTTAGGTCACGACCTTGGACATACTCCCTTCGGTCACGACGGGGAAAGAACCCTTGCAAGGCTGTATTCCGGCGGCTTTACACACTACCGCCAGAGCGTGCGTGTTGTTGAGCGGATAGAGCGGGACGGAGCGGGACTGAATCTGACAAAAGAGGTTATTAACGGAATACTCTGCCATACGAATATGACCGCTGATACTCTTGAGGGAGTTATTGTAAAATTTGCGGATAAAATCGCCTACATAAACCACGATATTGAGGACGCAATAAGAGGAGGAGTAATAAAATCCTCCGACCTGCCCGAAAATCCCATAAAGGTTCTCGGCGATACGAAAAGCAAGCGTATAACAACCCTTGTAAAGTCGATAATAGAAAACAGCACCGATGAAATCCGCTATGACGAGGAAACGAAACAGGCGCACGACGAGCTGAGAGAGTATATGTTCAAGAACGTATACTACGCCGAGGAAACAAATCAGGAAAAATCAAAGGCATGCTATATAGTTGAGTATCTTTACGGGCATTATTTAAAGCACCCCGAGGAAATGCCGCCCCTCTACCGCAGAATTGCAGATGAGGACGGAAGGGAAATTGCGGTCTGCGACTTTATTTCCTGTATGACGGACGAGTATGCGGTTGACTGCTTTACCGAGCTTTGCATACCGAAATCCTGGAGCAGAAACTATATCTGATAAATTTCAAAAGGAGGAGTGGGCTTGCGTATTCCGGACAGCTTTCTTGATACCCTGCGCCAGAGCAGCGATATAGTATCGGTTATGTCCTCCTATGTGAATATGAAAAGAACAGGCAGGGATTATGTCTGCGCCTGTCCTTTTCATTCCGAAAAAACGCCCTCCTGTCATATATACACCGAAAGTCAGAGCTTCTACTGCTTCGGCTGCGGCGCAGGCGGCGACGTTATCACCTTTATAAGACTTATTGAGCGGCTTGACTACGTTGAAAGCGTTAAATTCCTTGCCCAGAGGGCAGGTCTTTCCCTCCCGGACGATGAATTTAACGACAGCGGCGCTAACAAGCGGGTGCGTATGCTGGAAATGAACAGGGAAGCGGCACGGTATTTCCGTGACGTTCTCCTGTCCCCGGAGGGAAAAGAGGGGCTTGACTACCTGTATCAGCGTCAGCTTACTCCCAATACTATACGAAAGTACGGGCTTGGTTACGCTCCCGAGGGCTGGCACAACTTGCAGTTCTACCTGCGCTCAAAGGGCTACACCGACGACGAAATGGAAGCGGCTGCACTAATAACACGAAAAAACAACAGTCTTTACGATAAATTCCGCAAAAGGGTTATGTTCCCGATTATAGACCGGCGGGGAAATGTAATTGCCTTTGGGGGCAGGACTCTTGAACCCGACGCTCCTGCAAAGTACCTTAACAGCGATGAAACCCTTGTGTTCCAGAAAAGGGACAATATCTTCTCCCTTAACTTCGCAAAAAACACAAAGGAAAGCTGCTTTATCCTCTGCGAGGGGTATATGGACGTTATCGCCCTTAATCAGGCGGGCTTCGATAACGCTGTTGCAACTCTCGGCACAGCAATAACCGCTTCTCAGGCAAACCTTATGAAGCGCTACACAAGCGAGGTTGTAATTTCCTACGACGCCGACGGTGCAGGTCAGAAAGCCACAATGAAGGCGATAAACCTGCTGAACGAGGCGGGGCTTAAGACGAGGGTACTGAGTATTCCCGACGCTAAGGACCCTGACGAATATATAAAGAAATTCGGAGCGGAAAGCTTCCGCCATATCCTTGAGGGAACAGCAACCGCCATAGATTTTGAGTTCCGTAAGCTTAAAGCGGGGCTGGATTTGTCGGTTCCTGCCGGAAAATCGGAGTTTCTCGGGAAAGCGGTAGCCTTCCTCGCCCAGATAGAAAGCCCCACGGAACGAGCTGTGTATATCTCCGAAACCGCCTCCCTTACCGGTCAGCAGCCCTCGGTTGTCACAGACCTTGTAAAGGACAGAATGAGGCGCAACAGCGGTTACAGCAGGAAAGAGGAGGAGCGTAAGCTTATAAGAAGCGCACCTGGGAGAGATACGATAAACCCGGACGCTATGAAATATCCCGTTGAGGAACGGGCGGAAAGGGGAATAATCGCCTTTTTGTTCCATTCTCCCGATAAGCTGGGATATGTGGAGAAAAAGCTGCTGCCGGAGGATTTTCCTACCGAATTTAACCGAAAGCTGTATATTTTTATCGCAGAACGCATAAAAAGCGGCGCAGGTATTGATATTATGTCAATCGGCGGCGAATTTACGGCAGAGGAAATGGGAAGAATAACAGGTATATGCAAGCAGGGGGATATGCTTCCATACAGTATCCCAAGGCTTGACGAATATATAGCGGTGCTCTTGAAGCACAAGGAAAACAAAAACAAGAAAAGCCCCGCAGAGATGACCGACGAGGAGCTTCTTGAAGCGGTGCGCCAAAAGAAAAAAAGCTGAACGAAAGGAATGGAAGTTAATATGTCAGAAAATAAGTCCGCCCTTACCGAGCTTATTGAACACGGCAAGCAGAACGGAAAGCTTACAACCAAGGAGATTACCGACGCCCTTGAAAGCTGCGACTACGACGCAGAGCAGATTGACAAGCTCTACGACGACTTTGAGGCAAACAATATCGATATCATCGACGACTTTACCGTTGACGAGGACCTTGATAACGCCCTTGATTTCGCAGGGGACGATGACCTTGACCTTGCCCTGTCTACCGACCAGATTGCAATTGACGACCCGGTAAAAATCTACCTGAAGGAGATAGGCAGAGTACCGCTTCTTTCCCCCGAAGAGGAAATTGAGCTTGCACAGCGTATGTCACAGGGCGACCCCTACGCTAAAAAGCGCCTTTCCGAAGCAAACCTTCGACTTGTAGTAAGTATTGCCAAAAGATATGTGGGCAGGGGTATGCAGTTCCTCGACCTTATTCAG
>JBJERM010000267.1:0-3308 GCA_051882315.1 Ruminiclostridium sp.
CGCAGTATTATAGACTTGTTTACTGCAAAGGCTGGATATAAAATGAACAATCTTTCTGCTTTACTTAAGAAATACAACTGCATAGATGTACATATAGGCATAATCGGCAGCGTAACCCTTTCCGTTACAGGGGCTTACGACGGGGAAGAGGTTGCTATAAAGCAGATTCCTTTCTCGGATTTCGTTTATATCGACGACTTTCCTCTGCTTATGGACTCTCTTAATGATTTTGCCGCAAGTGCCCGCACAAGAATGTACGCCCATTTTCGCATGCGCTTTGAAAACGAGCTGCACTGGGCGTATCTCAGCTGCCGAAAAAGCGGGGGAGACGGGCTTGACGGAGTTCTGCTTGACGTTTATGAATATCTGGGCTGCATGCCCGACGATAATGTAATAAGCGAATTTGAGCATAGGCAGAGCACAAAGATTTCCGTGCTCAACAACAATACCGCTTCCCTCGAGGAAATATGCGGCAGAGAGTATCTGGTTAAAATTCAGAAGCCCTTTCTCAAGGAAAAGGGTATGTATTCCGTTATTTTCGATGAAAAAGGTCACGTTATCTGCGATATGAACGGGGAACAGACTGCTGCCCTAAAAGAATACGCCTTTTCGGCGGCGGAGGAAATCAAGTTCAATTTCAAGACAGGCGGAAGGTGGCGCATTTACTCCGATAACAGGGAGCAGCTTGAGCGGGCGGCGGCTTATCTGAAAAGCCTTGCCGAAAATCTTTCGAGAATAGCCCATTCCTTTATTGCCCTTTATAATGAAGCCGAAAACTCCCGCGCTATAAATAAACAGCTTGGCGCAAACGTTGAAGAGCAGATGCTTCTCAACAGCATGCAGTCTGTCATAATGGAGGAGGCAAAGGCAGAGAACGCTCTTAAGCGGGTGCTTGATATGGCGGGAAGGTATCTGAAAATTGATATTATTCTCGGACTGAATATTGACAAGAAAACAGGATCGCCATCAGAAGCCTGCCGCTGGGAGAATACGGAAGCCGACTGCTGTATTGCTGCCCGGTATGTTACCGATAACTCATTGAAAATACTTTCGGATTTTGGAAATATGGAGCATTATTTCTCCTGCGAAGAGGACGAAAACAGCATACAGGGCGCAAGTGCATTTGCGGTTTCAAAGGTAATCGACAACAGCGGCGGAAGCGGAATAATTTTCTATGGAATGAGTTCCGAAGCACGGCGCTGGAGCTACAACGACCGCAAGATTATAAGAAGCGTTTCCCAGGTGCTTTCAAATATTATTTTCAGGTGCAGAACCGAAAGGCGGATTGAGGAGAAGAACCGCCAGCTTTATGAAATGGCATATTACGATTCAATGCTTGGCATAAAGAACCGCACAAGGCTTGACCTTGATGTTACAAAGGCTCTTGAAAGCGGGCAGAGCGGCGTTGCGATGGCTGTTCAGATTCTTAATACAAGATTTTTAAACGAGGTTTTCGGGCAGAACTACACCGACAGGCTTTTAAAGCTTGCAACACAGTTTCTGTCATCTCCTGAAATCGGTGGAAAGGGCGTTTATCGCTATTCGGGCAGTATCATGATGCTGATTATTCCCGATTGTTCCGCTGAAAAAGCACAGCTTATCACCCACAAGATAATATCCAGATTTACAAAACCTTTTAACATAGACGGCGTTGAGCAGTACGCAGAAACGGCGGTTGGAATTGCAACCTATAACGATTCAACCGCTTCCGGAGAGGATTTATACCGCGCGGCAACTCTTTCTCTCTACCGTGCAAACGAATACGGGAAGAATACCTTTGCCTTTTATGGCAGGGAGTTTCGCAACACAAGCGGAGATAAGTTCCGCCTTGAAAGCGAGCTTCGCCGCTGTATCGCCGACGGGATGAGAAATTTTCAGGTTATGTTTCAGCCTGTTATAAGCCGGGATGGAGATATTCATCACTACGAAACTCTGCTTCGCTGGAAAAGCGGAAGCATGGGAGTTGTTTCCACGAAAATGTTTATGCGGCTTATGGAAAAGGTTGGACTTGACGCTTCAATCGACTTCTGGGTGCTTCCTAAGGCTTGCGAGTTCTGCAAGCATATAAGAGAAGCGACAGGAAAGGACATAAAGGTAAGCGTAAATCTTACGACTCACGAAATGCAGACGGGAGCGCTTCCTGCCAAAATACAGCAGACCCTGAGCGAAATCGGGCTTGAACCGGGGGCGCTTATTGTTGAAGTTCCCGAGGCGGCCCACGTTATCGCATACAGCGACACCGCCTCAACCCTTGGAAAGCTGAAAAGGCTTGGCGTGAATATATGCATTGACAGCTTCGGCAGCGAATACCTGCCTCTTAACGTGCTGAAAAACTCATATCTTGATATGATTAAAATAAGTTCCAGCTTTGTTACAAATTCGGGTGATGAGTTTGACTCGGTTATTCTAAAGACTGCACTTTCGCTTGCGGAAAATCGTGGTATTACGGTTTGCGTAAAGAATATAGAGCATAAGGCGCAGCTTGATGCGGCGGAAAATTCGGGCGCTGAGTTGATGCAGGGCGGTTTTATTGCGGCTCCGGCTTTGTCGATTGATGTTGAAAAGAGCCTTTCGGTAAAGGCGAGATAAAAGGAAACGCTCTTCGGAACTGGTTTGTTCCGGAGAGCGTTTTTATGTGCAGTATGCAAAAAAAATTAAAGGGCTCTCCGAAGAAAGCCCTTTATTTAACCGCCGCGCCGGACATGGAGTATAAAACCCGCACGAAGCAGGGTGGGTAAAATCGCTTGACAGGTTCACGCTCCCTTCTTCCGCAGTACGGGAGGTCTGCAATCCGCTGTCATAGAGAAATCCCTTTTTAAATGTGTTGGATTATAGTTTCCATGCTGTATCGAACGCGGCAGTAAACTTGCTGTTAAGGATATTGTTTCGCTTTTAAGGCCGATTATTCCTCTTCGGGAAATTCCTCGGCAAAAAGCTTTAAAAATTCATCGCCGATTTTTGTGTAAAGCTCTTCGTCGTCAACGGTTTTTAAGGTGCATTCATCGCCTTCGCCGTCGTCGCAAATTTCAAGAATAATGAACTCAATTTCTTCCTCGTCCATTTCGTCTTCTTCCGTGTAGGGAGTAAGAGCTGCATAGCTTCTGCCGTCAACCTCTACTGTGTCAATAATTTCAAACTGCTCGCCGTCAAGGTCAACCACAACGGGCTCATATTCTTCTTCATTCAAATTGATTTCGTCAGCCATTTTATTTTCCTTTCCAAGGTTATTTCCAAACTTGCTCAGCAATAAATATTATACTACAATCACCGCTCTATGTCAATATGATTTTATAATTTTTCAGCGGATT
>JBJERM010000268.1:0-3308 GCA_051882315.1 Ruminiclostridium sp.
AGAGCCGTCCGAAAAGCTTACTGCAAGCTTCGTTCCCTTTTCGTTAAGTGCAAACAGACAGCCTCCGGGATTTGCAAAGCTGTCATTCACAGCTACGCTCTGACCCTTTTCTCCGAAATCCGCCTGCCCCTTTAAATTTCCCGATGTAATATCATAAACATACGCCGTGTTTCCGTCCTTGAACACACAAGCAGCGGTAGACTTATCGGCGGATATACATATTGCAGTTGCGGGCTCGCCTGTCCACAGCACCTTACCGTTTTTTATATCATAAGCAGTAATACCGCTGTCACCTGCATAAACAAGGCGATCATTATCAACAAACTCCGCTTCGCACAAGGCAGAGTCTGCAATCGGCAAAACAGCTATTTCCTTGTGCTGCATCAGGTCGTAAAGAAGAATATTTCCTGAGTATATAAATGCAGCCTTTGCTCCATCGGGCGAGATTTCAATTCCAAAGGGAGCAGAAGGAAGTGTTACGGTAAACGAAGGCTTAAAACCGTCCGATAAATCATATACCATAAGTGCATTTGAAAGCGCCCGCTGTGCCTCCGGCGGAGGAACGCAGGAGAGCAGCCCTGAGCTTTCTTCGGCAGCCTCTTTCGCCATATCAACAGCCTTGTAAACATCGCCTTTCGCAAGGGCACTTTTCGAATACTCGGCAAGCTTCAGCCTGTTCTCGTTATTCTCCATTCGTTTAAGCCCCACAAAGGAGGAGAAAAGACCTACTGCAATTAAAACTCCGGCAGCAGAAAACAAAACCGCATATTTTCTCTTATATCTTTTTGTCCTGTGGTCATTTTCATATAGGCGCTCAAAATCCTCCAGCATTTCCGCTGCCGTCTGATAACGCAAATCAGGATTAGGACACATAGCCTTGGAAATGATTTTACACAAACACGGGCTTGTTTCCTTTTCTGTAAGCGGCGTTACAAGTCTTGCGTCCCTGTCGGGTCTTCTGCCGCTGAGCAGATGGTAAAGAGTTGCTCCAAGGCTGTAAATATCAGATCTTACATCTGGTATTATTTTTCGCCCCGAGCTTCCCGAAGAGGAAAGGGATTCTTCTGGAGAAAGCCTTACCGTTGCGTCGTTGTCAGTATAATATTCGGATTCCAAGGAATAGTCAAGCCCGTAATGCTCAGGGGAAGCGTATCCTGCGCTACATCCTATAACATTTGTTTCGCCTATCGCAAGAGCTATATTGAAATCGATCAGGCAGACATCGTTAAAGGAAGTAACCATTATATTCGCAGGCTTTATATCGCTATGTACAAAGCCACGTGGCGGATTTCCGTGTATCGGGCTGTGCATATACACAAGAGCGGAAAGAAGCTGCTTTGCCCATTTTACAACTTCGGGCTGTGGTATCCTTTCTCCTCTCTTTAGTTTTTTATCAAGGCTTTCCCCTTCGATAAAATCTATTACCGTATATACCGTATCATCTTCAACAAAGAAATCATACACCTTCGGGATATAAGAATGACTTAGATCCTTCATTATATCAACCTCTCGCCGAAGTATTTCCGGACGAGTTGAAATCTTTCTCTTGTCAGCCTTAAGTACAACCTTTTTGTTTAGGCGAAGATGATTTGCAAGATATACTATTCCTCCTCCGCCTGAGCCGATTTCCTCTATTAACTCATAGGTTGAAGCTATTATCTGCGACATATCATGCACCTCTTGCCGAGGAAGATTTTACGGAATCTTTTTTATCATTCCTCGCTCCATACTCCTTCTCCAGTGTTCTGTTAAGCTTCATTCGGTCAATAACCGAAAACAGCAGCAGCAATATAACTGCAAGAGCTCCGACGGACACTGCAATAATGCCGCCGTAGAAAAGAAACTCATTTGAGAACAGCTCCATCTGCAAAACCTCGCTTTCATGCTTTCAGGAAGGTAAAGTCAATATTTGATATTCTTATGTGGCAATTATCGGTAAGCTCAACCTTTTCGTTTGGCAGAAGCCTCTTGTTATCCAAAAATGTTCCGTTAGCGCTGTTGTTGTCAACAATAAAATAGCTTCCTCCATCAATATAAATAGTAGCATGAAAATGGCTTACGGTTTTCTGAGGAATATCAAGATCTATTTTAATTCCTGACTTGCCGCTGCGTCCGATAGTAAATGCGTCACAGCATATCTCGTGAGAGTTTCCGTCCATATCCTTAAGGTAAGCTCGTGCAGCGGCGCCTGAGCCTGTATTGTCAATGAACTCAGTAGCAGCGTCATCGCCGACTTCAAATAAGGTTTTCTCATCATCATGTATCATCATAGAGCCTGACTTTTCTGCAGGACTTGCTGTCTGAGCGCTATGTGCAGCAGCCGCTTCATGCTTTCCTGCGGGAACACGCATACCGCCGCCAAACAGCGGAAGCTGACTCTGCTTTACGGCTTCCTGCGGCTTATTCTCGGCGGGCTTCGGTATTGCGGGAAAATCATTTTCCTTCTCTCCCGGAATATTTATTCCGAAAGGATTTGACGGCGGAACGTCTGCCGCCTTTTTCTCGTTCTTAGCCTTAGTCTTCTTGTCCGTTGAAGAACCCATAAGCTTTCCAAAAATGCCTGGTATTTTCTCCTTTTTAGGTGCATCAGGCTGTAACGGTACATTAAGCGGAGAATTTACCGGCTGAACAGAAGGCTGCTTAATTTCAGAAGCGGGAAGTATTCCTGTTCTTCCTATGTTCCTCATCGGCTCCTCCAGATTAATGCGATGAAGCGGCTGCTCTGATGCAATACGGTCTGAACCGGAGAAATCGAGCTTGCTGAAATAAGCAATTGCGTCCTCAGGCATTTCAGTATCGAAAGGGTACTGATACACACGGACCTTAAACGAATCCCCGTTTTCAACGTTCTGCAAATTCATAGGCATAACAATAGAGCGCATAAACTCGGACAGGCTGCAATCAGC
Source organism: Ruminiclostridium sp. (assembly GCA_051882315.1). Classification (GTDB taxonomy): domain Bacteria; phylum Bacillota; class Clostridia; order Oscillospirales; family Ruminococcaceae; genus Ruminiclostridium_E. Next base: position 2,907 of record JBJERM010000268.1, read on the forward strand.
TGGATCATTTATAGGTATACAGATAGCGCTTATGGAATTATCATTAATATTTAAAAACATATAGTCGGCATCAAAAAGAATAAATCTTCTGTCAATCATATATTCCTCCAGAGTTTTCAGTGTCTTCAGAATATTGATTATAATATTTGTGCAGGTGGAAATATCGGTAAACCGATGCTTAAGATAATCGGACAGTACCATACTCTTAGGCATTGAATACCTGAGCTGACGGTACTCGTTATTTACCTCATAGGTAAAGGGAATAAGGCATCTGATTTCATTATTAAGTATCATACGGTGTGCGAAATCGTTAAGTCCGTTATTACCCATATCAGAGTAATTGCTTTTCAGCATATATATGTAATCGGTATTTCCGTTTATTGCCTCGACATTAAAGCTTGC
>JBJERM010000269.1:0-11369 GCA_051882315.1 Ruminiclostridium sp.
GAGCCTGACAGCGTTATAAACGTAGGCGTAAGCGGCCCCGGCGTTGTAAGAGCAGCTATTGCCAAAATGCCCGACGCTTCTATAAACGAAATTGCAGACGTAATAAAGAAGACCGCATTCAAAATCACCCGTATGGGACAGCTTGTAGGTACTGAAGCAAGCAAAATGCTTGGCGTTCCCTTCGGCATCGTTGACCTTTCTCTCGCTCCTACTCCCGCAGTTGGCGACAGCGTTGCTCATATTCTGGAGGAAATGGGACTTGAAAGCTGCGGTGCTTACGGTACTACGGCGGCGCTTGCCCTGCTCAACGATGCGGTTAAAAAGGGCGGCGTAATGGCTTCCTCAAGAGTCGGCGGACTTTCGGGTGCATTTATCCCTGTTTCCGAGGACGCAGGTATGATTGACGCTGTAAACAGAGGTTCTCTCTGCCTTGAAAAGCTGGAGGCTATGACTGCGGTTTGCTCCGTTGGTCTTGATATGTTTGTTGTTGCAGGAGATACTCCCGCAGAGGTTCTTTCCGCTATTATCGCTGACGAAGCCGCAATCGGTATGGTAAACAGCAAGACAACAGCAGTAAGAGTTATCCCCGCAATCGGAATGAAGGAGGGCGAAACCCTTGAATTTGGCGGACTTTTCGGAAGCGGCCCTGTTATGTCTATAAACAAGTTCTCCCCCGCAAAGTTCATTTCAAGAGGCGGACATATTCCTGCACCGTTACAGAGTCTTAAGAACTGATATAAGCGAATATACAAAAGCAAGCCTGAGAGGATTTTTTCTCTCAGGCTTTTTGCTGTATCGCATTTGCTAAAATAATATAAAAAAGCCGCCCCCGACATAAACGGAAGCGGCTTATCTGCACTAATGCCACAAAATATTATTTCGCCATTTCCTTCATCTCGCAAGTCTCGGGGATATAAACGCAGAGCTTATCAATCATCAGATTTCTCTCTGCTCTGTAAACGTAGTCCCCCGCATCGGTTACGATATGCTTTTCAAAAAGGTCTTCTCCGTCCACAATGTGCATTTTAAGGCTCTCACCGAAGGCGTTCACGATATTTTCATCAGCACCCTTGCCAAGAATTACGTTACCGCCCATTACTACCGCCTTGCACTCGCTTCCGCCAAGATACGCGGGTTCCGCGGAGAGAAGCTCGGCGATAACCGTTCCGCTGTTTATCGTAACCTGACCTGCGCCTCTGTAATTGCCTATGCAACAGGCGCACTCGCCCTCGCCGTAAACGCTTATTACATCGGCTGAGCACTGGATATTGATGCTGCCGTCAACAGAGCCGATTGCAATCGCTAAAGCGCCGTGGATAATAGAGCTTACAACGCCGTCGGTGAACACAATTCTGCCCACGCCGCCGTCGGGAGTTCCGATACCGCAGATTCTCTCGCCGTCCATGCTGATGTCGATATTGCCAGTAGAGGTAACATTTACCTCGCCGTTAAGCGTGCCGATACCCACAGCCTCGTTGCCTATATTCTGTATCTTTACCTCAGCCTTTGCTATATGGATACAGGCTGTGCCCGAGGCGCTTCCGATACCTACTACCGCTATTCCTCTGCCCTTTACGTTAAGCCTTCCGCCTGCAACACGGATTGAAGCGGTTTCGCCCTTGTTTCCGCCGCCGATGCATACAACCCTGTCGCCCGAGGACTCTACGCTTATCTCTCCTGCGGCGTCAAAGGTGATGTTTCCGTAAACCTGATTGAAGTTTCCGCCTATACCTATGCCGTTGTTGCGGTTATTCTTGATTGAAAGGTTTCCGCTTCCTCTGATTGTAAGAGAGGAATCTCCGGGAACCCTTATTCCCTCTTTGTGCAGGGTACTGTCGCCCTTTAAAATTATTTCTGTGGAGGAGTTTGCGCCAAGCTGTATCGTGGTTTCCTCAGCGCCCTTTATGTTCACATTCTCAAAGGTAATCCGGCTGTCAGAATTGTCGGCAGTCTTGATAATCATATCAATTGTATTGTTCTTCTCGCCCACAAGCCTAACATCGCCGCCGCTTATTACAATTACAGTTATCTTATTAATCGCAAGCTCAAGCAGGTTTATAACCTCGCCGCTTTTTGCGTTGTAGACCCGCTTGTCATTATCATATTTGGAAAGACGGATATTCTGGTCGATTATATAATCCTTGATGTCCTCGTTGATATTCTGAATAATATCGCCGGAGGGTCTTGCGGTATAGAAGCCCTGAATAAGGTCTACGCCCAGCTCGATAAGCATACGGAGCTCTTCCCTTGTTTCAACGCCCTCCGCAAGAATCTTGATATTGTACTGTCTTGCGAACTTTATAAGGTTTGCAACAAGAAGCTGCTTCTTAAGGTCGGTATCTATTGAACGGATAAGGGAGATGTCAATTTTTATGTAGTTGGGGTTATTGTTGAGCAGCTTGCTGTCGTTGGAATAGCCGCTGCCGTAATCGTCTATGGCAATCTGACAGCCAAGGATTTGGCGAAGCTGGTCGAAGGCTTCTATACTCTCGTCGTTATCCGCTGCACTTTCAAGAATTTCAATAACTACATTCTCGGAAACGTTTGAGTACTTCTCCCTGATTATCTGTAAATCCTCATCGGAAAGGGTAACGTTGGGAATACTGTTTATGAAGATTTTCTTATCCCCGAAAAGCTCTCTGTTCTCGTCGAAAATCCGCAGAGCGTTAAAGAAGGTGTAGCGCTCAATACTGTACAGCATGTGGCTGATTTCCGCACATTTCAGAATCTCGTGTGGGTCAAGGCCTATATCGCTGCCTGTACGCATAAGGATTTCGTAAGCGTAAACCGAGCCGTTTCGTGCGTCTATGATAGGCTGGAAATTGTAAATGAACTCGTTATGCTCAATAAGACGATTGAACTTTACAATTTTGTCAACCTCGACGTTCTTCTCGCGATAAATAGCCCTTATGCCCTCATTGTGCAGCTGAATATAGGGCTGGATTTCAAAAATCATAACGATTATCACGAAAACAGCGGCAGCGCTGCCAATAATCATATTAAGGGAGGAGTTTGGCTCTCCAAGCACATACGGAAGTCCTATCTGCATAGCAATCAGTATAAGCGCCGCAGCAAGAAGCACACACTTAGCTCCGAAAAGAAACTGTGACTGATTTTTTTTATTTTTATTCATGGTGTCCTTTTCCCAGCATGTCGTTTTTATTACGCGTATTTTTTCCTCAGCAATGGCAAAAAATACCGTAATACCTATTATTTGTTATTATATATCATAAACCATGATATGTCAATAGAAAAAATCACCAATTAATTACAATACAGTAAAACTTATACTAAGCTTACCGCTAAATTTTGTTAAATATAACTAAACATAGTTACAAGACAGTTACAGCGTGCAGACATCGGAAAAGAGTGAAACGCCGCTGCGGGATTTATTCCCGCAGCGGCGCCTTTCTTTACTTCATCTTAAAGGACATGCAGTCGGTGCACTGCTTCTTTGTAGGGTCGCATTCGTGGGTGCCAACCTTGATTTTGTCAAGGCTGCAGTAGTCGTCGTTTGTGCAATGGTAAGCACAGTTTGTAATAGTACATTCAATACACTTGTTAGCTCTTTCGGTGCTCATAATAAAACGTTCCTTTCATATCCGATTATCCGTTCAATATCTCCTGCTCATAAAGCGCAAAGGATATTGCAGAAATATTATCGGCAGAAAGCCGCCGAATATGTATGGAACGGTTTTACGGCAGATTATCCCTTTTTCAGCAATCCCGCAACATCGGAAATATGCCCCACAATAAAATCCGCACCGCAGGTTTCAAGCTCCTCCCTGCTTCCGTAGCCGCAGAGCAGCCCCGCGCACTTTATCCCGTTTTCGTGGGCGCCCTCTACGTCGTGGAGTCTGTCGCCGACCATGAGAGCAAGGCTTTTGTCGGTTATTCCAAGCTTTTCAATAACGTATGAAATAACGTCCGCCTTTTTCTTTCTGTTTGCAGTATCATCAGCTCCCCCGATATAGTCGAAAAAGTTGTCCACTCCTGCATGCTTCAGAATATATCTTGCGGTATGCTCGGGCTTCGAGGTTGCAACCGCAAGGGTACAGCCCGCATTTTTCAGCGCTTCAAGGGATTTCGGCAAATCCTCGAAAAAGCCGTACTCGGTAACTCCTGTTTTTTCATATCTTTCACGGAATTTTTTCACAGCCGCCTCTATTTCATCGCCCTCAAAGCCGTCAAACTCCGCAAATGACTCGCACAGCGGCGGCCCGAAGTAGCGCTTCATTTCGCTTTCCGCCGGAACAGGCTTTCCGAAAAATTCAAGTGCATACCTTACGGAATTTTTTATCCCCTCGCAGGTGTCAAGCAAAGTACCGTCAAGGTCAAGCAGTATATACTTAAACATTCTTCTTTCTGTCCCTTTCAATCAGCAGCTTTATTGCTCCGACAGCGCATTTTATCGCCCTTTCGCTGCTTTCGCAGGGAGTATCGGGTAACCCCGCCTTTGTGCGCTCAACGTTCCAGAGGGCGGTAAATACCGCTCCTGCCCTTACATGTCTTGCAATTGCAACGGAAAATAGGGTTGCCGCTTCCATTTCGCTGGTAAGGCAGCCGCAGCGCACATAAGCCTCCCACCTGTTCTTGAGATACTCCGCAACAGGCATTTTTTCCGGCTCTATTTCCCCGTAAAAGCTGTCCTTGCTCTGAATTACACCCACATGGTACTGATTGCCAAGCTCAGCGGTTGACAAAGACTCCGCCGAGTCCTTTAACGCACATAAAACGTCGAAATCGGGTACTGCCGGGTAATCCTCGGGGATATACTCCTTACTTGTTCCATCGCCCCGAACAGCGCCGCTTGCCACAATAAGGTCGCCGCCGGAAACCTTTATGTCAATTCCTCCGCTTGTGCCTATTCTTATAAAGGTGTGAGCGCCGCAGCGAACCAGCTCCTCCATGGCAATTGCTGCCGAAGGACCGCCGATACCCGTTGATACAACGCTTACCTTTTCGCCAAGGAGAGTACCCGTGTATGTATTGTACTCCCTGTTGTATGCCATCTGCTCAGCATTATCAAGGTATTCAGCAATTTTCGGAACACGACCCGGGTCGCCGGGCATAATAACGTATTTTCCCACCTGCTCGGAGGTGACCTTTAAATGAAATCTGACGTCCTTGTTTGCGTAGTCCATATTATTTCTCCTTTCTGTCGTCGCTTAGAATTGAGGGTGCAATTTCTTCCTTTTTGTCATTACGCCGTTCAAGAAGCTTTTTGATATTCTCCCGCTCCTCGACTGCCGCAATAGCAATATCCAGAATTGTTATGAAAATGCAGGGCAGATACAGCTCAGATGGACCTGCGCTGTCCTCAACTGCTGCATACAAAGAGGCAAAGCCGCCGTAAACCACAAGTGTTCCGATAAAGCCAAGCACAGACATAACCGCCGCAGTTTTATGCCTTTTACAGAGAATAAGCGCCGCAGGAATTACATAGCCTATAACAGAAACGATAAGCCACACCACTATTACATCTGCCTTTGCAATATCCTCAGGCACGATTTCCGAGCCCACAAGCAGTATTGCCACCGGAAAAAATATACCGAAAAATACGCCCCAGATACAGGTCATCAAGGTTTCTGCAATTTTAAGAATTATTGATAAAATTTTCATAAAATAAACAATCTCCGAATATATATAATGTGTGCATCTCTTTTATAAGTATGATAGCACATTTTTGTCAAAAAGGCAATATGCTGTTTTAAAAACTTCCTGTCATATAAAAATCCTCTTTGCAGATATTATTAAGGCAGAAGCAAAAATCAGTTCGGACGTAAAAACGGGAAAAACAGGAAAGGTTTTGGGGAAATGAAAGGTTTTTCGGGATTTATAAATATATACGCCGCCGCTGCCGCCGCAGTCTGCGTTATGGGGCTTGGCGCAGTCTTTATGGGGGCGCAGGCTTCTCCCGATGCAGTTGAATGTGCGGAGTGCGAGGAGCGAAGGACGGTTATCCCCTGCGGAACGCCCTTTGGGATAAAAATGCTGACAGACGGGGTTATAGTTACGGATTTCGGCTGTGTTGACGCAGGCACAAGCCAGATTTCTCCCGCAGAGGCGGCGGGAGTTAAAAAGGGAGATGTTATAACCGCAATCAACGGTAATGCGGTAAGCGACAGCTTAGAGCTTTCAAAAGCCGTGCAGGACTGCCCCTCGGAGTGCAGGATTGACCTTATACGGGGCGACGAGGCTATTACGGTGTATGCAAAGCCTGCGGTCTCGGAAAAGGACGGGCAGTACAAGCTGGGGCTTTGGACTAAGGACAGCTGTGCAGGAATCGGCACAATGACCTTCTACGATACGGAAACGGGAATTTTCGGAGGGCTTGGCCACGGTGTAAGCGATAGCGCCTCGGGAGTAAGACTGCCCTTACTAAGCGGAGAAACTACGGCGGTAACGATAACCGACGTTATAAAAGGCGGAAGCGGCTCGCCGGGAGAGCTTTGCGGGGCGTTCATCTCCGACAGGGAGACGGGAACAATACTGCTTAACAGCGAGTACGGGGTTTTCGGAAAAGCGGAAACTGCGCCTATTCTAAACAAGGAAATGGAAATCGCACACAAGAACGAGGTGCAGACGGGAAAGGCGGTTATCTATACCACAACCGGCGGAATGACCCCCGAAGAATACGAAATTGAGATTGTTAGCATTGACAGGAACAGCTCCTCCGCTGTAAGGAATATGACTATCCGTGTAACGGACAAGGAGCTGCTTGCCAAGACCGGCGGTATTGTTCAGGGCATGAGCGGAAGCCCGATTATACAGAACGGCAGGCTCGTTGGTGCGGTGACCCACGTTCTTGTAAAGGACTCGGCTATGGGGTACGGGGTATTTGCGGAAAATATGTGTAGTATACTGGACAGCGGGATTGAATGAGAGAATACAGAAAAAACAGCCCGATAAGTGTGGGAGCTTATCGGGCTGTTGATTATTTTTGAGGAAATTCAAAACAAGGTTAGTCAGAGTTTTTTGAATATACCTTTTTCACTTCGTTAAATCCTAAAAGCACAGAGTATTTCTTTCCGACTTTAAATCTGTCATAAATATCCATTGAACAGGTTAATGTTTTTATTTTTGATGAGTCACCGAGCTTACAGTCTATCGTATAATGCGGACAATCGGTTGTTTTTGAACGCCAGACATTCAGTCCTGTATGCGCTGTAACTCTCTTTTTTATTATGGTTATTACGGCTTTTCTTTTGTATAGGAACACCAAGAAAAAAACAATAATAAAAAAGAATAATATACCTACAACTATAATAGTTTGTATCAACTGAGAAATATCCACTTTCGGTACACCATAACCCTTAATGCTTGCTTAGTACAAAAGCTGTAAAAAGACTTAATCCTCGCCCAGCTTCAGCGCCTTATTAATATTAATCTTCTTTATAATACCGCCGAGTATCGCAAAGCCTCCGCCAAGCATAATTACGATTATAACGTAAAGCTTTATGAAATCGCTTTGTGAAGCAGCAACCATAAAGGGCGGCACCTGCTCAATGGGACTATACATAGAACGGAACAGGGGTACAAACAAATCGCTTACCGCACCGCCGATTATGAAGGCGGCAGCAATCGAAACTCCGGATACCAAAAGCTGCTCGCAGCCGATTATTCCGATTATCTCCTTAAAGGTCATACCCATAGCCCGCAGAATACCGAATTGCAGCGTCCTGCCCTTAATAGACAAAATCCAGTAGATAAGAAATCCGATAATCGTCATAATCATAATTACCGTAAAGCTAAGAGTCAGCGCCCCGTTCATTCCCTGTAACTGGGGCTTATTTTTTTCGGCAATTATAAGCTGGGAAGCGTCGGTTATTGTTTCTATCGGGATACGTTTTGCTGAAATATCGTTGTACAGTGCACGGCTGGTTGCGCCCTCCTCAAGGTCAATCCATACCTGATAGGGCTCCATATCCGTTACCGTGCTTGTGTAGTAGTAGTTCATCACCGCAAAGCAGTTCTGTGCAAAGCTTTCGGTTTCGGTCTGCACATCGGACTGATTGTTTTTACTGCTATTTTTGCCGGAAGCGATATTCGGATTTATTCCCGGCCAGTAGTCCACCACCGCCAGCACCGTAGCATTTACACTCTCGTTTCCCGACCATTTTATCGGGATTTCGTCGCCCAGCTCTATCTCGTACTTATCCGCCAGCGCACGGGAAATAAGCACGCCCGAGGGGTAGTCCTGAAGCGCCTTTATGTAGTTCCACCAGTGGGCGGGAAGCAGGTCGTTCCTGAACCAGGCAACATTTGCAAACTTGTATGGCTCGATAGCCATAAGAGTAACGCCATCCTCGGTCTTTTTGTCAACCGTTACCTTTGCGCTCTTGTTCACAAGCACCTTTGTGGCGGTTTTTACGCCGATTAAGTTCTCAAAGCGCTCAAAATCCCGCTCAACGTAGCCTGTAACCGTTCCCGAGCCGTCGCTTGCCGTGGTTTCCTGCCAGTACTCCATAAGAGTGATGTCAGCGCCGCAGTTGTAGTAAATCCTGTCCTCTTTCTGCGTATTTATTGTGCGGGCAGTATTTGCGGAGAAGATACCCAGCGAAAATGTCACAATAAGGAACAGCATAAGAAACCTCTCCCGTCCGCCCTGTGAGCGGCAGACGGTTGTAATCGCCATATACTGGGAGGGCGACCACAAGGGGCGCAGAAGCAGATAGATAAGATTGAGAAGATAGGGGTAAAGTCTTATGAAAAGCAGACCAAGTCCGAAGATAAGGCAGGTTGAGAAGATAAAGAACAGGGGGTTTATCTCACCCGAGGACTCCGCGGAGAAGGTTTCGCCTGCGGTATAGAAGCCGTAGAAGGCTAAGGCTGCTGCAATAAGCAGGAAGTCTATTCCGCACTTTTCCCAGAGCTGCATTTTTACAACCTTAGTCTTGCTCTGCTTGTATTCAACGATTGAAAGCTTTGCGGCGGGGATAATCGGCGCCATTGTGGCTGCAAAGAAGATAACTGCGGCAATAAGGGCGTAGATAATTGCGCCGGGGGTTATTTTTGCGGAAATACCCGTTCTGTTTACGAACTCCAAAAATCCGTTTGAAACGCCGAGAAAACGGCACATAGCAAGTCCGATAAAGGGAGCGGCGATAACCGCCGCAATTCCAAGTAAGCCCGTTTCTGCGGCATACATACCGAAAATCTGTGCTGAGCTTGCGCCGCGGCTTTTGAAAACTGCGATTTCGTTCTTTTCCTGCTCAACGTTAAGTCGGGAAACCATAAACAGGTAAAATCCCAGCATAACCATTGTTGGAATCTGCAAAATCCAGAGAATACGGGTAAGCTTTTCCGCTTCTTCTGCGTAGCCGTTCAGAATATCCGAAATTCCCATTGTAAAATTATAGCCGAGGGTAGGATAATAATCGAAATCCTCTGAAATTGCCTTTGTTATTGCAGGCAGATTGTTCATATCCATAAGCTGATATGAAAGGGCGCAGCGCACCGCCATATCCGTAAGTCGGATATTTCCCGCAGGAAGCATCTTGTTCTTAAAGCAGTCAACCTCCGTCATAACCGAGCTTACATAGCCGTCCATGGTTTCAGACCAGTATACGTCGTTATCAACCGACTGCACAAAAAGACCAACAATTCTGATTTTAAAGGGCTCTCTGCCGGAATCAACTCCACGGACGTCGTAATCCCTGCCGAGAGTTATTCCGAGGGCCTTTGCAGTAGTCTCGCTTGCAACCACCTCATAAACCCCGTCCTCAGCAACGCCGCCCTCGCAGTACATTCTGCCGGAGGTTATGGTGATATGCTCCGCAAAATCCGTCATAGCGGTTATTTTTACTCTTGTGGAGGTTTTTCCCGAAACTGCGTCCTTTGAAAGGTACTGGAGGTTATCGTTCATAACCGTTTTCTTTGAACCTATGGGAATATCAACCCCCGCAAGCCTGTCCTCAACAATTGCAGGCATATCGTTTACAAGGGAAAGCTGCTCCGAAAGAGGTGTTCCCTCCCGAAGAGTCTTGTCAACAGAGTAAATTCCCGGGTAATCCCCTGTTGAAAGCTGGTAGGACTCCATATCCTTTATAAGCATGCGCTGCAAGGAGGCGTCCATATATATAGGCACGGCGCTCATCATGCCCGCTGCCATAAGAAAGCCTATAAACAGGCATAAAACCATCCACTTTGTCTTGCGGATTTTTCTTAACAGTAAAGTAAACAAGGCTGTTCTCCTATCACCTGATAATTACCATATCGCCGACTTCAAGCCCGCTTATTATCTCAATTTCCGTGGCGTTTGAAATTCCCGTTACTACGTCAGCCTCTTCCTTCAGCCCATCACGGTAGACCTGCACATAGGTACGGTCGCCGTCGGTTTTAATAAGGTTTTTCGGGATTACAACGGTGTCCTTTGAAACCGCCTTTATCTTGGTAATATCGGTAAGAGAGCCTAAGTAGGCGAAGCTTGGCTTGTCAGCGGTAAATCCGGCGTAAAGGGCGTTGGGGTCGGAGGCAGCGTCCGCTCTCGCCTCTCTCGGGGTGTAGGAAATCTCCCCGCTGTAAACCTCCTCGCCCACGGACAGGGTAACGCTGTCCCCTACCGCAAAGGTTTTAAGGTCGGTTGAATAGGATGCCTCAACGTAAAGGTCGTTGGGGTCGGCAATTCTTGCGATTACCTTATAGGGGTCGATTTCCGTACCGGGATTTATTCCGAGAACATAGGAAACCTGCCCGCTCATAGGCGCATAAATCTTAGAGCCGTCATACTCAGCCTGATACTTTTCAAGAGTGCTTTTTGCAATTTCAAGCTCCAGCTTGTCCGCCTGTGAGCCTGTGATGTTGTAGCGAAGCTGCGCCGCCTGCACCTCAAGCTCCTGTATCTTAAGGTCGTATTCAAGCTCCCCGATATTCATTTCCGCAATAAGGTCGCCCTCTTCTACAAAGTCGCCTGCACGGACGTAAATGTTCTTTATTCTGCCTGTGTAGTCGGTAAAGTAGCACTGCTTCTCGGTCTTTGAGCGCAGATACCCGGTTACAATAACCGTGCTTTCAAGGTCCTTGCGCCTTGCGGTGAAGGTGGAATATGTAACCTGGTCGGGGGCAATTGTGGGCGGGTCAAGAAGCTCCTCCTCGGCGGGGAAAAAGTAACAGCCCGAAAGTCCAGCCGCCATAACCGCTGCAAGTAACGCTGCGGCAATTCTATATTTTTTCATAAAAAAATCCTTTCAGATGAATTTAAGGCAACACCGCACAATTAACGGCTGCCGCCTTTGCCGCAGGCTTGCTTGCATCTTTTCCGTCATCTTGCACAGAAATTTCTTGACATACGTTAGTATGCCTGCGAAATTTCTATACAATCTGACGAAAAATCTGACGGCGCAATCGCACGGCAATAATTATGCGGT
>JBJERM010000270.1:0-3280 GCA_051882315.1 Ruminiclostridium sp.
CCGTAGCCGCTGATATATTTTCTGTGCCGCTTTCCGCAGCGCTTGCAAACTCTCGATTTCATTTGTCCTCCTTGTGCGAAGCGTTTTTGCCGGCTATCGAAATACGGCTCTCCAGATGCTGCTCGCAAAGCTTCCATAATTCCTCGCATTTATCCTTGTTGCCGATTTCTTCGCAGAATTCAAGCAAATTCTTTGCAACGATACTAAAAGCCGTTGCTATGAAAGGAGCTTCTCCGCCTTTGATTTCAAATCCTACGAACTGCATAATCTGCCTAATATATGCGGATATTCCATTAAGCTCGGCACTTCGGATCGAAAATAATACTTCTGCAGCAGCCGCCATATCATTGCCTGCAAGCAACTCGATAGTATCTACATCTTTGGTGATTTTTCCGCACTCCTCGAAAACGTGCTCGCTTTTCAGTCCGTCCATCATGTCCCCTCCTCAATTCCTCTGAGCTCAAGGACGTACTCGAAGCCGTTCTCGTCCTTGAACCGTATCTCGGCCACGCCTGTCCCGTTGGCAGCGGCGCAGCTCAGCACCTTAAACCGCTTACTGAGAACAGCAACCTCACGGGTGCAGAATTCAATAAAATCGATAACAGGATTTGCTTCCGGAAGTGTCGCTTCCTTGACTTCTTCGGTGGGTCCTTCCGCCTGCGCTTCGCTATTGACTTTTGCAGGAATTTCTGCTATAATGTTGTCGTTAAGATTTTCGGTTGTTGCCGATTCAGAGCTTGTAACAGTTGCCGCTGCTGCAGGCTCTTTTTCTTTTGCCTCTGCACGTCTGATTTTGTTTCTGACTGCGCCTTTAGTCATTCCGTACTTCTCGGCCAGCTCGGCGGTCGCCATTCCGCTGTTGTAATCGGCGAAAAATTCTTCTGTTGGTACTTTTACGTGTGGGCTGTGCTTGGGCTTGTCCTCCGGCTTAGGGGTTGTAGGTCTGAGCTCCAGCAGTCCATTTTTCGCCCAGTTCGTGATGTTATTAAGCGTTGTGTGCGGGTTCAACCCGTACCTTTCTGCGATTTCTCCTGAGGTCATACCGCTCTGGTAATCCCTTATAATCGCATTTTTCAATTCTGCGTCCAAAATTTCGTCCTCCTTGTTTTTTCTTTTTTGTTTATACAGCGCCTGTCTTATATACAGATGCACTATATTCTTGAATTTGTAGCAGCGGAGCCTGTCCGATAGTTCGTAGTGCTGCGCCGCTTCTTGTGCTGCCCAAAAAACAGTCTCTTCGTCCGCCTCCGGGTGGTGCTTGCTGTAGGTTTTCGCCATAGCTGCTGCCCTGCCATAAAAATCGGGGTAAGAATAGGGGCAGCCTTTAACGAAACCTTTCATTTCAACTCCTCGTAAAGTGCTGTGTGGAGGTTATCCAAGCTTATAAACTCGTCTTCCCTCGTGTCGGCAATAATTGCCGTGCCGACGACAAAGTCATTTATGTTGTGCTTCAGTTTATAGATATGAGTGGCTAATTTATTGTACGGAAGCCCTTTATACTTTCCCTCCTCGTTGACAATCATGCAGCACTTATCGGGGAACGTTACGACTTCTATGTACCCGCCTACAATCTCCTGGAACGCCTCAAGCGTGTTTGGAATAGTCTTCTGATACGACGGCTCGCCCGGTTCGATAATAACGACTCTGATTTCCTTTTCCAATGGTTTTACCTCCTTTTGGTTAATTGATTGGCTAAATTTGCTCATTAAACCATTTTAGCCAATCGTCAATTGATATCTGCTGTGGGTTCTTTTTCTTTTTGCTAAGCTTGTATTCGCTCTGGACCTCACCGATAACCTTTGCAAGAATATTCATGGCACACCGAATGCCCTCATCCCGGCTATCATCATATTGTCTGCACATAGCAACCCACGCATTATCAAGGCTTTGGATAACATCGCAATTGTTGCACATATTAGCTCTCCTTAATCCGTATGTACAGCTTGCCTACCTGCTTTACCAGCACCCAAACCGCCACGCCCACCGCAGGGAGCAGCCACTCTCCGCCGATGAAGAACCCGCCACGCTCTGAGAACAGCCCGCAGACAAGCACCGCTTCCGCTGCTGCCGCGAGGGCAAGCCCCGCAATCAGCAGCGTTGCTTTTGTGAATCTTGACATATTTTTCACTTCCTTTCTATTCGCATAAGCCCAAATACCTGCGAATCTCATTTTTCTCAGCCCTCCAGAACTTTCCGACTTTCTTTGCGGGAATTTCACCGCTGGCACATTTCCGCCGCGCCGTTTCATTATCAATCCCCAAAAGCATGGAAATCTGAGCAAGGTCGAGTATCAAAGGAACTTGTTCCCATGATGTTATGGGCTTGTTTTTAGGCATTCTTCTCACCTCGCTTTCAAACCCCCTATATTTCGATTTCCAGTGCCGCAGCAATAGCCGCCTTAACGTTGTCGCTCTCTCTTGCGCCTGCCATAAAAGCCTCAATTGTGCTCTTTTTGTAGCCCGTAGCTTTGGCAAGGTCGCTGTACAGCCAACCTTTAATCGAGAGCTTCTTCTTGACCTCTGCAATAAATAAACGGTTAATAATAACGCCCCCTTGTAAATAAATTTGTAAAAATACCTTGACAAATCAGATAAAAAGTTATATCATATAGTTGCGAGCAATATGATATTAGTCAAACTGTTTTTTGTTTTTCTTTTTTTTAAAAGATAGCCGAAAACGGCGAGCTTTGCTATTACCTGTTTGTCAAAGTAATCTTACAAGTATTATTATAATTCCGTATTCAGAATTTGTCAATATATAAATTCTGATTTCGGAATTTTCGGCATATATTATAACTTTGCTTGCTATAAATTGTGCAAATAAAACAAAAAACCACTCAAAGAGTGGCGGGAGAAAGCTATGAGGATTTACAAAAAATTAGAAATTAACGAACATCAGCACACAAATATAAAAGTAACATGTAGTTATGAACCGATAAATAGCTGCCCTTTGTGCCATTCTACTTTTAGCGAGCTTCCATGCAGGCACATTCTTATCGATGACAAAGATAATTTTATAAAACTATTTTGCTTTTATGTATGTATGACGTGCTACGAAGGATTTATAGCAGAATATAGTGTTCCGGCAGCATTTGTTACTTCTGATTTTTCTTCTGATTTTTCTGCTGATTTCGACGATACTCCATTAATTTCGCCTATAAAAGTTGAGAAACGTATATTTGACGATTATTTGGTGAATTTATCAGAGAATTTCATATCTACATATAATGAGGCTTATGCGGCGGAACAGCACGGATTGAAGAAAATATGTGGTATGGGAT
>JBJERM010000271.1:0-3274 GCA_051882315.1 Ruminiclostridium sp.
AGGAGGGCATAAATGAACTTTATGACGGCTCAAAGAAGCTTGCTGACGGGCTTTCACTGCTTGACGGGAACAGCAGCAGTCTGACAGAGGGCGCAGAGAAGCTGTTCTCAATGTATCTTGCAGAGGTAAATTCGGCGCTTGCAGAACTGAATGTTCCGGAAATACTCACCGCCGATAATTACGGTGACATTCTGGATCAATACATTGAGGCGTATCATCTTCAGGAGCTTGCTTTGCTGAAAGAATCCCTTGACGGGCTGAAAGGCTATTGCGAGGGCATTTCTGAATACACCTACGGAGTTGGCAGCGCAAGAGACGGCGGGGCAAAATTGTCCGACGGTATCAGCGAGCTTAAGAAAGAAACCGATAAGCTGCTTGACGAGCTTTTCACCGTGGATATCGACAACCTCACCGAGTTCATCAAGGCGGAGGATAACCCCAGAATTGCCGCAGCGGCAGGCGATATGCAGATGGATAAAAGTGTTGGGCTTATCGCAGGCATTATCGTGATGGCGCTGTTCACATACGTTATTTCGGTGTTTGTAATTCATCAGATACAGCAGGAATCAAGTGTAATAGGAGCGCTGTATGCCCTCGGTGTGAAAAAAAGCAACCTGATCGGTCACTACATCACCCTGCCTACGCTTATCAGCTTCGCAGGCGGACTTGTCGGCTCTGCTCTTGGATTCAGCGATGTGGGAATACCCGTGCAGGTGGCGGACTCCTACGCTTATTTCTCCTTGCCGCAGCTTTCAACGGCGTACCCTCTGTATCTCATTATATACGGCGTGATAATGCCACCTGCGGTCTGCGCATTGGTGAATGTCCTTGTCATAAACAAGCGGCTTTCGAGGACAGCGCTTTCCCTCATGCGGAATGAGCAGAATACCGGTCTACGCAGCGGTGTGGATCTCAAGAACATGGGATTTCTGCGGCGTTTCCAGATACGTCAGATGCTTCGTGAAGCCAGAACGGGACTGACGATAGTTTTCGGCATGACGATTTCGCTGATGGTATTCATGTTGGCTTTGAACTGCTTCGTGCTTTGCGAAAATATCAAAAACGATACTATCCGCGATACATCATACGAGTATATGTACACGCTGAAATATCCCCCGGAGGAAGTTCCGGAGGGCGCTGAGGCCTGCTATGCGGAATCCTTTACCAAAAGTGCGTTTGACTACACCCTTGATGTAAGCGTTATCGGCGTTGACAGCGACAACAAGTACTACGGAGTAACTCCCGAAAAGGGAAAGAGCAAGATAACCGCCAGCGCTTCCGCTGCACAGAAATATGGTCTGAAGGTCGGCGACAAGTTCATTCTCACGGACAGCGCAGAGGATATGAACTATGCGTTCACGGTAACGGATATTGCGGATTATTCAGTTGGACTTTCGGTTTTTATGGACATTGACAGCATGCGTGAGCTTTTCGGCAGGGAAGAGGATTACTACAATATGCTGCTGTCCGACAAGGCTCTTGATATTCCAGAGGGCAGGCTGTATTCCGTCACCAGCCGCAGCGACACCGAGCGTTCTGCTGCTGTGTTCGCCGACCTTATGATGCCTATGGTGATGATGTTTAGCGTAGTTTCGGCGATAATTTTCTTTGTGGTAATGTACATGATGATGAATGTCATGATAGACCGCGCGGCCTTTGGAATTTCGCTTGTAAAGATATTCGGATACCGAACCAAAGAGGTGCGCAGGCTGTACCTCAACGGAAACACGATAGTTGTTGCAGTAGGTGCGCTGATAGCAATTCCGGTTTCTAAGCTTGCCATGGACGCTATCTACCCTTATGCGGTTTCAAATGTTGCCTGCGGGCTGAATATCGCATTCCCGTGGTATTATTATGTGCTTATATTCGCTGGGGTAATGTTGATTTACTTTGCTGTGAACGCTATGCTGGTGAGAAAGCTGAAGAATATTTCTCCGGCGGAGGTACTGAAGAACAGGGAATAATACTGTTATAAAGCCGGATGAAAAAGTCGAACAGAGAGGAGAACTATGACAGTATTGCTTTTTATCCTGCAATTAATAATATATTGCGCGCTTTTCACGGGTGTTGTGCGGCTTGCCGTAAGAGGCGGTGCGATTAACGGACTTTATTTTTATCCGAAGCCTGTGCAGGAGCGCGCATTTGAGATAGGGCTGTCCGAACGTGAAACAGTAAAAAAGAAGCGAAAGCGTTTCATGGCGATGTTTTATATTGTAATGCTTGCGGCGCTGCTTCTTATCATCGGACTATGGAACGGGATAAGGGATTTTTGGGCAGCATATCTTCAGGCGCTTCTGTTTCTGGAGGTTATGAACTGGTATGACGGAATTGTAATAGACAAAATATGGGTCGGACACAGCAGATTCTGGATCATACCCGGAACGGAGGATCTGCCCTACATACAGACGTGGAAGCAGGTGTTGAAGAAAAGGCTTTTCCTGTCGCTTATATGGGTTGTGGGAGCGGCAGCGGTCGCCGGTTTGGTGGTATTGATTTTCTGAACTGAAATTCTGATAGAAGAGAAAAATTAATAGTAATTTGCTTGAAAAGTATATGAACAACGATTGTGTTGAGAGGCAATTTATATGGAGTTCTATTGTTTCGGAGATACAAATAAACCGGTAATAATGCTGCTCCCCGGTAGCTGCTGCTATTGGAAACAAAACTTTGTATGGCAATACCTCTGCTTGCTAAAAAATTACGGGTACTCTGCGTTTCCTATCAGATATCCGGAAAAGTGGGTAAATGAAGTTGAAAAGTGCTGCTTTGAATGAGTGAAAAACAATAATTGATATATCATTTCTGACGATGGAGGCACGCTCACATTTACGGATACAGCAGAAAAATACGCTCATAGGCTATGTCAGAAGATGTTCCGCATGGAATTGCTGAACGAAAGGGGTTATTATGAACTGGTTGAGAACAATTTTAGACGGTATTATTCTGTGCATTGTGTTTAATGTCGGTGCCGGATTTGTCTGGATGATAGCACCGGAGGGGTTTACGGTCATGTTCCCTAAGGAGCTTCGCAGGGCGCACAAGGATGTTCCGAAATCGCAGTTGAGAGCGGTACGTATTATGGAGTTTATGTACCTGTTTCTTATTTTATACATGATATTCAGCACCTATGACGCCGGAGTGAACGGCTTCTGGAACTTGTTCTGGACTGCGTATATCGAGATGTTCTTCATAAATCTCGGGGACTTTTTCGGTCTGGACTGGCTGCTTCGAGAGAAGATGAAGGAGAAGCTCAAAAAAACTGTTCCCGGCAAGG
>JBJERM010000272.1:0-3260 GCA_051882315.1 Ruminiclostridium sp.
CGGAAATCCTTTTTAGGTTTGACATAAGCTGATAATCATTGATGTAATTGCAATCGCCACCGCCTGTTTCTCTGATTTTCTGTAGAGTGTCTATTATTATCAGCCTTGTTTCCGGATATTCCTGAACAAATCTCTCCAACTGCTTATCCAAGCCATTATCAAGTTGGTGAGAGGTTATAGCTAAATGCAGTTTATCTGTGCTTTCTGCCCCAAACATACGATACAAACGCTTCTGCAATCGATAGTAATCATCTTCAAGGGCAAGGTAAAGCACATCGCCCTGATTAACATCGTAATTCCAAAAGGGAGTGCCTGTGCTTACGTGGTAGGCTAACTGCAACATCATAAAACTCTTTCCCAGCTTCGGAGCACCTACGAACAGATATGTACAAGGGTATAGCAGGCCATCTATTATCGGCTTCTTCTCCTTATAAACCTTTTCGTAAATTTCCTCCATCGTTTTTGTATCCAGATATGACGGGTCCATCAGCTTCTCTGCGTTTTCACGGTAGCTTACTTTTAAAGGGGCGGTATTCTCGGTTTCGCTCATATACTAAACCTCCTTGAAGTAGCCCGTCGCCTCCCATACCAGCTTATCGGAACAGTAGTAGGTGTACTCGGACGAGCCTTCGGCTTTCATAGCTATGCCGAAGGGCAGCAATCCACGCTGTAAGCCGATACGGATAAACTGTGGGTTCTTGCCTGTGGCACGAGCGATTTCCATTATGGGGACGTTTCTGCCGGTGAATTTGGGGTGTTCTGCGTAAGTCATAATAATATCCTCCTTTTCTATTGACTATTTTGTATGTATGTGGTATAATAATTACACTATAAGTCGTTGCAAATAACTTATTGTGTGTTATCCACCGTATTCAGTATAATCCACTATAAGTGATTTGTCAACACTTTTGAGTGATTTCCAATCGACTAAAAGTGATTTTTGTGAATTATTCATAACTACTCAGGAGGTTTTCTGTGTTTTATAACCAACTTATTAAGCTCTGCGAGGAGCATAACGAAAAGCCAACACCTTTGCTAAAGTCCTTAGGGCTTAGTGCAACAAATCTGAAAAGATGGCAGAACGGCTCAACCGTTAATTCTGATATACTTGCGAAGCTGTCAGAGCATTTTGATGTTCCTGTCGATTATTTCTTTGAGGAAGATGATTCCGAAAGCGGCGCAGTTATTTCCGACGACGGCGATTCAATAAAGAAGGTTTACAGAGCTATGGCTGCACACCCCGACCATATTGCAAGTATGATTTCAGGAACGGAAATATCTTTTGCTGATTTATGTCGGATAGCGGAGTATATGAATTGCTCGGTGGAATACCTTGTTCCTGCGGAGTTGGCAACTAAAGGTAAAGCAGAAAAAAAGACGGATTCAGCAATACCCGCCAAAGACTATATTCTCAATATTCTTGAAAAACTCGCAGGTAATGCCGCTTATCAGTATCTTCAGGTACGAATTTCTTCACTAATCATTGCCAACCTTGCAAAAAAGAACATAACTATGGAGAAACTGGTGGAAATAAAGCTGTCTGAAAAGAAAATCCGCAATCTTTATAATCTTACTATGCCGCCTGAAAAGAAAAAAGGTCTGAATTTCTCAGACCTTGTAAGAATATCGGAGGCGTTCAATGTCAGCTATGATTTTATGTTGACTGGGAATGGGGAGTAACTCGATTTAATATGTAGCATTTTAGGAGGTTATTTATGCAGCCATATAAGGTTTGGTTTTTTTCTGATTTGATTGAGAAAAACAAGAGAGTGTTCAAAGTGCCTGTTTATCAGCGCAACTATGATTGGTCCAATATTGAGTGCGAAAAGCTGTATCAGGATATTATGTTGGCAAGCGAGAGAGATCATAAGCATTTTACGGGAACAATCGTTTATATCGTTGGACTTAATGGCAGTACACTTAATGAAGTGTTGATTATCGACGGGCAGCAGCGACTTACAACTATGTACATACTTCTCAAAGCACTTTATGATGCCGCCAAAAGTTCCACCTCTATTCGAATAGAGCGTGAAATTGAAGAAGTAATGTTCAATAGAAATTGCGACGAAAAATATAAACTTAAATTAAAGCCAGTAAAGTCTGATAACGAGCAACTTCTGTTGTTAATCAAAGATAAACTTGATGATATGGACAGGAGCTCGAACATCTATAAAAATTATATTACTTTTAAAACTTTGATTGAACACACATTATCATCGGGTAAGGAATTGAATGATATTCTTGATGGAATTAAGAAACTTGAAATGGTTGAGATAGTTCTCGATAAATCACAAGGCGACGAGCCGCAAAAGATATTTGAATCAATTAATTCTACCGGTTTAGATTTAAGCTTAGCTGATAAAATCAGAAATTTTTTGCTTATGGATGATATAAATCAGGATGAGCTCTATGAAAATTACTGGTCAGTAATTGAAAAGAATGTTGGCTATCGTAATCTCAAAGATTTTGCTATTAATTTTCTTAATTCTGAAATTAGTAAGTCTGTAAACGAGAAAAACGCTTATCGTTTATTTAAAGAGCATTGCGAAGAGAACAATTTTACTCATGAAGATATGCTCAAAAAGCTTAAGAGAACATCAAAATACTATGGTGCTTTTATAGGCGAAAATCATTATTACAGCCAAAAAGTGTTATACTATCTTTCTGCCTTTAATACGATTAAGCAAACAACAATACTACCTCTTCTTTTTAGGATTTTTAACGATTATGAAGATGGTAATATAAATGAGGAAACTCTTTGCAATGTTTTAGATTATCTGCTTACATATTTTGTTAGGATTACTGCGTGTGAAATTAATAAGAATCTGTCGAAATTTATGAAGTCAATTTATGATAGGGTGATTAACGGAAGTTACAACAACTATTATGAAAATTTCGTAGTTTTTCTTAACAATTTGAAAGCAAGCGACCGGATGCCAACGGATGAAGAATTTAAGGATTCACTTATTCACAAACCGATTTATAAAAAGCCAATTTGCAAATATGTATTGTCAGTAATAGAGAATTCTACGAAAGAGCATATAGATATCAGCAACCTTACAATTGAACACATTCTGCCCCAGAAAGAGAATGCTCTCGTATGGAAAAAAGAGGTTGGAGAAGACTATAGCAGAGTATATGAAGTATATCTTCACACGCTTGGAAACCTTACCATAACAGGCAATAATAGCGAATTGGGAACAAAATCCTTTAGTGATAAGAAATCAATAATTCGAAATAATTCTAAAGCAAATATACTG
>JBJERM010000273.1:0-11277 GCA_051882315.1 Ruminiclostridium sp.
TCGCCGCCCTGAGCCTTATATTTCTTGACAATATCCTGTACGGAAGCGCTGGAGAAGAAATATTCCTGCTTAAGTCTTAAAATCTTGCCCTCTCTTGTGTCATCGTTAGGGTAAAGCACGCGGGAAATATCCTCTGCTCTTCTCTGCTCACGGCATGCTTCCTCGTATTTCTGAGCGTTGAAAAGACCGAAATCGAACTCGTTTATCGGCTCTGCCTGCCATAAGCGCAGAGTGCTGACGTGGTTTGTACCGTAAGCTACTATGGGCATATCATAGGGAACAGCGGTAACAGTCTGGTCGCCGTAGGTTACGGTTACTGCGTCAGCGTTTACCCTCTTGCTCCAGGGGTCGCCGTATTTTGTCCAGTTATCCGCTTCCTCACACTGGAAGCCCTCCTTTATGCTCTGCTTGAAAAGACCGTACTTATAGCGTATTCCGTAACCGTCAAGGGGGAGATTTAAAGTAGCTGCGCTGTCAAGGAAGCAGGCTGCAAGTCTGCCAAGTCCGCCGTTTCCGAGAGCAGCGTCCTCGATTTCCTCCATATCCGACAGGTCAACTCCAACCTCTGCAAGGGCGCTTCTTACATCTTCCTCAATGCCGAGGCAAAGAAGGTTGTTGTAAACAGCCCTGCCCACGAGAAATTCCATTGAAAAATAGCAGGCTCTGCGGGCTGCAAGGTGAGCCTTTCTGCTCTTTTCCCAGTCAGCAGAAATGCTCTGCATAACCGTGCGGGAAACAGCGTCGTGTATCTGCTGAACAGTTGCAGTTTTCGGCTCAGCGCCGTACTCTTCCTTTAAATATGACCTGAAATCAGTCAAAAAAGTATCTTTATTGAACATATCAGTTTCCTTTCCGATAATAAATATTCAAGTTATTTTACCATATTTAAGGAAAATTTGCAATACCTATACGCAAAATAATAAACAGGCTGCCGATTCTTGACAGCCTGTTATGCAGTTATTTGATTATGCTGTTCTTACCTTAGCCGTTGCCTTCAAAAGCGGGATTGAGATAAGATATGCCACAACAACGCTTATAATATCCTTTATAAGATAGGGTGCAGAAACCATAAGGAAGCTTGTGATAAAGTCAATTGCTGCCTTTTCAGGATTAACGTTGGTAACAATCATGTACTGGAGTGTTCCAAGCAGGTGGCATGCCGCAACTCCTGCAACTCCCATAGCTATGCGAAGCACCGGGCTAAGCTTTGTTCCCGCCGCTTTCTTGAATGAAAGTCCGCAAAGAAACGCCATAATGATAAAGCCGAAGATAAAGCCGCCGGTAGGTCCTAAAAGTACCTGAAAGCCGCCCTTGAAGCCCGAATAAACGGGGACGCCTACTGCACCTATAAGAAGATATACACCGAGAGCTGCCGCACCCTTTCCTGCACCTAAAAAGTAGCCGCAAAGAGCAACCGCAAAGGTCTGTAAGGTTACGGGAACGCCTGTGGGCATAGGAATTGCAATCTGTGAAAGCACTGCGGTAATCGCCGCAAAAAGGGCGATAAGCACCAAATCAATTGTCTTTATTCTTTTCTCTGTCATTTCTTTTGTTCCTTTCCTGCGCCGTTTATGAACGACGACTTTTCAATTGTCACTTCTCCGGAGGAAAGCGCCAGCTCCTCGCCGTTTTCAAGCCGAACCATAAGCCGTGCCTTTTCGTCAATTCCGAGAACAAGCGCCTTGTGCTGTAATCCGTCACGGGTAAAGCTTACGGTTTTCCCTGTTAGCAGGGAGCGCCGACGGTATTCGGGGAGAAAATCAAGGGCTTCAAGCCGCTCATAGTAGCGGAAAAAGCGGCTGAGAATTTCTGCGGCAAGCTTCGGCTTCAGCGCCTTCGGGTCGCCGCCTATTCCGCCCGCAATATCCTTCAGCTCTTCGGGCAGGGCTTCGCCGCTGAAATTTACGCCTATACCGCAAATCGCATAGTTAAGCCCGCCGCCCTCGAAATCAACGGAAGCCTCAGTAAGTATTCCGCATACCTTTTTCTCATTCAGATATACGTCGTTTACCCACTTTATCTTTGCTTGCCCGCCTGTAATTTCATCAACTGCTTCTGCAACCGCAACAGCGGCGCAGGTGGTGATAAACAGCGCTTTTTCAGCGGAAAAATCGGGTCTTAGCAGGATACTCATATACAGTCCCGTACCCTTGGGAGAGGAGAAGCTTCTGCCCCGTCTTCCCTTGCCTGCGGTCTGTTCGCCTGCGATAAGCACCGTGCCTTCGGGACTGCCCTTTTCGGCAAGCGCTTTAAGCTCGGTATTGGTTGAGCCTACGGTTTCACGGTAGATTATGTCGAATTTCTCACTATCGCCGCCAAGCAGCTTCATAACGCTCTGAGGGCTGAAAACTCCGCTTTTTTCGGACAGACTGTAGCCCCGGTTGGTAACCGCCTCGATTATATGACCTTCGCTGCGAAGCGCCTTGATTGCCTTCCAGACTGCATTGCGGCTTACGAAAAGCTCCTTCGCCATATCCTCGCCTGATACGCTCTTGCCCTTATTTTCCTCGAGAATTTTAAGCACCTGCTCCTTGACCGTCATTTCAGTTCCTCCTGTCGAAAACATTTAGATTTTATCACACCGCAAGATATTTGTCAACCTTTATCACAAAAATGGTGACAATTAACCCGTTTTATTCGGGGTACAGCTTACTGCACCCCGAAAAATTATTTATTTTTATTTTTGCGCTTATTTTTCCTGTCCTTTTTTATTTGCAGGCTGTACGCTTTTCTGAACTCGCTGTAAACACCGGAAAAATCATTGTCCGAGTCCTCAGTTTTGCTGTATACAAGGCGGCTGTACTGCGCAATAAACCCGCTTATATCATATCCTAAAAGCCGTCCACATTCATCTGACAGCTCTGTGGGCGTAAAGGCGTTTTCCTTTCCTCCGCTGTACTTAACAAGCATATCGCCTATGCTGTTATATATAAGCGCCGCCTGTTTTCTGCCCCTGCTGCGCTTTATTTTTCCCCGCAGGCGGCTTTCAGCCACATAGGGTCTCAGGAACAGGCATAATGCAACTACAGCGCCGATTACTCCAACTGTTGCGCCCACATACAGGAAGGTAAGGTCGGAATAGCCGCCGTCAATATTATTGCTTGTAGGGTCGAAGTCCGTCCAGCCGTAGCCGTCTATCCATACCTGCACAAAGGCATGGGAGTTTTCTGCGGTTACAGCCCAGCAGTCTCTTTCGCTGTCGTATTTCTGCACAAGAAAGCCCTCACAGTACCTGGAATTAAGTCCCGCCTCCCTGCACAAAAGAGCCATAGCGGTAGCGTAGTTAAAGCATACTCCCCGCTTTGTATTGAAAATAAAGTTCTCTATGCTTGAATCCGACGTGGTAAATTCCTTGTCATAAACATAATCGGGGCTATGGAAATAATTGCAGATTGCTTCCGCTTTCTGATAGTCGGTAGTGCAGCCCGCAGTAATCTCCGCTGTAAGCT
Organism: Ruminiclostridium sp.; assembly: GCA_051882315.1. Lineage (GTDB taxonomy): Bacteria > Bacillota > Clostridia > Oscillospirales > Ruminococcaceae > Ruminiclostridium_E. The sequence continues at coordinate 3,450 of JBJERM010000273.1, forward strand.
TTTTTGCCTGCTCATAGCTTTCATCGCTTTTCCAGCAGGCACGGCGGGTTTCCTCACTCATAAGCACTGCCTTGTTCAGGTCGGCGTCCTCCTTAGCCTTAAGATACGCATCTCCCCATACCGTGCCAGAATAGCGCTGCGCTGTTTCGCTGTCGTATCTTGCGGAAAAGGCAGGGTTTATTTCAAATTCACTCCAGCTCATGCGATAGAATTGCGGCTTTACGTCATTATCGTAAGCAAGAAAATATTCGTCGGCAGGGCTGCGGTATATTCCACGGTAGGGTATGTCATCAAACTGGATAAGGCTCATATTCTCGCAGGTATAAATTGCGTGAATTGCTCCCTCGGCGGACTCAACAACGCAGTTTCTGCTGCTTATTTCCTCGGTATCAAAGCCGAAAAGGTCAAGCATTTCTGCGGGATTTTCAAATCCCGTATAGCTCTGCCAGTTATTCCAGCCTGTTTCCCATTCACCCTCATAGCCCCAAGCGGCTGTTCTGCTGTCGTAGCGGTTGTAGCACTGGCGCTTTATTCTCACGGGATTGTCGCCGTAAACATAGAAAACTACCCTGTCGTCGTCTGAAACAGACTGGGCGGAGGAGCTTGCAAAGGAGCTGAAATCCTGCTTGCCTGCCGCACCGATACTGATACCCGTAATAAGCTCGTCGAACTGCTCACGATAGGGGGCGTATTCAATTTTAGGCAGAAAGGAGGCAAGCATTGTAACTGCAAGCATAAATACTCCCGCAGCAGCGGCGATTCCCTTTCGCTTCATTATCTCAAAGCCGCCGTTATTCAGAGAAATCATCAGCAGGAAGAAAAGAGTTGTTATTATTATCGTATAAAGAACAGGTATTGTGGTAAAGGTTTTTGCAAAAAGACAAAATGGGCACATACACACGAGGAATACAAACAAAAGCCGAAATCGCACCCTTGTGAAATAGTAGACGGAGGAGATTATAGGCAGACCTGCAATAAGAATAAGTGCGGCTATATTTCCCGCGTATATAACAGTAAAGCGGGAGGGCTCCATAAACCATACCGCCGACGTTCCTATATCCGTTTCAAACAGTCTGTACCCGACAGCAGTTATAACTGCAAATATTATCAGCTCAACCAGCGTGGACAGAAAAGCATTGTTCTTCCTGCGAAGCGCCTCGTTTACAGCAAAAAGAGCGCAGGAATATACTGCGGCAAAAATAGAGAAGCCGATTACATAGCCTCCTGTGCCGTAGGAATATATACAAGCCGCCGAAGCCAGCACCGCAGCGCTGAGCAGAATCGGAATGCCGTTTTTAGCAAAAAAATCTTTCAGCTGAAATTTAATCATCTTACAAAATCAATATCCTCATTGTCCCGGAGTATTCTCCATATTTCCTTTCCCGCTTCATTTCCTCCAGAAACCGCAGCAGAAGCTCCGCTTTTATCGGTCATATATGAAACAAGCGCCTTGTCGCAGCAGGCTGAGAAAATCACAGGTCTTTCTGCTGTTACCGAAGGCAGGCGTCCTGCTTTGTCACGGGAAAATGTGTAGTCGGTAAGCCTGTACCTAAGGTCGAGAACGTCCGATGGAGTAAGACAGGAGATTTCCTCCCAGCTGTCGGAAAAGCGTATCATAAGCTTAACGGGAAGCTCGGACTTTGCGAACTGCATTAAAAGCCCCAGCATTCCTTCAACCGCAAGCTGTTCCTCGCCTCTCGCAGTTTCCTCATCATCTGCGGCGCTGCATGCCTTGTCCAGCAGAAACAGCTGCTCGGAGCCGGAGGAGCCCTCAAGACGGCGGACGAAAAGCTCCTGCTTTTTAGCGGAAAGCTTCCAGTTTATAAGCTTAAGACTGTCGCCGGGCTCGTATTTTCTATGCTCATAGCCGGGAGTGCCGCTTACTGCATACAGGGACTGGGTAGTTTCCTCGCTTTCCTCAAAAAGAGCAGCGTCGGAAAGACTTCTTGCAAGACCCTCTCTGCCGTTTACAGCGGGAATATCGGGGTAAATCTTAATCAGCGACATGCCGCCTGTAACGTTTACCCGAAAGCTTATAAGACCCAGATAGTCCGTAACTGTAAGGCAGGCTATTCCCGCCTTACCCCTGCCGAAAAAGCGGGCCCGGTATTCTGTCGTAAAGGTAAGCCGCTCGGAGGCGAAAAAAGCCGCCTTTACCTTATTTTCCGAGGAATTTTCAGTGGAAAAGTGGAAGCTTGACATAAACTCTGCGGAGATTATGGAGGAGGGTATTCTGCCCTGCTTTACAACATCAAGAGTGACTTTTACTATATCCCCTCTGTTCAGTATATCTTCGCTTACCGTTACCGCCGCAGAAACCGAGTTTTTGGTGTATATGCAGACTGCAACAGAAATAACGGCAGCCGCTCCGAGGGCGATAAGAAGATAACAGCCGCCCTGTGCGTCAAGGAAAAGGGTAAACAGCAAAGCAACGCCGATAACGAAAATATAGGCGGCGATTTTTTTGAAATTAAGGGTCATCGGAAATTATTCCTCTCTCGGGACGGGTACTTTTCCGAGAATTTCGGAAATCACCGCTTCGCTTGTACCGCAGGCTGACTTACCCTTAGGAGAAAGCATAAGCCTGTGGGAAAGAACGTTTACCGCCATAGCCTTTACGTCCTCGGGTACGGCGTAATCCCTGCCGTCAATAAGAGCGTATGACTTTGCTGCGGAGTAAAGGGCAAGGCTTCCTCTGGGGCTTGCGCCTAAAAGGGTATTTTCGCTTGTTCTTGTGGCGGTCACAATGTCGATTATATATCTTTTTACATTCTCGCTGACGTAAACCGCCTCAGCAGCCTTGCGCAGATCAAGAATATCCGAAAGGGTCATAACGCTTCCTATTTCGGAAGTATTCTGAGCAGTTCCGCCAAGAATAGATATTTCGTCCATAGGTTCGGGATAGCCCACAGAAAGCTTCATCATAAACCTGTCCATCTGTGCTTCGGGCAGATGATATGTTCCGTAGGTTTCAACGGGATTCTGGGTTGCAAGCGCCATAAAGGGGCTGGGGAGCTTTACGGTTTTTCCGTCAACGCTTATCTGAAGCTCCTCCATTATTTCAAGGAGAGCAGACTGAGCCTTAGGAGAAGCACGGTTTATTTCGTCTGCAAGCAGGAAATTGCACATAGCAGCGCCGCTGCGGTACTCGGTCTCTCCCGTTTTCTGATTTATCATGGTGTAGCCCATAATATCCGAGGGCATAAGGTCGGGGGTGAACTGGATACGGTTGCACTCGCCGCTTACGCTTGCTGCAAGGGCGGAAACCAGCTTCGTTTTTCCTACTCCGGGTACGTCCTCAATAAGAACATGACCGCCTGAAAGCAGGGCTGTTATAAGCTTAATTATAACCTCCCGCTTTCCTATAATTACCTTTTCTATATTATCGGCAAGAAGCTTTACTCGCTCATTCATCTGCGTTTTTCTCCTTTTTGTAGTAATATTTCAATATATCCCTACGGGTTACAATTCCTATGAAAATACCTCTGTCATCAGTTACGGGCACAAAGTTCTGCTCCATAATCAGCAACAGCAGCTCGTCCATTTTTGCTCCTACGGTAACGGCCTTATCCCGCTTTTCACGGAGTATCTCGGAAAGGCTCAGCTTTTCAAGCGCCTTTAATGAAGAGCCGCCCTTTTCAAATACTGCCCACAAAAAATCGCCCTCGCTCACCGTTCCTATGTACTTGCCCTCGGGGGATATTACGGGGATTGCGGAGTAGCCGTGGGCGCGCATTTTTTCAAGCCCCTGCCGCACAGTCACGTTAGATTGTATATATGCTACGCTTTCCTTTGGTCGAAGAAGATAAAGCAGATTCATATTTTTTCCTTTCTCATTGGCTCAAAAACGCCGCAACAGATATTATATAAATTATTGTACCATATTTTGCCGCATTAATCAAGAAAAACATAACAATACGGGCGTTTTTCACAATTTTTACACATTATTTTTGTTGGAAAAATATTGAAATTAAAAAAGCATTGTGGTATAATTGCTTTAAAACAACAGAAAGGCGGCAATATGCTAAGTTTAAAGAACATAACCAAGAACTATACCATGGGCGATACCGAGGTTAAGGCGCTTAAGAGCGTAAGCATCGACTTTCGGGAAAGCGAATTCGTTTCTATTTTAGGGCAGTCGGGCTGCGGCAAAACAACTCTGCTGAATATTATAGGCGGACTTGACCGATACACCGACGGCGACCTTGTAATAGACGGGGTTTCTACTAAAAAGTACCGTGACAGGGACTGGGACACATACAGAAATCACAGGATAGGCTTTGTTTTTCAAAGCTATAACCTTATCCCCCACCAGACTGTACTTGCAAATGTTGAGCTTGCCCTTACCCTTTCGGGCGTTTCAAAGCATGAGCGCAGGCGCAGAGCGGTTGAAGTGCTGACTCAGGTAGGTCTTAAGGACCAGATGAAGAAAAAGCCAAATCAGATGTCCGGCGGACAGATGCAGAGAGTTGCAATTGCAAGAGCGCTTATAAATAACCCGGATATTCTTCTTGCGGACGAGCCTACCGGCGCGCTGGACAGCGAAACAAGCTTACAGATTATGGAAATACTGAAAGAGATTTCCAAGGATAAGCTTATTATAATGGTAACTCATAACCCTGAGCTGGCGGAAAAGTATTCAAGCCGTATTATAAGGCTTGTGGACGGCAAGATTACAGGGGATACCGACCCCTATAAGCCCCAGTACGAGGACGAAGCCCTGCCCGCAAAGGTAAAGAAAACCTCAATGTCCTTCCCTACCGCCTTGTCTCTGAGCCTTAACAATCTTATGACCAAAAAGGGACGTACTATTCTTACTTCTTTTGCAGGAAGCATAGGAATTATAGGTATTGCGCTTATTCTCTCCCTTTCCAACGGCGTACAGGAATATATCGACGGTATACAGCGGGATACCCTCGCTTCCTACCCTCTTACTATCGACAACAGCTCCACCGATCTTTCTTCCCTTATGTCCTCGGCAATGGACAAAAAGGAGGAGGTAAATGAGGAACGCACGGAGAGAAACGATAATAAAATCCACACCGCCGAGCGTATGGGCAACATGTTCTCCATGATGTATAAGGAAACCAACAAGAACGACCTAAAAAGCTTCCGTGAGTTTCTTGAGGAAAACGAGGAAATTGATAAGTACGTTTCAAATATCGACTACTCCTATGGTCTTACCCTGCAGGTCTTTTCAAAGAACGATGAAGGAGAAATAACAAAGGTAAACCCCAGCGGAGTGCTTGACGAAATCGGCTTCGGGGCTATGGCAGGAATGTTCTCTCTCCGTTCCCAGATGATTTCTTCTGCTTCGGACAACAACGTTTTTGTTGAGCTTACCGACAACGAGGAAATGTTCAATACGAAATATGAGCTTATTGCAGGCAAAAAGCCCGAAAATAAGAACGAAGCGCTGCTTATCGTGGATAATCACGACGAAATAACCGACTACACACTTTATACCCTCGGTATGATGGACGTTGCCGAGCTTAAAAACGCCGTCCGTGATATGCTTGCAAAAAAGGACGACAGCGAGATAAGCAAGATTTCTGCGGGACGGGATTACGATTACGACGAGCTTATCGGCATTACCTTTACCGTTGTTCCCCAGACCGAGCTTTATCAGAAAAACGATGAGAACGTCTGGATTGATATGAGCGAGGACAACGATTTTATGACTGAGGCTATGGATAAGGGCGAACAGCTTGAAATCGTTGGAATTGTACGTCAGAAGGACAGCTCAGGGGCAATCAGCGGTTTTATCGGCTACACAAAGGAGCTTACGGAGGCGGTTGCTGAGCGGATTAACGCTTCTGAAATCGTAAAACAGCAGGAAGATAACCCGGATTACGACGTTTTCAGCGGACTGCCCTTTGAAAATACGGAAGCGGGCGAAAAGGCTTTAGAGGACGCTAAAAAACAGGCTGAGGAACGCAAGGCAGAGGCAGAAGAGCTGCAAAAGCAGCTTGAACAGGCTAAAGAGGCTCAGCAGCAGGCGATAGAAAATCTCCCTGAGGAACAGCAGGCTATGCTTATGCAGATGTCCGAGGAAGAAAGGGTGGCTTATCTTGCTTCCATGCAGGAAACCGCTGCGCCGAATATATCCTCCTTAACCGAGGAGCAGCAGGCTATGCTTGCCCAGATGTCCGAGGAGGAAAGAGCGGCTTATCTTGCTTCTATTGGTATCGGCGTGCAGGAATTGCCGACAGGAGAAGTAACTGCACCCGTATTTGATATGGAAAGCTTTGACCCGGATAATATCACCGAGGAGCAGATGGCTTACTTTATGTCACTTTCCGAGGAGGAACGTTCGCAGATTATGAAGATGATGACGGCGGCGATTTCCGACGTTGTATCTCCCCTGTCGCTCTACGAAAACAGGAATACCCTCGGCGTAATCGACCTTGAAACTCCCTCGGCAATTTCAATTTACCCCATTGATTTTGAGGCGAAGGAAAAAATCGTTGACATTATTGACGAATACAACAAGAGCGTAGGCGAGGAAAGGAAAATAACCTACACCGATATGGTGGGAATGTTAATGTCCTCGGTTACGGATATTATAAATGCAATAAGCTATATTCTTATTGCCTTTGTTGCAATTTCACTTATTGTTTCTTCAATAATGATAGGAATTATAACCTATATTTCCGTGCTTGAGCGCACGAAAGAAATCGGTATTCTCCGCTCAATCGGCGCTTCAAAGAAGGATATTTCCAGAGTATTCAACGCAGAAACGGTTATTGTTGGCTTTATTTCGGGTGCAATAGGCATACTTGTAACGGTACTGCTTAATATCCCGATAAATATTATTATCAAGAGCATTACAAACATTGACGGGCTTGCGGCTCTGCCGCCTGCTGCGGGAATAATTCTTATTGCAATAAGCGTTTGCCTTACTCTTATTGCAGGACTTTTCCCCTCGGGAGTTGCGGCAAAGAAGGACCCTGTTGTAGCGCTGAGAACAGAATAAATAACAGTATGCGAAAAGCCCTCACGATTGATAGTCGGAGAGCTTTTTCAGCGTATGAGAATAGAGACAAGGGGCTGCCGCCCCTTGACCCTGCCAAGCCTTTTGAAATAGGCTTGACCGAAAACTTTCAGAACTATTTCTGAAAGTACTGCCTCAAGGCGAACCTTATTGTGCAGTAAAAGCCCTCCCGATATACAGCAGGAGGGCTCAAACTTTATTTATGAAATAAATTAATACTCTACCCCGTATGCCGCTCTGTACTCCTTCATAGCGGAGAGGTATTCCTTACCGGGGATAACATCGTTTTCGATAGCGGAGATAATGTCGTTAATATTTACAATTGAGTAAACCTTAACGCCGAAATCCTTGTATGCGGACTGAACAGCGCTTATATCGCTGTCAAGTGCCTTTTCCATTCTGTCAACGGTGATAACCATTCCCGTGATATTGACGTCTGCCGCTTCCTTAAGCTTGGGGAGAACCTCACGAAGCGCCTTGCCCGAGGTCATAACGTCCTCGATAATAACCACCTTTTCCCCGTCCTTAAGCTGCTTGCCAACAAAAACGCCGCCTTCGCCATGGTCTTTCGCTTCCTTACGGTCGAAGCAGTAGCTTACCTCATCGCCGAACTTGTCGTAAAGAGCAACTGCTGCACTAACAGAAAGAGGAATACCCTTATAGGCAGGTCCGAAAAGAGTTTCAACCTCGATATTGTTAGCCTTTATGCACTCGGCATAGTACTTACCCAGCTGGGAAAGCTGTGCGCCTGTCTTGTAATTTCCGGTGTTGATAAAATAAGGAGCCTTTCTGCCGCTTTTGAGGGTGAACTCGCCGAAGGTGAGAACGCCGCTG
>JBJERM010000274.1:0-3258 GCA_051882315.1 Ruminiclostridium sp.
ATAAATGGCAACAATATATCCCGATGAGCCAATATTTTGGTTCGGAAAGGAAAGGTATTATGCCAAAGCAAGGAATGAAGCACCCCAAGCGCACTCATACAAAGCCCAGAAACGATGAGCCTGCCGTTCCCGAAATAAGCGGCAAGGCGAAAAGCGGAAAAGAGCGGGCAAACCCGATAATTGCAGGAACAAAAGCCCCCGTTCAGAAGGTTTTTCACACCGAAAAGCCGATTTCCAAAGCTTACCCTGAAATTGATACAGATTTAGGTCGGGATAATCTCGAAAACGATATTCCCGCCGCTGATTTGCAGGATTTATAATAGTTTTATCAAGCCCGATATACCATTATTTTGGTATATCGGGCTTCTTCCTTGATATTTAAATAACAAAGAAAAAGCCTTTATTTTCGTAAAAAACTATTGCTATTTTTGTCGGAATGAGGTATAATGAATAAGTGTGCAGTCAAGAGGACATTACATAAGGCAATACCGCATAATTATTGTCGTGCGATTGCGCCGTCAGATTGTATAAATTGAGCGCAGGCTGGCTGGCGCCAGTCAAGCGAAATTTATGCAAGATGGCGGAAAATATGCAAGCAAGCGTGCGGCAAAGGCGGCAGCCGTTAATTGTGCGGTGTTGCCATATATTTTACCAAACGAAGGTGCTGAAATGGAAAGTCTTAAACTGCTCAGGGCGCTTATCTGCTGCCCCGAGTACAAAAACGACGAATTAATATGCAGTATGTGCGAAACCGCCGATACTGCCCCCGAAAAAGCGGCAGAGGCATATTCCCGTGTTTGCAGCATACTTTTTACAGAAGGGAAAACCCTTAGCGACTACCTTTTCTTTTTAGCCGTTGACAGCGGCAATAAAATCATATCCGCATGGCTTGAAAACAAGTCGGAAAAGCTGTATGCAGCAATAAAGAACGACCTGGATATATTATCCCGCTTTGCAAAGATAAGCTGCGAGGAGCTTGTAGGAGAAATACAGTCCCGCTGCGGCGGAGAAAGCCTGCCTTTTCCGCAGTACGAAAAGGGCGATACCGAGATAAGCGCAGAAAGCGTGCTGTCCTATGTTTCCCTTTACGGCTCAAGTGTTTTTGCTGCGAATAAAGCCTTTTCCTTTGACGGCAGCTCGATTTCTCCCGTTTCGGGCTTTGACAGCGTAAGACTAAGCGACCTTAAGAACTACGAAGCCCAGAGAAAGCGGATAATCGACAATACCCTCTGCTTCATAAACGGCGCAAAGCGGCAGAACGTTCTGCTTTACGGCGACAGGGGAACGGGTAAGTCCAGCACCGTAAAGGCGCTTATAAACGAGTATCCCCAGCTTCGCATAATCCATATCCCGAAGGCGGCTATTCTCGGTATTTATAAGATTTATGATATTGTAAGAAATAACCCCTTGCGGTTTATTCTGTTCATAGACGACATTACTTTCAGTGAAAACGACGAGGGCTACAGCTTTTTAAAGCAGGCTCTTGAAGGCTCGGTTGCGGTTATGCCCGAAAACTGCGTAATTTACGCTACAACCAACCGCCGCCGCATTATAAAGGAAACCAACTCCGAGCGTACAGGCGATGAAATGCACGCCGCCGACGCCAGAGATGAAAATATGTCCCTTGCCGACAGGTTCGGGCTTTATATCACATTCACAACTCCCGACAAAAGCGGTTACCTTGATATTGTATCGAAAATTGCCGCCGACAGGAAGCTTGATATTGCGGAGGAGAAGCTGCTGAGTCTTGCGGAGCGCTTTGCGCTTAAGAAGTGCGGCCGCTCTCCGAGAACTGCAAGGCAGTTTGTGGATATGGTGCAGTCCCGCCTTGAGCTTGGTCTTGACCTCGACGAAATCTGATTTTTACGGAGGAACGCTTTGAGAAAAAGAATACTTCTGATTTTATTGTCGCTGTGCATTTTTCTCTGCGGCTGTGAAAACGGAAATACTCCCGATATAACAGATACAAGCGGCGATACGGTGCCGGTTATTGTAACTACGGATATAACCGACGCCCCCGAGCCGTCGCCCTATCCGGTTATTATAAACGATACGGAAATCACCGAAGAGCCAAAGCGGGTGGTATGCCTTTCTCCCGCCTTTGCGGAGATAATCTACGAGCTTGGCGTCGAAGCTTCTCTTGTGGGCAGGAGCAGCTACTGCCACTACCCGGAGGAAATAACCGCCGTTCCTGAGGTGGGACGTCCCGCTTGCCCCGATATTGAGAAAATAGCGGCGCTTAAGCCCGACCTTATAATAACTGCAACCAAAATCCCCGAAAAGGATAAGCTTTTATTGCAGGAGCAGGGAATCGTTACTCTCTACATACCCTATCCACGCTCGGTAACTGAGTTCGGCAATATTTACAGCGCTCTTGGTCTTGTATTCAAAGGCGCTTTTGACGGAGAAGCCTACGGGCAGGAGATTTTTTCTCCCGTAGCTAAGGCTCTTGAGTCAGAGGATAAGCCTCTCGGCGATTTTATTTACGTTACCGAGGGAATGTCACTTGCCGGGGGCAGCACCCTTGAAAGCTCGGTTCTGTCTGCTCTCGGAAACAATCTTGCAGCGGACAAGGAGGGCTATATTACTGAAAAGGATTTTCTTGTCGAAAACCCGCCGCAGGTAGTCCTGCTCAATAATATATACGATAAGGAGCAGCTTTCCGCAGACCCGGTTTTAGGGGAGCTTGATGCGGTAAAAAGCGGCAGTATTATCCTTATCGACAACAGCTATTTTGAATGTCCTACAGGACGGATAACAGGTCTTATTAACGAGCTGAAGAGTGCTTCAGCCGATATTGCATAAAAGGAGAGGTGTGTAAACTTTATGAAGCTTAAATCCATAAAGCTGCCCCACTTTAACAATGCCGCCGAGGTACAGTCGGTTCAGATAACCCTTCCGAAAAAGGTAGTTATCAGTATGTCACAGCACGGAGGAGTACCCTGTACCCCTCTTGTTGCCCCGGGCGATAAGGTTACGGCAGGACAGCTTATAGGCAGCAGCGACGCGGTTATTTCCGCCCCTGTTCATTCCAGCGTTTCGGGAACGGTAAAGGAAATCGTGAAGATTATGAACGTTTTCGGAAAGCTTAACGACGCAGTTGTAATAGAAACCGATTTAAGGCAGGAAATGTGTCCCGATATAAAGCCCCCTGTTGTAAACAGCAGGGAGGACTTTATAAAGGCAGTAAAGGAAAGCGGCTCGGTAGGTCTTGGCGGAGCAGGCTTTCCCACCTATGTAAAGCTTAATTACGACCCG
>JBJERM010000275.1:0-3234 GCA_051882315.1 Ruminiclostridium sp.
GAAAGGGAGATAATTTCACTCTGTTCCGGTTGGATGCGGAAGGAGGTGAACTCTATGGAGCAACCTTCTTCCGACAAAGCGACGGTTGAACATCAGTACGACACGCTGATAAAAACAGTTCTGACTGGCGAGGCAAAGAACCTCAGAGCAGAATTGTCAAAAAGGAGAGCAAGCGAAATTAATTTCTCTGATTTGAGCCAAAGGTTTATAGAGAAATTAGAAACTTGTGATGAACATCTTTGCGAGAGTTCTCTGTTTATAATAAACGGATTTGATGTCATCATAAGGAACGAGCTTCTTGCCGAGGCTGTGACAAGCCTGTCTGAACGAAAGCGGAATATCATTCTAATGTCCTACTTTTTGGATATGAGTGATTACGAAATCGCTGATTTGCTCAACCTTGTGCGTAGCACCGTTACATATCACCGGGAGGACGCACTGGAAAAGCTAAAAAGGTTTATGGAGGAAAATGACAGATGACGAAAGGATACTATCAAGAAAACGCAGAAATGCTTCCGTTTGAAGTCATTGCTGCGGCTGCGCAGGGCGATACCGACGCTCTCTGTATAGTTCTTGAGCATTACGACGGCTATATTGCCAAGCTCTGCACCAAATTGGTGCGTGATGAGTACGGCAATTCCTATCCTATGGTTGACGAGGATATGCGTAACAGGCTTAAGATACGCCTTATAGCTCGTACACTTTCATTTAAGACAACAGCATAAAGTAATACTGCTAAGCTGTTGCAGTTCCTTGACAACTGAATACCATTATTTCAGATACGTTCCCTTATACAGCCCATTGTGGTTGAAAGCGAAAGTTCGACACGATGTCGAAGTGTTCACGTCAAAAGCGGCACAGGCAGAAGCTGCCCCCAGCGATGTGCCGCAATCAAGCGTGAACTCTAACACGCCGCCAAGACGTTCCCTGATTTATGCTAATCGGACAAGCAAGGGTGCTTAAACCCATTTGTGCCAAATATATTCCGAACATCATTTCATATCCGAGCGACAAAGCGTAAGTTGCAAAATATCAGCGTGGCTGCTGATACGCCAAGACCTGTATAGGGGGATAATGATACTTCCGTCCGGTCATTTAAGTGAGGGCGGCATTGCGAGAACCGCATTGAGGTGAAACTCCTATGAAGCCGCAACAGAGCTATATCTGTAAAGCCTGCGACTGTCTGAAATAATCCCGTTCTGTCGGGGGCAGCGAGAAATACGATAGACTGATTTTGAGAATTACACTGAAATTAGATACAATGAGCCGAGCTGTCTTATGGTAGCTCGGCTTATGAATCTGATTTCATTGTAAATCAATACTAATGATAAGAGGTAATGGTTATGTTAGATGAGTATCCCGAAGTTTTAGATGTGCATATTATTGCAACTATCCTAAGAGTTAGCAAGGGGATGATATATAATCTTCTCCATACAAATCAGTTAAGAGGATTTCTTATTGGCAGAAAATACAGAATACTCAAATCTGATTTGATTTCCTATTTGAATAACACAATTCGAAGTGAGAAAAAGAATGACACAGCCGTGTAGTGTAATCGGACTTGCATCGGACCTGCAATCGGATGCAATCGGCTGTTGCAATCGCTGCAATCGCCAACCGGCAATCGGACCGGCAATCGGACAACATAGACTTGACTTTTGCGTTTTAAAGTGGTATAATGCCATTGTTAGAGTAAAAGATGTGCTGTCTGTTTATCGAAGATGGGAGGTAATATTATGATAACAGGCAGGATATACGAAAAAAATGGTAAATGGCATATGGTATTATATGGAGAAAAAAGTGAAATATATCCGGAAAAGCCGGCGGATGATGTAAACAAAAAGTGCCGAAGATGGATATGTACAGAACTTCCTGCAACAAAGAAGAATGAAATGTTAGCTAATAAAATGCTTTTTGAAAAAATACAGGAGTTAGAAAACAAAGTAAAGAATTCAAGTGTTGAGGGAATTTTTTCTTCAGATATTTCCGGCAACGAAAATGGCAATATGCTTTTTGCTGATTTTGTTGCAGCTTGGCTTATCAGGAAAAAAGGAACAATTCAGATGTCAACGTGGGAGAAATATCAAGTGTTTGCCGAGAGGCATATAATACCATATTTTAGTCAACTTGGCGTAACGTTAAAACAGTTAAAGCCCAAACAAATTTCCGATTACTATTATTATAAAATAACAAGCGGACGACTTGACGGTAAGGCAGGAGGGCTGGATATTACTTCGGTCAGAGGACATGCGGCTTTGATAAAGGCGGTGTTGAACGAGGCGGTAATATTTGAATACATTCACGGAAATCCTGCATTAAACGTTCCTATACCAAGAATAGCGAAAACCACTATGGCTAAGGATAAAAATGTATATATGACGGCAAGTGAAGCAAATAAAATGCTATCTGCTTTACAATACGAAGAGATATATCCGCTTGTTTATGTTGCTCTCTACTATGGTTTGCGTAAAAGTGAGGTCCTTGGTTTGAAATGGGATGCAGTAGATTTTGATAAAAACACTATGGAAATAAAATCAACCGTAGTTAAGAACAAGACAATCGTTTATAAGGACACCACTAAAACGGCAAGTAGTCACGAAACATACGAACTTCTTCCGGAAGTAAGAGACCTTTTTCTCAGCATAAAAGAGAAACAGAAAGAAAATCAAGTCGAGTATGGTGCAATATATAATAAGTCGGAATATATATTCACACAGCCTGATGGAAGATTATATCGTCCTGATTGTGTTACAAGAAGTTTTCAGAGGGCGCTTAAACGTCATAATCTTCCGGAAATGCGCTTTCACGATTTGCGGCATAGCACGGCAAGTATCTTGTTTGACAAGGGTTGGGATTTAGAATCGGTAAAGGCTTGGTTACGACACGCTGATATTGAAACGACAAGCAATATATACCTACATATCTCAAAAGGGCGTAAGCATTTGCTTTATAAGGATATGACCGGTACATTCATTGCTCCGCACATTGAAAACAGAAGAGCATAATTGGAAAAAATACGCCTGTAAGCATTTTGACAGGGAAGACCCATCTACAAAAATCGGGCAAAAATTCGTAGATGTATGTAGATACGACATTCTACAAAAGAAATAAAGCCATCTGTGATTGCTCACAAATGGCTTTATTCAGGGATTTTACTCTGGTCTGAGTGACGGGACTTGAACCCACGGCCTCTACCACCCCAAGGTAGCGCGCTACCAACTGCGCCACACCCAG
>JBJERM010000276.1:0-11172 GCA_051882315.1 Ruminiclostridium sp.
ATCTTGAAAATACGGCGAAATTTAGCTGAAATCCCTTGCTATAAACTGCTCTGTATGATATAATTAAGTATTATCTTCATTATTAACAAGGAGGTACGATATGGCTTCTCATTATCCATTCTCACAAATCACCCCTCAGATTGAAGGGCTTGCGGCGCTTTGCACCGGCAACAGCAATATCGCCCCCGAGCTTTATCTGGAAAACAACGTTTACTGCGGACTGCGTGACCTTAACGGAAAGGGCGTTCTTACGGGACTTACCGAGATTTCGGAAATTGTTTCAAAAAAGAACGTAAACGGCGTAATGGAGCCCTGCGACGGCGAGCTTTACTACCGTGGAATTAACGTTAAGGACATTATCAAGGGCTTTATGGCGGACAACCGCTTCGGCTTCGAGGAAACAACCTATCTTCTGCTTTTCGGTCAGCTGCCCACACAAAAGCAGTTAGACGACTTTATCCGTCTTATCGGAAATTATCGTCAGCTCCCCTCCTCCTTCGTAAGGGATATTGTGCTTAAATCCCCAAGCGAGGATATTATGAACACCCTTTCAAGGAGCGTACTTACTCTTTACGCCTACGACGATTACCCTAACGACCTGAGCGTGCCTAACGTTTTAAGGCAGTCCCTTGAGCTTATCGCTCTGTTCCCTATGTTGGTGGTTTACAGCTATCAGGCTAAGCGCTACCTCATAGACGGCGACGGGCTTATTATCCACCGTCCCCACAAGAGCCTTTCCATAGCGGAAAACATACTGCACCTACTAAGAGAGGACAGCAAGTACACCGAGCTTGAAGCGAGGGTTCTTGACCTTGCCCTTGTGCTTCACGCAGAGCACGGCGGCGGCAACAACTCAACCTTTACAACCCACGTTGTAACCTCCTCAGGCACAGACACCTACTCCGCAGTTACTGCGGCGCTCTGTTCGCTGAAGGGTCCTAAGCACGGCGGTGCTAACCTTAAGGTTATGGGTATGTTCGACGAGCTTAAAAAAGCAGTAAGCGACTGGGAGGACGACGAGGAGATAACCGCTTATCTTGAAAAGCTGCTGAACAAGGAGGCTTTCGACAGGAGCGGTCTTATCTACGGTATGGGACATGCAGTTTACTCCGTTTCCGACCCGAGAGCGCAGATTTTCAAGGGCTATGTTGAAAAGCTTGCGGGCGAAAAGCAGATGGAAAAGGAATTTCGCCTTTACTCCTCGGTAGAGCGGCTTGCGGCGGAGCTTATAGCGAAAAAGCGCCGTATCTACAAGGGCGTAAGCGCCAACATCGACTTTTACAGCGGCTTCTGCTACTCAATGCTGGGGCTTCCGATTGAGCTTTATACCCCTTTATTTGCAATTGCAAGAATTTCGGGCTGGTCGGCTCACCGCATTGAAGAGCTTATAAACGGTAAGAAGATTATCCGCCCCGCCTATATGAACGTTCAGCCGAGAACGGAGTATGTGCCGCTTTCGGAGAGAGAATAAACATGATGAAACAGGCTGTTGCAGTGTGCGCTGCAACAGCCTGTTTTTGTGTGAGAGAAAAGATAAGCAGAGAGAAATAAGAGAAAAAAGATTTTCAGCCCTTTTGTAAGAAGGGATCGCAGCAGGCTGCGCGGAAAACTTTCAGACGCTTCGCGGTTAAGGGGCGGGGCTTGCCAACAGTACGAAACAACAGCCAGAATCAAAAATACCCCATTAAGCAAACCCGCCCAAAGCAATTCAGCCCGCAAAACCTGCGAATGTGCGCCCAAAGTTCCCCTATAAGCAAATGCAGTAATCAAGCTTCATTGGATGAAACGTCTAACGTTTCCGAGGGGGTCAAGGGGGGCGAGCAGCCCCCTTGGCTCAAAGAATCTCTTCTTCTCCGAGGGCGGCGTTAGCCCCCTTGGCTCAAAAACTCTCATATCTCAAAGCTCTCTGCATAACAAAAGGGCTGCCGCAGCAGCCCTTTTTCTTATTAACCCATAGTAAGGAATCTCTTGAACTCCGCAGGATCCTGACAGCGGGAAAGCGCCAGCTCTTCGGTAATCTTTCCGTTTCGTACAAGTCTTGCAAGGTCCTGGTCAAGGGAGAACATTCCCACAGCCTTACCTGTTGCAATAGCACTCGGAATCTGGAATATCTTACCCTCACGAATCATAGCTCTTATCGGGTCGGTAGCCGCCATAATCTCAAGGGCTGCAATACGTCCCTTTCCGTCGGTGGTAGCGCAAAGTGTCTGGGAAATAACGCCTACCATGGAGTTTGCAAGCTGGGAACGAATCTGTCCCTGGGAGTGAGGGGGATAAACGTCGATAATACGGTCGAGGGTTTCAGCAGCACCCGTTGTATGCAGGGTCGAAAGTACAAGGTGTCCTGTTTCAGCGGCGGTTACTGCTGCATTGATTGTTTCAAAGTCACGCATTTCTCCTACCAGGATAACGTCCGGGTCTTCACGGAGTGCAGCTCTAAGAGCGCCTGCGAAGCTGTCAACGTCAACGCCTACCTCACGCTGGTTAAGCATGGACTGCTTGTGGTTGTGGAGGTACTCGATAGGGTCCTCGATTGTGATAATGTGGCAGTTCTTCTGGCGGTTGATATGGTCAATCATAGCCGCAAGAGTTGTGGATTTACCGGAACCGGTAGGACCTGTTACAAGAACAAGTCCACGGGGCTTAAGGGCGAAATCGCCGAGAATAGGCGGGAGGAAAAGATCCTTTAAGGTAGGAATATCGTTTCTTAAAAGACGCATAGCAACAGCATGGTAGCCGCGCTGTCTGTAAACATTGACACGGTGACGGTGACCGGAGGCGGAAACGTAGGAGAAGTCGGCGTCTAAGCCCTTCTGAATGGTCTGCTTGTGCTTAATGGAGGTAATCTGGTTGATTACGTTTACGATAATCGGCTCGGTGCAGTCCGGATAGCCCGAAACCTTTACGATGTTACCGTGCAGACGGATAATCGGAGGAAGACCTGCTGTAAAGTGAAGGTCGGACGCTCCTCTTTCTCTTACTTCATCAAGTATCTGATTAATATCAATTGTATTAGTCATGTTTTTATTCTCCTTACTATTCCGTTATACCGAGTATGTAGCCTTTACAAGCTCATCCATGGTAGTTCTGCCCTCTAAAACCATATCCGTTACGTTGTCACGAAGCAGCTTTGTTCCGTTCTTTCTCGCCTGCTTACCGATTTCCTCGGCGGTAGCGTTTCTGGAGATAAGCTCCTTGATGTCGTTGGTGGAAACGATGATTTCATGAATAGCGGTTCTGCCCTTATAGCCTGTGTAGTGACATTCACGGCAGCCGCCGATATGGTGCTGATAGATTTCAACAGGCTCTGTCTTGCCTACAAGTCTTAAATCCGCAGGGTCTGTAAGGAGTATTTTTTCGCGGCAAGCGGGACAGAGAAGCTTTACAAGTCGCTGTGCTATAACGCCGACAAGGGAGGAAGCAACCATGTATGGTGCAACGCCCATATCTACAAGACGGAGGATTGTTGAAGCTGCGTCGTTTGTATGCAGGGTGGAAAGCACAAGGTGTCCTGTGATAGCGGCACGGATAGCGATGTCGGCGGTTTCGCCGTCACGGATTTCTCCGACCATTACTATATCAGGGTCCTGACGAAGGATAGAACGAAGTGCTGCTGCGAAGGTCATACCTGCCTTTTCGTTCATCTGGCACTGGTTTACGCCGTCGATTTTCTTTTCGACAGGGTCTTCCGCTGTAACTATGTTTACGTTAGGCTTTGAAAGCTCGCCTAAGGTTGCGTAAAGGGTTGTGGACTTACCTGAACCCGTAGGACCTGTTACAAGCATAACGCCGTTAGGACAACGGATAATCTGCTTGAACATCTCGTAGTTGTAGTCCGTCATACCAAGCTCGGTAATCTTTCTTGCCTTTTCGTCACCTGTTGCAAGAAGACGGATAACGCACTTTTCGCCGTAAACAGTAGGGATTGTAGAAATACGAAGGTCCTGTGTAACTCCGTCGATAATTGCGCTTGAACGTCCGTCGAGAGGGATACGTCTTTCGGCGATATTCATACCGCCGAGAATTTTGATACGGGTTATAAGGGAGTTATGTACGGCGGGCTTAACAGCCATTCTCTCAACGCACTCGCCGTCGATACGGAAACGGATTCTTGTTCTGTCCTTAAAGGGCTCGATATGAATATCCGACGCTCTGTCTCTGTATGCGGATTCGATAATAGTGTTTACAAGCTTTACAACAGGAGCGTTATCAATTCTTTCCTCAGACTCTTCCTCATGCTCCATAAGAGCCTCGTTAGCGTCGTACTCCTTATCAATATCGTTCATAACGTTAGAAACGGTATTTGCGGAGTATGCCTTGCCGATTGCCTCGGTTATGGAGGACTTGGTTGCCAGCATAGCGTGAATTTCCATACCGGTCTGGATTTTAAGCTCTTCAAAAATGTAGAAGTTTACAGGGTCGTTAGTTGCAACGTAAAGTCTGCCGTTGTTGATTTTAAAGGCAATAACCGTGTTTTTCTTTGCGACTGCCTCAGGAATTTTCTTAACGGCTTCACTTTCGATTTTGGTGGTTGTAAGGTCGATAAAGGGAACCTTTAACCTCTGGGAAAGCGCCTGTGCGAGCTGCGTCTCGGAAACATAGCCTAAATCAAGCAGCATATCGCCCAGCTTTTTGCCGGTTTCCTTCTGCTTTACAAGAGCGTCTTCAAGATGCTGCTTTGTAATGTAGCCGTTTTCGAGAAGAATCTGACCAATAGGGACGTTTTTCATTCGTGAACCTCCAAGTTTATAAAGATGTAAACAATATTTTTTATAAGACAACTGAAAACAGTTGATATTAACTTCTTTTTGTGCTACAATAGACTAAAACAAACCGTGGTTTTTTCTGCGGGAAAGGAATGGTGTAAATATGAATCTGTCAGAACTGCCTATGCCTTATGTAATAACCTTTTTAGTAATGGCATTCGTTCTCGGCGCCGTTATCGGAAGCTTTTTAAACGTTGTAATTCTCCGTGTTCCCCGTAAGGAGTCCATTGTTGTAAACAGAAGCCATTGTATGAGCTGCGGAAAGCAGCTTAAGAACATTGACCTTATACCGATTTTCAGCTACATATTCTTAGGCGGAAAGTGCCGCTTCTGCAAGGCGAAGATTTCTCCCCGCTACTGGATTGTTGAGCTTACAACCGCCCTTATGTTTACCCTTGCGACGATTGCCTTCGGTATTTCCTATCAGCTTATTTTTGCATTTATTCTTATCTCCGCTCTTGTGGTTGCCAGCGGAATTGATATTGACTATATGGAAATTCCCTATGGGTGCAGTCTGATTGTATTCCTGCTTGGTGTTGCTGCAACCATTATTTCTGTATTTACCGGCGATATGCCTTGGTACGAGCATCTTATCGGAATGGCAGTTGTTGGCGTTCCCTTCGCTGTTCTTGCTCTTTTCGGAGCTATGGGAGGCGGAGACGTTCAGCTTATGGCCGGGGCAGGTCTGCTGCTTGGCTGGAACGTTGTACCCGCCGCAGCTATCGGAATTGTTCTCGGAGCAATCGGCGGCGGTATAAGCCTCGCTTCTGCACCTAAAAGCACAAAGCAGCTTGCTACCGAAAAGTCAAAGGAAATTGCGGAGCGCTGGTATACTGCACAAAAAGAAGAAGGAGCTTTCGTTTTAGAGGGCAAGACCGATGCAGTTTACGGCAGCATTTTCAAGGGCAAATCCGATATTGAGCCGGAATGTATCGACGAAAAGTGCTGGAGCAGGAAGCCTGACATCGGGGCGCTTAATGAAATGCTGGACGCCGAGCTTTCCGAGGTCAGCAAGTACGGAATTTCTATTGTAATTGAAAACGAAAAGGTGAAAAGCGTGTCCTGCAAGAAGCAGATAGTTTTCGGACCCTACCTTTCCGTTGGAATTGCCGCAGGATATATGTTCGGTGCGGCAATTATCAAGTGGTATCTGGGACTTTTATGATACTGTTAAATACTGATTAGCATGCAGACTCTGTGGGCTCTGTATGCTAATCACTATCACACCCGACCCGGGCGGCTCTTCGCCGTCAGGCGTCGGGTGTTTTTAGTATAATTTTATGCGGGAGGGAATAATGTGGGGCTGTAGCTCTTTACATTGTAGAAAATTACAATATCATCGCCTTCGCCGATGTAGTAGCTGTTTACAAGCTTCGGTATACCAACTTCTTCCTCAACGGTAATTCCGTTTACAGTAGTGGTAGCCTTAACGGTGGAAATGCCGATATTCTGGAGCTCGAAGGAAACATGCTCATAGGCTGTTTTATCATCAGTCAGCGAAGAAATACCGTTGTCTGTGTTAGTTACCGAGTCGATTTTGTTCTTATAGAACTTTTCCAGCGTACTTTCAGAACTGCTCTTGGGCTCAAGATTTCCTGCTGAGTTGGTATCAAATGAGTAGGAATAAATGTCGAAATCAAGGAACGCCTTGCCCTTTACAACGTTTACAGACATATTGAACTGCTTATCCGTGCCGCCTCTGTAGGACTGGGGGTCAAACAGGAAAATGTGCTGATACTTTCCGTAATAGTCCTCTGCGAATACAGGGCTTGTGGGAAGAGTTACTCCTGTCGCCGATGTATAGCTGCTGATGTAGCTTGAAGAGCCTGAGCCCTTTATCGGAACATCATATATTCTGTATGTGTTGCTTTTCGGGTCGCTTAAATCTTCAATCATCTTGAAAATAAGCATGCCCGTAGTATCGCTTGAACCTCTGTATCCCTGCATCATGCTGTAAGCGTTCGATAAGGTACCGTTTGTAGGGTCAGCGTTTGAAGCAAGGTAAATCTTGATGCAGTCTGCATAAGCAAGACGCCTTTCGATATAATCTCCTGCAATCTCGTTGATTGTAATAGCGTCCGTGTCAGCAGTAGTTGCCTCAACCATCTTGCTTATGGGGCCTACGAAGGCTGTAACGCAAATCATAAGCAGAGCAATGATAGCTACTACAACGATAAGCTCTGTAAGGGTAAAGCCCTTACGGCTTTTAACCCTTCTTAACATACTTGTCACTGCTATCCCTCCTTAAAACGTAAATCCGCTTGGGTAGCTGACTAAAGTAACCCTATCGCTTGTAACGATATCCGTATAATCGCCATTGGCGTTCTTCTTATAGGTGGTTGAACTGCTGGTTCTGTTGCCGCCGATTCTGAACCAGTAGCCTATAAGACCGCGGGTATTCTGCTCTGTTGAGTCTATCGTTCCGTCTTCGTCAATATCGTAGGGGTGACGATAATCGTAATCGAAGGAATAGTTGTTCTTATAGTTGGTAAGAGTAAACTCAACTATTACCGTACCGGGAAGATTTCCGGAATCTGCGTTTATCCTGATATGGCTCATATTCGAGTCTGTAACGTCCTTGCTTGACAGGTCGTTCTGGTACGCTGTAGCGGTATAGCCGCTCGAAGCCGGAGTTTTAAGGGAACCGATTACATACCAAGGGGGCAGGTAAATATCCAGCGAGGAGGGTGCGCCGCCCGAAAAGGCGTTGAAGGTCATCTTGTAAACACCGGGAAGGGTCAGATTATCGTACTTGTGTTCATATTCGATAGTAACGTTACAATTTACGCCGCCGGTATTGATAAGAGATTTGGTGTCGGTGGGAAGGTCAACCTTACCGTAGCGGATTGAGTTCGCACTAAGACCGCTTATTCTGAAGTTTGCGTCTGCGGTTACTGCGTCATCAATATCATTGCCCTTTACGCTGCCGCCGCCGCAGGAAAGACATGTATAGCTTCCTGTATAGGAGCTGCATAAAAATTTTGAGGTGTCATTATAACTACCGGTAGTGTAGCAGCCCTCGCAAACCAGAGTCTGCGTTGTAACTTCACCGCACCGCGGACAGGTATATTCATCACCGTCATTTAAAAAATCCGCAACAGTTTTACCGCACATAAAGTCGATATTGTTGCCAACATATCCGCAGCTTGTAGCTCCGCTCTTAGGGTTGCACTTTACATAGTTCTTATAACCTGCGATTGTATCATAAGTGATATCGAAGGTCTTTCCACCGCCAAAATTAAGGGTAAGGGTATTTGAATTTTCGCTGTACTTCTTATAAGTATCGTCGCCTACAACGTTTTCAACAAGGTTGTTAAGGTCTTCCTCTGATTCCCTTGATATTACCGCCTGATTCTGAGCATTGGCAAGTATCATAAGGATAACAGCGGTCAATAATGCGAATACGGCTATTGCGACGATACATTCAACGAGGGTAAAGCCCTTACGCCTTTTTAGCTGAGTAATTTTTTTAATCATGGCGTGTTCCTTTCTTAACAGTCCTTCTCTCCGCGGTTAAGCGGAGAGAAAAACCGTTATTGCTTTAGCCGATATAGCTGCTGCCTTCGGATTCCCAGGGTCCTTCGGTAATATCCTCGATTGAAGGAGTAGGATTGGGTCCAGGGGACGGTGTTGAGCCGCCGTCGCCGCCGAGAGAGCCGAAGATTAATCTCAGGTCGTCGGGATCAGGCTCAGAATAAATGAACTTTGCAAGCTCTGCGTCATAACGTGCTGCTACAAGACCGCCTACGATAGGAGTATTGCCGCCGTTGGGAGCCTTATTTGTGTAGTCGCCGTTAGGAGCGTAGATGATACCAAAGAAGGTATTGTCAATTCTTGATCCGTCTACTGCTGTACCTCCGTTCTTGTTGGAGATAAGCATTACCTTGTTTTCGTAGCCGCTAAGAGGCTTGGAGTTGGAATCAAGGATTGTGTTGGGGTCGAAGCCCTGATAGTTGCCGTTAAGCTTTTCAAGCTGTGCGGGAGTACCAACCGCTTCCTTCTGTGCAGTATAGTAAACTACTGCGCCGGTAGCATTGCTTGAGTCGTAAGCAATATAATTGCCGTCCTTATCCAGGTTACCCATTTCAATAGCAAGGTTTCCGCCGCCTTCAACTGTTACCTCTGAGCTTCCGCTGTTATTGCCGTAGTTAGATCCTTTCCAGGAGAAAGCGGGATTGTTGTCTGCATCAGTAAAGTTGCTCTTTAATACAACCTGCTGAACCTTGTCATCGCCGTCTGCGTGGAAGTTGTAGTCAAGGCTTCCGCTGAATCCGTCAGCGCCCTGTATATCAAGCAGGTAGCCGTCTTCGGAATAAGGAATATCAACGCTTACCGCACCATTGCCGGTGAAATCAACTGTAACATTAGCTGTTTCTCCGTTATCGGATACGATTGTACCAGTCCACTTTGAGTAGGGATTGCCCTCTTCGTCAAAAACGTACTCTGAGCCGTTAGGTCCTTCGTAACCGGTAAGAACCTGCTCTGTCGAGCCGTCTTGCTTTGTAACGGTTGTATATACAGGAGTATAGCCTGAGCTTGGGTCGAGAGCCGGCTGCCAGCCGGTGGATTCATCCCTTTTGGGAAGGAAAATGCTGAGTTCGTTATCAAGTGCAGTAGACTTTGAAGTATAGTTTTCGTAGATTGTGGTACTTGTCTGCTGCTTAAGAGCGTCGGCAACGTTGGTGTCCTGTAAATTCTTTACAAATTCTCCGTTCTGCTCTTCCTTAACAGAAATGGTTGTATCAATGTTGCTGGGATTCCATGCGCTTGAGGTGCTGCCGTTTACTACCAGCTTGTTGTTGCCCTTTGAGTCGTCCAGAGAACCGTTGCAGTTAAGGTCGCCATTAATGGTAACAGGGTTTGTTCCTGCTTCCTTATTAAGGGTCTTGTTGTATCCTGCGGAATCAAGAGCCGCCTGAATATCGCTTGAGTATTTATCATCGGGAATAGTATAGTTTATTCCGCCGGTACCGTCGCCGCCTACATAGAGGTTACCGTTGATTGTGCTTGAACCGCCGCCGGTGAAGTAGATATTGCCGCCGACGTAAATATTTGCAGCTGTAATCTTGCAGTCAACAGGCAGATAAAGGTCGCCCTTGATATAAAGGTTGTTTCCGCCTAAGTTAAGGTCGTTGGCATTGGCGTTCATAATTACAAGGTCTTCGCCGATGAACCAGTCGTTCCTGTCGTTTCCGCTGGGGTCGGGAATAGCGCAGGTGAACTTATCAAGGAATATAGAGCCGCTTGAGGAAATTCCGCCTACGAACTTGTTGGAAGCGTTCTTATCAGAGAAGAAGGTGTACTTATTCTCGAAATAAGCGTCGTCGGAAATCTCGTGGGTGTTGATGATAACCGCTCTGTCCGAGCCCTTCTGAATCTGACCGCCGATAAGCTGCTGACCTGTTGCAGTAAAGAAACGGCTGAAGTTGACAGGGTTGGGAGGAGTAGGTCCGCCGTTGCTTACCTTAACCGCCATTGTGTTATAGAGGGTATCCTTGACTGTAATGGTGTTGTTTCTGTAATAAGCGGTGGTAACAATTGTGTAGTAGAACTTAACGTCCGTTGTACCGGAAGGAAGCGTGGATAAATCCTTGTCTGTTCCGATATAGCTGATTGTTACGCTTACGCCGTCAATTACTCCGTCCTGAGTCGGATTCTGTGTAACGTAATCCAGAATATCGTTGGGGTCGGTAAGAGTTTCGGGGAAGGAGGTTGCAACTATTGGAGAAACAGGCGAACCGTTCTTTGCGGAATCCTGCGCCATAGTAATCATAGCTGAGCGTAGGTCCTTATAGTTGTTGGCGCTTGGCGTTGAGGTATCGTTGGTTACTGCGTCCATAACCATATCCGAAACTGAAATTGCTGACAGGTAAAGCTGTGAATAGTCATAATTGCTTACTACTGTCCGATATGAGCTGCGGGCTGTGTAATACGCGGTAGTTGCCATAGCTATAAGAAGCGACATTACAGCAACTACGAAAAACAATACAGCACCATGTTTTCTTTTTAGTCTGTAAAATAGTTTAAGCATAATATATCTCCTTTTTACAGGGGGAGGCATTACTGGTTAACAACAACGCTAACGCCTGCCGCGTCGATTTTATCAAGCTCATCCATAGGTTCAACACACAGGAATACAAGATCAACCGCTATTTCCTTAATGGGGGTTTCATCCTTGCAGATTTCTTCTCCGCCGTTAGCTTCGCTTCCCATGAGCAGCTGACCGGATTCGTCAATATAAAGCTTGTCGCTGTCCTTATCCTCTTCGATGGTCTGTGTCATAGGAATTTCAGCGCCGTCCAGGAAGGTTGCACGGTCAAGATCGTTTACAAAATCGAGGAAGGCAAGATAGTCCTTATAAAGACCCTCTACTTCAAAGGATACGGTAACTGCGCCGACAGTCTGT
>JBJERM010000277.1:0-3208 GCA_051882315.1 Ruminiclostridium sp.
TGCGGCGGAATGGGGGGTTGAGTAGCAGATATAGTCGATATTCGCAAAGGCAATATCCGGCTCGCAGAGAAAGTTTATATACATCTCCGCAGCTTCCTTCTGCTTAGCGCAGGTAGGTATACAGATAGCGTCAATGAAGAGGTTAGTGCCGCTTTTCGGAACAACAAAGCGCAAATCCTCGTTCTGTTCAAGAATCGTAAGGGCGTCCCCTGCGTAGTAGGGAGCAATCCATGCGTCGCCCGCAGCCATTTTATCGAAAATCTCGTCCATTACATGTCCCTGCACAACCTTCTTCTGCTCTATAAGCTTGTCTGCCGCAGCGTTAAGCTCCTCCGAGTCCTCTGTGTTCAGGGAATAGCCAAGCATAAGCTCGGCAATTGCAAAGGCGTCACGGGGATTGTCGAACATAAGAATCTGGTCGAGATAGTCCTCGTTCCAGAGTATATCCCAGTCAATCTCCTCCTCGGGAATATCCACAACCGTAGAGTCGTAGATAATGCCTACCGTTCCCCATGTATAAGGCACGGAATAAAGGTTTTCCTTGTCGTAGTCGGGGTTTCTGAAATTCTCCATAATATACTTGAAATTCGGTATATTATCGAAGTTAAGGGGCTGAATCATGTCCTCCTTAATCATTTTTGAAATCATGTAGTCGGAGGGGATAATGATGTCGTAGCTTGCTCCGCCGCCCTTAAGCTTAGCGTAAAGTTCCTCGTTGGTGGCGTAGTTTGTGTAGTTTACCTTAATGCCCGTAAGCTTTTCAAACTCTGCGTTTACGTTAAGAGTGCCCTCCTCTGCGCCTGTGCAGATGTACTCGCCCCAGTTGTAGACGTTGATTGAAAGCCCCTGACCCTTGAAGCGGGTATAGTACTCCTCGTCCTCCACGGTTAAGGTCTGAGCTTCAAGCTCCTCCTCTTCCTCCTCCTCGGTTTCGGTAACGTTGTTGTTGCAGGAGCATAAAAGGGCGAGGGAAGCTAAAAGAGCGGCAATTTTGTAAATTCTTCTTTTCATCAGACTTCCGTTTTCTCCTTTGCTTTTGCTTTGTACTGGCGGTTTTCGATAATGTTCTTGACGATAAGCACGATTACAACCACGATAAAGATAATGGTTGAAAGAGCGTTAATTTCGGGAGAAATCTTCCGCCTTGTCATTGAGTAAATTGTAATCGGTAAGGTCTGGGAGGTGGAGCCAGTTGTAAAATAGCTTACTACAAAATCGTCAAGGGAGAAGGTAAAAGACATCAGAAAGCCGCTTACAATACCCGGCATAATTTCGGGGAGAATAACCTTGTAGAGGGCGGAGAAGGGGCTGCACCCCAGGTCCTGAGCAGCCTCAAAAAGGTTAGGATCCATCTGCTTGAACTTCGGCATAACGTTAAGTATAACGTAGGGAACGTCAAAGGTAATATGAGCGATAAGCAGGGTAACAAAGCCGAACTCGAAGTTCATTCTTGCTGCAAAAAAGACGAAAAGAAGCATAAGGGAAACACCCGTTACAATTTCAGGGTTGATTACGGGCATATTCGTAATGTTAAGCACGATTGCCTTCGGCAGCTTCTTCATTGAGTTTATGCCGATTGCGGCAAGTGTTCCTAAAATCGTTGCAGCTATGCTTGCCACAACTGCAATAATAATCGTATTTACAAGGGAGGAGATGATAATATCGTTCTTGAACAGCTTCTCGTACCAGTCAAGGGTAAAGCCGCTGAAAACCGAACGGCTTTTTGTCTCGTTAAAGGAAAAGACAATCAGCACGAAAATCGGCACATACAAGAACAGCAGCACCAGCCCCATATATATTTTTCCAAGCTTTTTCATTTCCGCCCCTCCTTATATAAGCACCTGGTCGTCGGTGTCGAACTGGTTCATTATCGTCATAATCAGCAGGATTATTACCATAAGAACAAGGGAAATACCTGCGCCAAGGTGTGGGTTGTAGGAGTTTCCGAGGAACTGCATTTCAATAAGGTCGCCGATAAGCAGATTTGAGCCGCCGCCTAACATTCTTGAAATGATAAAGGTACTGATTGCAGGAACGAAAACCATAGTTATTCCCGACATTATTCCCGGAACGCTAAGCGGGATAACAACCCTGAACAGCGTGCCCGCAGAATTGCACCCAAGGTCGGAAGCGGCTTCAAGCACGGATTTATCAATCTTCACCATAACCGAGTAAAGGGGCAGTATCATAAAGGGCAGGTAGTTGTAAACCATGCCGAGTATAACAGCACCCTCGGTATTGATAAGCTTGAAGGGACCAAGTCCGATAAGCCCAAGCAGGTAGTTTATAACCCCGTTGTTTCCGAGGAGCGTCATCCACGCATAGGTTCTAAGCAGGAAGTTCATCCACATAGGAAGCATTACTATCATAAGCATAGTTCCCTGATGATGCTTTTTCATTCGGGACAGCATAAAGGATATGGGGTAGGCGATTATAAGGCAGATAACGGTAGCTATAAATGCAAGCCATATCGAGCGGACGAAAATATTTGCGTACTGTCCCACGTTTGCAATATGCTCAACGGTAAAGGCGCCGTTATCGTCTGTAAAGGCGAAGTAGGCAACCATAAGCAGGGGAACTGCAATAAAAACAATCATCCATACAAGGTAAGGAGCAGCAAAAATCTTAAGCTTTTTCAATTTCAGTCCTCCTTAAGCTTCTTCATGATGTGAATATCGTAGGGGTCGAAGGTCATTCCTATCATTGTGCCAACAGGCTCGTATTTGGTGGAGTGTATCATCCACTTGTGGTCAACGCTGTCCACTATCATTTCATAGTGTACCCCCTTGAACACAACGGATTCAACAATGCCGGTAAGCTTTGCTTCTGCGGCGGGAATAATCTTAACGTCCTCGGGTCGCACAACCACGTCCACCGTTTCATCTGGCGAGAAGCCCTTGTCCACGCACTCAAACTGCTTGCCCGCAAATTCCACAAGGCAGTCCTTCGGCATTTTTCCGTTTACGATATTGCTTTCTCCGATAAAGTCTGCAACAAAGGCGTTTATCGGCTCGTTGTATATGTCGGTGGGAGAGCCGATTTGTTGAATTGTGCCGTTGTTCATAACCACAACGGTGTCGCTCATTGTAAGGGCTTCCTCCTGGTCGTGGGTAACGTAGACGAAGGTAAGCTCCAAAGCCTGCTGAATCTTACGAAGCTCGGTTTGCATATCCTTTCTGAGCTTTAAGTCGAGAGCGCCAAGAGGCTC
>JBJERM010000278.1:0-11146 GCA_051882315.1 Ruminiclostridium sp.
CTAAGGCAAAAGAAAAATATCTCGATGACGCTGAAAAGCTTTACTACTATAATCAGAATTTTGCGGACGTTCTAACCGAAGCTGAGGCGGCAGCAAGATACGAACTACTAAAAGATACGGGACAGATTACTGGCGTTATAGCTTCGGCGGAGAGCGGGGCGGCTATGAGCGCAGGGAGTGTTACTAACAGCAGTACAACCAACAACAGCACTACCAACAAGAACATAACTATCAATAATTTTTCGCCGACTGCGCTTAATTCCTACGAGCAGACGAAGCAGAATGAGCGGCAGCTTAAGGCGGCAGAGCTGTACGGGTGATATGAATGGAAAAACTGATATTTGAGAATAAACGGGCGGGGTCCGTTGATATGATTGGGGACGGTGATGTGCGGTTGGATAATCTGGACGGGGTATCTGCGGAATGTATACTTAACAGTCAGTCTATTGCAAATCAGGACGGCTGCAAGGTGCAGTCGGTGAGAAAACCCGAAAGGACTATAAGCGTAAATTTCCACATAAGGGTGGGGACAGACCATGAACAGGCTATGCATGATATGTACCGCATTTTTGCGGCGGGGTCAGAGGGAACTATGACTATGTACGGCAGGCTGGGCTGTTCAAGGATTGACTATATGGTAGAGTCCTGTATAATTCCGCCGAACCAGGCGCCGCCTGTTAAGGGGATTATTACGCTGTTATGCGCTGACCCGTATTTCAGAGGGTTGGAGGATAAGGAAGAGATTATTGCGGGAAGTTATTCCTGCTTTAAGTTTCCTTTTACCTTTCCATCGAAGCCGTTCTATATCAGCCGCAGAATGGACAGCGTTTTCGCTGATATTTACAACGACGGGGAGCAGGAAACGGGAATGACTATAATCATCACCGCAAGGTCCCGTGTGGTTAATCCTGCAATAATAAACGTTGAAACAGGGGAAAAAG
This sequence comes from Ruminiclostridium sp., assembly GCA_051882315.1. GTDB lineage: Bacteria > Bacillota > Clostridia > Oscillospirales > Ruminococcaceae > Ruminiclostridium_E. Next base: position 942 of record JBJERM010000278.1, read on the forward strand.
CCCGTCTGCGGTTCACTATGGAGGGCGGGGACGTTGTTAAGATTGTCACCGATAAGGGTAAAAAATCTGTTATGCTTTATCGGGCCGGCGAGGAAATCAATATCTTCAACTATACCGACTATCCCTTTAAATCCTTCACCCTCCAGCAGGGGCGGAATACCTTCAAATACGACGCTGACAGCGGGGCAGGGGCGCTGGATATTCGTGTGCAGTATTCTGCACGGTACGGGGCTATTTACACCAACGCACCGGGAGCTTATGAGCGAATTTCCGACGAGGAAATCGAGCGCAGGATTGAGGATATTGCCCGTATTGTTGAAAGGGGCGGTCTGAATGGTTGAGCTGATAGCTATGAACGGGGATTTACAGGCGCAGGGCGTTGTGGACGTTTATTCCAGTCTGATATGGGAACGGCGGTTCTACGAGAGCGGATATATGGAATTGCACGCGCCTGCAACAGATAACAATATCAAACTGCTTAAGCAGAAAAATGTGCTGCTGAAAGAGGGCGCAGAGGAAAGCGCTGTTATCGAGTATGTGCGGACTGCTACCGGGGAGAGCGGGGAAGAGATTATCGTTGTCGGGTATTTCCTGTCCCGCCTGCTTTACGGGCACGTTGTAAAGGGAAAATACAGCTTCAGCGGCTCGGCGGAGGAGGCTATGCGGCAGTTGGTGGCTGAAACCGTGATGAACCCGGAAAAGGACGATTATATCCCGCAGGTAAAGCTTGGAGAGGTAAAGGGGATAGGGGCGCAGGTGAACTGCACCATTGAATTTATCGACCTTGAAGCGGCGCTGGGGAGGATTGCACAGCTGTCGGGCGTTGGTTTTATACTTCGGGCTGAGCCGAACAGCGGGGAGCTGGTTTTTGAATGCTTCGAGGGGAAGGACAAGAGCATTGAGCAGACTGAGAATCCCCGTGTTATTTTCTCGGAGGAATATGATACGCTACTGTCCTCTGCCGAATATACCGCCGACAGAACGGTTGAGGTAAATGCGGTTACTGCACGGTATTCGGGGGAATACGGAGAGGTCAACGTGTTCTATAACCCCTACGGGAAGACGGGGCGGGAAAAGCGGGAAATCTGCGTTACAGGTGACTGCGTTACCGTAAAGACCGATGAGGGCGTTATGCTTGATGTAGCAGCTACAAGGGCGAAGCTCTACGGACTGGCTCGGGAGCAGATTAAGACTGCAACTGTGAATTTTTCGGCGGCGGTGAGCTTCACGGGCAACCTGCAATACAAAAACAGCTACAATCTGGGGGATATCGTAACCTGCGAGTGGCACGGAATGCCCCTGAACAGGCGAATTATTAAAATTACGGAATATTACGACGCTAACGGGACGGAGATTATTCCCGATATGGGCGAACCCTTCCCCGTCGGCGAGTAGAAAGGCAGGTTTTTATGTACAGCGGATTTTTTGACAACACGGAAGTTGTTTCCGAGGATTTTGCGCGGCTGGTTTCGGGCATTGTTACCAACGGTGTACTGGACGACAACGGAACTGAGCTTAAGGTTACAGCGGGCAGCGGTATGAATGTCAGCGTGGCACCCGGATATTGCTGGATTGAGGGGCATTTCGGCAGGGCGGAGACGGCGGAAACGCTTGCTATTGACACCGCTTCGGGGTCTGTGGGCAGAATTGACAGGGTGGTTGCACGGTGTGACTATGAAGCTCACAAAGTCTATCTTACTGTCATAAAAGGAGAGGAAGGGGAAACGCCTACTCCCCCCCCTATCGTTCGTGACGGAACGTACTACGACCTTGGACTTGCAACCGTGTCTGTTCCGGCGGGAACGATTGAGATTACGGACAGCCTGATTACCGATACACGGGCGGACAGCTCAGTTTGCGGCGGGTGCTTAATGCGCACAGGCGTTGTGCTGGATTTGGCGGGAAAGGCGGATAAAACGGAGCTTGAAGCCGCAAATCAGCGAATTGACAAGAACGCGGAGGATATTGCGGCACAGACGGCACGGGGAATGACGAGGAAAACATTCTCTGGCGGCAGCGGAGAAGCGGCGGCAAGTTCTTATACGCTCGGAGTTCCGGGTGATATGACAGGGGCGGCGGTCGTAGAGGCAGACGGTACAGCTGAGGTAAGGCGGGAGTATGATGATACCGCCGGAAATCATTATACCGAGAATTACAGTTTTGCCTTCAAGGCGCTGTTAATCGGTATAGGGGATAGTCAAACTGTAAGTGATAGTCAGGCGTATGGAACTGCAACGCTTAATATCAAGCTTGCCGACAGTGGCATACAGGCAAGTATATCGACTGCCGCCGTATCAAAAAGCACGATAACGAGGGCGGCAATTACTGTAAACGCGGTAAAAGGGGTGTTTCTGACATGATTTCTCGGAAACTGGATAAACTGGAAGCAATAACCCGCCGTCAGCAGGCGGCGGGAACGGAGAAGCTGGCGGCGGCTGAGATTACTTATAACGACGGGACTATACAGGGCGTTATGGAGCATATTCCGGCGGGAAAAAGCGGCGGGGCGATTTTTACGGTTGCAATGGCGGCGGGCATGCACGTTATTGACGAGGTTATTATTGGGGAACAGGTGGAGGTGTGAATTATGCATAATCAAAAAGGCAACGAATATTATTTCACGGCAGCTAACGTTGACGCTATGTACACGAACTGCGTGTATTTTATGGAAAATGTAGTTGGCTATCCATGGATAATCGAAGAAATCAGCAGTTCCGAAAAATACTATTATCTCGACGATACTAAAAAAATAGGCTTTGCAGTTTATAAAACTACCGCTACAACGACTACAGGAATTTATGTTTTGTGCGGCGGAGCTAAATCAACAAAAAGTCTTATGTCGTTATACGGAGCAGGAAACACATATTTTTTATATTCGCACGTCAGTTCGGGCGAAGACGTTGTTTATATCGGCTGTTATAATACTGCTAATAAATATTTGGGTTACGTTGCAGCAAAAGATGTTGAAAACAATTGGTGTGTGCTATATGCGGACAGCGCAAAAGGGTATATTGCCACGCATAACGGAGTTATAGATTTGAATTACAATCTTGGTTTTTCAAATTATTCTGACTATATTAACTGCTATTTCAGTATCGCAAAAGCAGCTAATGGCATTACAGGGGCGGAGTTCGGCGGATTATACAGCGTGCTTTCCTGCCCGATTGCACCTGCAAACGATGTAACAAGTGGAGCGCAAAGCGTTTATATCGAAGCAGACGGAAAAACCTATCGGTTAGTAGCACTGAACAAAAATTATATCACTTTGGCGTTCCCTGTTTCGGATTAAGGAGGGTGCTATGGAAGAAAATGAAATCCAGATGAGAGAAAGATTGACGGCGGTGGAGAGTTCCCTTAAATCCCTGCATAAAAGGGTAGACCACATTGAAGAACTGGTTGAGAGCGTGCAGAAGATGACTGTGGAATTACAGCACATGAGAGAGGATATCAATAAGGTGTCCGAAAAAGTGGACGAAATCGAGAAGAAACCCGGCAAGCGGTGGGACGGAGTTGTTACCGCCGTAATTTCGGCGCTTGGCGGAGGTATTGCGGGCTATTTAATCAATATGCTGGTGGGCTAAATGCGGATTATTTTCGAAAAAAAGCGCCGAAAAAGGCGAAAAATTGAGGCGGCTAAGCTGTTCATCGGCGGGGTAATGGTGATATACTTCGGGGCGGCGGTTTTCGGGGCGGTGGTGACATGGAACTACCCGGAAAACCTGCCGGCCCTGTTCACCTTCGTGGGTACTCCGACTACAGCCGCCCTTGCGTTCTACTGCTGGAAAGCCAAAGCGGAGAACGTTAAGAAAATGGAATTAAACCCCGAATTTCTGAAAGAGGACGGGGAAACTGTAACAAATGAGGAGGTACAAGGATAATGCAGACTAACGATATTGCATTTTTAATGACGATTATCGGGGCGCTGGTGCTCACCACCAACGTTATAACGGAAGTACTGAAAAACGTATTTAAGAAAATTCCTGCACAAATAACGGCAACGGTTATCGCCCTTATTTTAACAGCGGCGGCGGGAGCAGCTTTTGCAACCATAAAGGGGATAACCATTGAGTGGTATATGGTTGCAGGGGACATTGTTCTCGGCTTCTTTGTTTCCTACGGGGCGCAGTTCGGCTTCGATAAGCTGAAGGAAGTTATCGGACAGTTCAGGGGGTAGGGTATGCAGATAAAAGCGATTGATGTTTCTGTATGGAATATCGTTGATGACTACGACAAGGTCAGAAAATCGGGAGTTAAGGCAGTTATTGTCCGTAACGGGTATCTCGGGAAGACTGATGACCTGTATCACACACACATGAAGGGCGCTATCAAGGCGGGACTGGAGGTAGGCTCTTTCACGTTCATAGTCAGCAAGAACGCCCAGCAGGCGAAAACCGAAGCGAGAGAGACCCTTGAACGGCTTAAGCCCTATAGGGGACATCTCACATATCCCGTTTTCTGCGACATTGAGGACGAGAGGTATTTAAACGGGACATGGGGCAAGTTCACAAGGCGGCAGTTCACGGATATAATTATCGCCTTCTGCGAGGAAATCGCAAAGGGCGGGTATTATCCTGCGCTGTACATAAACCCTTCTTGGCTTGAAGAGTACACCTACAAGAACGAGCTTATCGGGAAATATGATATATGGCTGGCAGCGTGGACGGGAAACCCGAATATTCCCACAAAATACAACTACGGTCAGGTTATGTGGCAATGGGGCAAGGGTCCCGTTTCGGGCGTGAAGGAGCAGGTGGACGGAGATTTGGTCTACATAGACTATCCCGCAAAAATCAGGGCGGCGGGGAAGAACTACCTGCACACCAAACCGACCTCAACCGTTTATTGCCACGACGTTTATACTTCCCTCGGCAAGGCGGCTATCAGGTGCAGCTGTCATAAAGACGGGGACGATAACATCATTACCCGGTGCGAAAAAGGCAAGCTGTACCCTGTGGACAGCGTGATTACCGTCGGCGGGGTCAAGTGGATTTCCCATGCTGGAATGGTGGGATACTCAATGCTGCAGGACGGCGGACGGCTATTCGATAAAACGGGGACGTATGAACTGTTGAAGACAACCACCGAGATTAATGTGCGCAGTTCACCGCAGGTTGTGAAAGGGAATGAGCTGGGGCGGCTGAGCAAGGGGGCGGAGGTCTACTGCGTGGGCGAAGCTTCCGGCGGGTGGAAGGAAATCCTGTATAATGACGGGACGGCGTTTGTCAGCGGGGCGTATGTGAATAAGGTATAAAAACGGCGGAGCTTTGGCTCCGCCGTTTTTGCTTATTCAGCCACTTTGAGATGATAAATCTTTGGTCTGTTATCAATACCTTCGCCACATCTGTAGTCAACTATATGAGGGTCTTCTTCGTAACTTCCACAAATATCAACTGCATATCCTTTGTCGTTAAAAATTCTGTCGTTACCGTACTGGTCTATTCCAACCGAAAAACCTTCGGGAAGTATAAAATCCTTTGATTTTAGACTATAGTAATCTCCGTATGTTACCGTTTGCGCTTCGGGGTTTGTAGCTTCCCAGCGTTCCCAATCTACCGAACCGCCGCTTGTTCTCTGATTGTAATATAATGTTACTGTCATAGTGTACCGCCTTTCATATTGTGTCGTTATAATAGTGGATTAGTTTTCTGAATGTTTCTTTTTCGGGCACCATCTTTTCCGTTGCCCATCTCTGTACCGTTGAAACGGATAAACCTATGCCGTCGGCAATCTGCTGCTGAGTAATTTTACGAGCCTGGAGCAGTTGCAGCAGCTTCTTCACGGTAACATTCTCTTCGTGCCATATAGAATGGTTAAGGCTTAAGATACCGTATTCTTCGGTATTAAACGATATGCTGTCATTGTCAACGTCAATTCTGTCAAGGCAATCGGCGATGAACATCTGGTCATTCTCGCTAATGCCGTTCTGAATAGCCTTTAGGTGCAGCAGGGCAAGCACCGACAGCGGAGCTGACTGCATTCTGTTCATGTAATCGTCTGAGTGAGTATACTTGGCGAGCACACCGAATACCCTGCCAAAATATCTCGCTGCATTTTCCTTTTCGTTAAATTCTCTCATTTTAGCCTCCTGATATTTTATTTGGTAATAACAATATAACATAAAATACAGCGTTTGTCAAGACAAACGCTGTATTTTTTAAAAAATATTTAAAATTTTTAATCCCTCTTTTTATCTGCGGGGCTTTCGCCCCGCTTGCTTGGTAATTAATCGTCTATTTTTCCGTAGAATTCGTATTTGGATTCAATCATATTATAAATGTACGAATCGTATTCGGGGCAATGTTTTTTTGCGTCGTCCAGTGTTTTGTACATTCCGACTGTTACGGTATCTCCCCAGCTGTTCACCATAACCTTGTAGCGGTATTCGCTTTCAAATTCATGGATTTCCTTTTCCATAAATTTAAGCTCTGCCTTGAACTCGACCGGCATTTCTTCGATACCAAGCATCTGGTTTACTGTGATTTTGCTGCACATCTCAGTGTTCTTTACCTTCATTGCTTTGTACTCTGCGTATGTCATAATTAACTTCCTTTCTGCGCTTTTGAACTTCGCCCGTTCTGTTTGCCTCTTTTCTATGTTCTTATTATAACATATCGACATTATATTTACAATTCGCAAAATATATAAAATAACATAACGATATGTTATAATTTTTGTATATAATGCCGATATGTTATTTACTAAAAATGTGTTATAATATCTTAGAAAGGTTGGTGTATTTTATGTCTGTTTCTAAAGCACATATAAAGGCAACTGCTAAGTATAACGCAAATAATTATGACAGGATTGAAATTAAAGTTAAGAAAGGTGAAAAGGTAGTCCTTCAGGAAGCTGCAGCGGCTAAGGGGATATCGTTGAATGCGTATGTACTGGCGGCAATTGAGAAATACCGAGAGGCTTCGGAGAAATAATAAAAAAAGGCGGAGCGTTTCTCCGCCATTTTTATTGTGTGTGCTGATGTGTACAACAATTGACAATTTGTAGGGATTGATGTATTATTATATTACTATTATTAGTAGTGTTATCTCATTTTGGGACGTGGCGGTCCCGACGGCGAACTCGGCGCCTCTCTCCGCTACCTTTCCCAGCGCTTCGCCCAGACGGACAAATGCGGAATTGCTCTGTTGACCGATATCGGAACGGAGGAGCTTGCCCACCTTGAGATAATCGGCAGTATGGTAGCTCAGCTTACAAAGGGCGAGGGAGCTAAAAGCTTCGACCGCTACGGTGTGGGCTCCTATTATATAGACCACGCAAACGCGGTTTATCCTGCCAGCGCAGCAGGAGTTCCTTTTTCCGCCGCCTATCTCCAGAGCAAGGCAGACCCGATTGCGGATATAGTCGAGGATTTGGCTGCCGAGCAAAAAGCCCGCGCAACCTATGACAACATACTCCGTATATCCGATGACCCCGACGTAAACGGCGTAATTAAGTATCTTCGTGAACGAGAAGTTGTACATTTTCAGCGCTTCGGCGAACTGCTTAACAGACTGCAAAGCAAAATTAAATAGCGCCATATAATCCGCACTGCAATAAAAACAGTGCGGATAATCTTTTTTAATAAAATTTGTGAAAAACCCTTTATTTTCATAAAGATTTATGATATAATACACAATGTATAATTGTTTCTTGAAAGGAATTTTAATATGACGGAGCTTCATGTAGAGCTTGATAATATGGATTATCTTCACTCCCTTTTCGGGGATTTCGACTGCAATATTACCATACTCCAGAAGGAATACGGAGTTTCAATTTTCAGCCGTGACGGCGTTATAAAAATCGTAGGTCAGGAGGACAGAGCACTTTCTGCAAAAAAGGCTGTTGAGGGTATAATTGAGCTTTTGGAGCAGGGCGAGGCTATCACCGAGCAAAGCGTAAGATACGTTATAAGCCTTGTGAACGAGGGCGCAGAGAGCAGGGTTACGGAAATAAGCGGCGATACCGTCTGTGTAACCTTTACGGGCAAGCCTGTCAAGGCGAAAACCCTGGGGCAGAAGAAGTATATCGACTGCATAAAGAAAAACACAATCGTTTTCGGAGTAGGTCCCGCAGGCACGGGAAAAACCTATCTTGCAGTGGCTATGGCTGTTAAAGCCTTCAAGGCTCACGAAATTAACCGCATTATTCTTACCCGACCCGCAGTTGAGGCGGGTGAGAAGCTGGGCTTCCTTCCCGGAGATTTGCAGAATAAGGTTGACCCCTATCTTCGGCCGCTTTATGACGCGCTTTTTGATATGATGGGTGCAGAAAGCTATCAGCGCAATCTTGAGAAGAATATAATCGAGGTAGCGCCCCTTGCATATATGAGAGGACGAACCCTTGACGATAGCTTCATTATCCTTGACGAGGCGCAGAATACCACACCCGAGCAGATGAAGATGTTCCTGACCCGCCTTGGCTTCAACAGCAAAATGGTTATAACAGGCGACGTTACTCAGATTGATCTGCCCGACAGCAAGCGCTCCGGACTGGTTGAAGCCACTAAAATCCTTAAAAATATTGATGATATTGCAGTAGTAAAATTTTCCGAAAAGGATGTTGTTCGCCATAGGATTGTGCAGGATATTGTAAAGGCTTATGAGCGCTACAACGAAATGAAAAACAAGAATTGAGGGACATAAAAATGATAAAAATAAGAGTATTCGGTTCAAATCGCCAAAAAAACGTTCCTGTTACAAAGGAATTGAGAACACTTATTAAGAAGTGCTGTCTTGAAACCCTTTACGAAGAGGGCTATAAGGGTAGCTTTGAGGTTTCCGTTACCTTTACCGATAACCTCGGAATACGGGAAATCAACAGGGAATACCGCAATATTGATAAGGAAACCGATGTTCTTTCCTTTCCTGCAACAGACGCAGGAGAAAGCTTTACAAGAAGCAGGGAAACGGGCTGCTTTATCCTCGGGGATATAGTTCTGTCACTTGAAAAAGCGGTTTCCCAGGCTCAGGAATACGGTCATAGCTTTGAGCGTGAGGCGGCTTTTCTTACGGTACACTCCATGCTTCATCTTTTGGGCTACGACCATGTGAACAGCGAGGAGGAACGTGAAATGTTCGGCAAGCAGGAGATTATCCTTGACGCTATGGGCATATCACGCTGATTTATGAACAGGATCAGAAGCGTTATCAAAAGCTTTTACTGCGCAATTCGTGGCATAGCCTTCTGCCTGCGCCACGAAAGACATCTGCGCATACACATGGTAGCCACGGCTTATGTTCTGTACTTCGCCACGTTTTACGGCTTTACTCCTGCCGAGTATTCGGTGCTGGTGCTTATATGCGTGCTGGTTATCGGACTTGAGCTTGTAAATACGGCGATTGAGGTGGTAATCGACAAGGTTTCTCCCCAGTTCAACATCTTCGCTATGATGGGCAAGGATATTGCAGCGGGAGCGGTTCTTGCTGCGGCTCTTGGTGCAGTTGCAATCGGTATAATAATGATGTGGAATCCTGCGGTTTTCTATGAAATCTGGCTTTATTTTACCTCAGACTTTATAAAGCCCGCAATTCTTGCGCTTTCGGCTGTTGTTTCTATTATTTTTATAGCAACCGCAAGACCCCGCCGCACAGGCGCACACCGCAAAAAGGACGAATAAGGAAAGGAATTATATATGACAAAATCTGTTTTTGTTGCAGTAACCGGCCGCCCCAACGCAGGTAAATCTTCACTCACAAACCTGCTTGTTGGAGAAAAGGTTGCAATAGTAAGCCCTAAGCCTCAGACCACAAGAACCCGTATAAACGGAGTGCTTACAAAGGGAGAAACCCAGTTTGTGTTCATAGATACGCCCGGTATGCACAAGCCAAAAACAAAGCTTTCTGAGCAGATGGTAAAGGCTATCGACAATAGCATTGCGGACGTTGAGGTTTCTCTGCTTGTGGTTGACGCAACAAAGAAGCCTTCTGCAATTGAGGAGCGGCTTATTGCGGATTTCAAGGCGAAAAAGAGCGATGTTATCCTGCTTATAAACAAGGTTGACCTGATAAAGGATAAGAGCGAGCTGCTTGGAATTATAGGCGGTTACTCGGAAATGTACGATTTTGCGGAAATTATACCTATAAGCGTTAATACTGGGGATAATACGGAGCTTATCATTCCCGCAGTTGAAAAATATGCGGTAGAATCGCCTCATTTCTTCGATGACGACCTGCCTACCGACCAGCCCGAAAAAATCTGGCTTGCGGAAG
>JBJERM010000279.1:0-11101 GCA_051882315.1 Ruminiclostridium sp.
CGCCCGCTTTAGCGGGCGCTCGCATTTTGCCGCAAAACCCTTTGGGTTTTGCGGCAAAATGTGCGGCTGCCGAAGGCAGCCGCACAAAAACGCCGCCCAGCAGTTTTACTGCGGGGCGGCTCTGCTGTATCTTCTATCTTACTTCCTTACCGAGAATCCATAAATCGTCGTGAAATTATATTCCTCTCCCGCCTTAAGTATGCAGTCCGGAAAAGCGGGCTGGTTCGGGGAATCGGGAGCATACTGGCTTTCAAGACATACGGCGGTCTGAATTTTCATCATCTCTCCGTCCTTGCCGATTTCTCCCTGAAGCCCTATTGCGGTGTAAAGCTGAATTGCGGGCTTGTCGGTGGAAACGGTCATCTCTCTGCCGCTAAAGGGATCGAAAAGCACCGCCGCCTTTCTCATAACGTGAGGCTCTCCCAGCATAAAGTTGTTGTCGTAGCCGATTATGCCGAAGTTTTCAAGGTCTTTCATTATCGCCTTAGGCTCTCTGAAGTCGTAAGCTGTTCCCTCAACGCTTGCAATTTCACCGGTAGGAATAAGCTGCTTGTTTACGGGAGTGTATGTATCAGCGAAAATCTGAAGCTCGTTGCCGAGAATAGAGCCGCTGTGTATTCCGCCAAGGTTGAAGTAGGAGTGGTTTGTAAGGTTGAGAACGGTGTCCTTGTCGCTTACGCCCTTGTAGTTTATTTTAACTTCGTTTTCTTCCGTTAAGGTGTAGGTGCAGGATACTTTCAGATTGCCCGGGAAATTTTCCTCCCCGTCGGGGCTGAAATATCCGAAGGTAACGCTGTTGTCCGTGGTTTCCTCAACCGTCCATACACGCTTATTGAAGCCGACGGAGCCGCCGTGGAGAGTGTTGAAGCCGTCGTTCTGGTAAAGCTGATAGGTTTCGCCGTTAATCGTAAGCTTTCCGTCTGCTATTCTGTTGGCATATCTGCCCACAACCGCACCCTGAGAGGAGGTTCCCGCCTCGTAGCCCGCAAGGTCATCGTAGCCTAAAACAACATCGTCGTAATTTCCGTTCTTGTTGGGAACGAAAATGCTTACGATTGCAGCGCTGTAATTCGTAAGCTTAAGGGTCATACCGCTGCTGTTTTTAAGGGTGAAAAGAAATACCTTGTAGCCGTTTGAAAAACCGAACTCAGTTTTTTCAATCATAGTTTTTACCATACCTTTCGTTTATTTTACGGCATTACCGAGCCGTTTAATTACATTATCATCAGAAATTCCAGTAAAGAAATGGATTGTTCGTGTTGTTTACAAGCAGTATCGTGCAGACCGCAAGGGTTGCCACATTCGCCACAACGGTAGCCACTCCCACGGCGTTTTCTCCCGCCTCGCTTTTCTGGAGCAGGCTTCTGAGCTTTGGGATAATCGGCATGCTTACTGCCACAGCAAAGATAATAAGGAAGATATTGTTCATGAAAGAGCTTTTTGTGGTTATGTCGATAAAGGCGTTGCCGTTTGCGCCGATGAGGTTTCCGAAGAACTGTCCGAGGCGGCTAAGGTCGGTGAAGTAGAAAATGCCGAAGCCGATTATTATTACAAGCTTGCTGTAAAGGTGCATTATTGCGTTTGGTATCTTCTTAAGCCGCTTGCTGCCGATAAGCCGTTCAATCAGAATGAACAGACCGAAGTAAAGTCCCCAGATTATATAGTTCCAGCTTGCTCCGTGCCAGAAGCCTGTTGAAAACCATACAAGAAAGAGGCTGAGATACTGTCTGCGCTTGCCGAAAATCGGAACGTAAAGCAGGTAATCACGGAAAAATGAGCCAAGGGATATGTGCCAGCGCTGCCAGAACTCGGTTATATTCTTGCTGATAAAGGGGTAGTTGAAGTTTTCGTTGAAATGGAAGCCGAAAATCCTGCCAAGACCGATTGCCATATCGGAATATCCCGAAAAATCAAAGTAAACGTAAAGGGCATAGAGAATTACCGCATACCAGGTTCCTGCCACAGAAAGCTTAGTTATATCCCCGCCGAAAAAGCTGTCCACAATGGCATAGAGATTGTTCGCCAAGATTACCTTTTTGCCCAGTCCCATTACAAGGCGGGTTATGCCCTCACTTACGTCCCCCACAGTGCTGCGGCGGTTGTCAATCTCGTTTTCAACAACGCTGTACCGCACAATGGGTCCTGCCACAAGCTGGGGGAACAAGGAAATATACATAAGGAGCTTGAAGTAGTTTTTCTGCACCTTTACCTTGCCCCAGTAGCAGTCCATTATATAGGAGATTATCTGGAAGGTGTAGAAGCTTATGCCGAGGGGCAGCTCGATTTTCGCCAGAGGTATTGAAAGCCCGAAGGCGGCGTTTATGTTTGAGATGAAAAAGTCGGTGTACTTGAAGACGAACAGCATGCCAAGGCTCAGCACAAGGGAGCAGGCTACGCCGATTTTCGCCTTGGGCGTTCCCCGCCACTTGTCGATAAGCAGCCCAAAAAAGTAGTTGCCCGTTATGCTTATAAGCAGCAGGATAAGCCACTCGGGTCTGCTCCATGCATAAAAAACAAGGGAAAAGACGATAAGCACAGCGTTGCGCCATGCAACGTTCCTGCTTATAAAGTAAGCGGGAATACAAAGCGCAATAAAAACATATAGAAAAAATAAACTCGAAAAAACCATTTTAACCAATCCAATTTATAAATATGTGTACAATTAAGATTATACATTATACCGCCCCTTTTTGCAACAGTTTTTTACAGAAAAATTTATGCCCCGGCATAAAGAGAGCATAACGTCGGTAAAAATCGGAAAATCCGATGTCAATAAATAGCAGAATTTTGTTAATTAAGGTCATCTGATTTTTCACAAAATAAGCCTTGCATTTTTTCAATTGCTTTGGCAAAGCCGAAAAGCGGAAAGCGGAATGTGAAAAATAAGATGACCTGATTTATTAAATAATGGTAAAATTTTGCTTTGATTAAAATATTCCTTTTACGGTATTTTTTCTTGGGGCAGGCTCTGCTCCATTCGGTTATGTTCTGCTTGTCCTCGGGTAAAGTATGCGGTTTTTCGGGCATTGAATTTTATGACCTTATTTTTTGGATTAATTTGAAAATATAATCAGAAATCCGGTCTTTTTTTCGTTTGTGCAATTTGTCGGGTTTCGGCGGCTTTTGCCCCGGTCGGGAGGGGAAGAACTGCCCCCAAGTCCCGCTTTACCCCGTAAAAGTATCACCTTATTTTTCGGAAAATTAAGGCGGGCGCATTTTAAAAAAGATGAGCCGCAGGCGGTTTATCCCGTTATTTTTCTGTCGATGAAGGGAATTTTCGGGGAAAATATGTTGAAAAAAGGGCTTAACCAAGGGATTTTTTTAAAAAGCACGAAAAAAAGCGGCTTTTTGAAAAGCCGCTGAGTTGATTTATCGTGGAAAAATAAATCAGGTCTGTCGATTTTTGGTAGATTTGACGGAAAAATAGGGGAAAATCGGGGTGAAATGGGCTTTTTCGGTCAGTTCTGCTGCCGTTTTTCTATCCTTTTCCAGTTAAAATAGCCATAGGAATCGTTGGCTAAAAAGGTAATAAAGCAGATAATTACCGATATATATGATTTATCCGAAAGCGCCGCCAAGGTCCACAGAATAATAAGAACAGTATCGTTTGCCGCATAGGCAAGGGCATATAAGGGACTGCGGCGGAAGGTAAGGTAAACTGCAATAAAGCTTGTGGTAACAGATAGGGTGCTTACGGGAAGATAGGCTGTGCCGAGGGCTTTCAGAATGAAGTAAAACACAAGGGTTACAGCAGCAGTAAGGGCTGCAATAAGAATCCACTCCTTATTTTTCAGCCGATTCACCTTCACCTCCGACCTGTTGCCCTTATAGGGATTGCGAAGCCATGAAACCAGCGAAAAGCCTGCCATAGGCGCAGTCATTCCCAGATAGGTTATCATTTCCCCGTAGCAGCGGGAGTTATATGATATTACCCCGTACAGCAGGCTGAAAATTATCATAAGTAGCTGTCCCAAAGGATTTCCCTTTGCACAGAAGATAAGGGACACAGCGCCGATAAGGGAGGCTGTAAGCGCAAGATAGTTTTCCCTGTCGAAAATAATAAAGGACAGGACTATAAGCAGAACCGAGCCGCCGAAAAGCGCCAGCTCCCGCCCCGAAAAATATTCTGTTATTCTTGCTTTTTTCATAACTGTTATTTCCTTTCTTTGCTAATGAACAAAAAAAGCATTCGATGCACATCTTCTCGTGCCGATTTACGGCACACGACCTAACGATGTGCAGCGAATGCTTCAAGCATTACACTACCCGGTGGCAGTATATTATTTAATTTTAGTCTTTATTGTCCTCAACCCACTTAGCTGCAAGGAGAGGTGAAACGATAAGGTCAAGGGATTCCTTACCTATATCGAACATTGTTTCGCCTACTGCGTTGGTGTCGCCGCCTAAAATATCGTTGGTGAACTGGGTGCGGTAGGTGATGTGGCAGAATAGGAACTCCGGCGGGATAAGGTCCGCTTCCTTAATCTCCTCAAGCCACTTTACGGGGGACATTCCGCCTATGCTTACGTCGCTTATAAGCCAGCCTCCTGCCGCCGCAGCGTCGTTTGCACAAAGATAAAGGGAGAACTTAAAGGTCTTTTCGCTGTCCTCGGTAAGGATTTCAACCTCGAAATCCTTTAAGCCGAAGCTGTTTATCGCTCTGGACTCAAAGCCGCAGACAGGGCAGCAGCCGCCGTAGCCGAAGAGCTTTCCGTTTACGTCCTTAGCAAAGTAGTTCTTGTAGTTTCTGCTTTCGCTGAACTTTTCAATGGACTTATACTGCTCTCTGAGGTATGCGAACTCCGCCTTTGTTATTGTGGGCAGGGGCTTTAAGTAGTAGGGCAGCTGGTCGGGGAGAACCTTGTTGGGTTCCTCTGCGGTAAGATAGTGCTTGCTTAAAAGCTTGTTGTCCTGACCTGTGATTACAAATTCTGCAACATCTGCAAATTCCGGCTTTGTGTAGTCGTCACGAAGGGCAACGTACTTCTGCGCCTTTTCACGCATATCCTGGGTTATTTCATCGCCGATTTCGATAATTTTAATTATCTTGTCGCCCTCGCCGATAATTGCAACCCGGTCGATTTTAAGGTCGCAGGTGTACAATCTTGCGGCTCTTTCTGCGATAACCGTTTCGGTAAGCTCCTCGCTTCCGAACATCTTGTTAAGCAGCGTCTTATCGAAGGAGAAGCGGCTCTTTGAATGTGGGAAGTCGAAAACTCTGCCGTCAAGCATACCGCACTTTATGAGCATTCCTGCGTCGCCGATAATTTCCAGCATCTCCGCATTGGAAACGCTGGGCGGAATCATAAACTGCTTGTTGTATGCACAGAAGCGGTAGCGCTTGTTGATGTCAAGCTGAAGGGTAATCTTACCGCCCTGCTCCTTGATTTCCTTTAAGAAGGTGATTGTGTCCTTGCCCTGTGTAAAGCTGTTTATGAGCATGGACGCAACTTCGTTGTAGTTCTGGTGGGTATCGAAACGGTGCTGGCGCTTCTGGATTGCCCGCATAGCGTTATCCAGATTCTTGATGTCCATTTTGGACACCTCGTAGCGCTGCTGCTCCTCGCCGTGGGAGATATAGAACTGATAGTATTTCATTACTATCTTGTAGTCCTCGTGGTATATCTCGTCGTACATAGCAAGCAGACGTTCCAACTCGTCGTCGTTATGGACGATATTGTCCTTTAAGAACTCTCCCGCCATTTTTTCCGCAACGGAGGTAAAGCCGTAGTAAAGGTTGTTATCGGTGCGGTTTGGAGTTACCTTTGAGTCAACATAGAAGGTGTTACCGTTGTGCAGAAATTCGTAAAGATACTCTCTGCCCTTCTTTACGCCCTCTTCGTTTTCCCATTCGTAGCCCACGTAGATAATCCTGTCGTCCAGCTCCGCAAGCTTCTCCTGCATATTCTTGAGAGCGTCGGTAACGTAGGTTTTGTATGCAGTACCGTTTACATGCTCAAGCTGGGAGATATGCTCCGCATTGTCCAGATAGCCTACCTCTTTCAGCTTTTCGTAGCTCGTAGCTTCCTTTTCGCCGGGGTAGATAAGGGAAAGGCTGTTCTGGAACTTGGATTCAATCTTAGCGCCGAATTTGCTGGTTTTTATAAAGTTCTTGAAGAACTCGAAGGCGTAGGATTTCGGGTAGAAGAAATATCTTCTGTCGGAATCGGGAACAGGCTGCATATCCAGCACGAAATACCGCTTGTAGACCTCAACCATTTTCTGCAAGTCTGCTTCAAGGTGGGTTGTAACCTCGTTTTCGCTGTCGTGGCGGATACCTGTTCTGTGGGGAGTTATGTACTTGTTGGGAACGCTTATAAAGAAGGCGGAAAGGTGCTCCTCCTTAAAGGCTTCATCATTTTCCTTATAAAGACCCGTAAGCTCGTAGGTGGAGAAGTAGTTGTACTTCTGTATCATAAGCTTTACAAGCTCGGCTCTTTTTGCACTTGCAACAGCATAGGGAATAAGGTAGGAGAAGCCGTCGTTCTCGTAGCAGAGGAAGTCGATCATGCTCTTGTTGTTCTGGAGGAAACGAATCATAGGAGTTTCGTCCCCCTCCTTCTGATACTGCATAATCTTATAGACGGTCTTAAGCTCGTTATTGACCTTTACTGCAATATTGAAGGTACGGTCCTTAGCCTCCTCCGGGCGCTTACGCATATCCCTTATATCCAGAATCTTCTTTCTGTTAAAGGCGAAGCAAAGCTCCATAAGGTTCATGTAATCGCCCTTTTTGTCGGTAAGGGTAAGGAAGTTATCCATTATTGCATTGAACTCGTCGCCTCTTACCTTAAAGGTGATTTCCGTGCCTATGAACTGTGAGCCGAAAAGGTCAAGCTCAAGGATTTTAAGGGTGCCGTTGTCGTTCTTGATTTTGAAGCTGAAGTTGTTTGACTTAAGAGCAAGCCACTCAACGTTCAGGAAAACGCTCTTTGCACCCACACCGAAGCGGCCTTCTCTTGTCTTTGACTCGTCGATTTCGCTTCTGCCAAAGCTTAAGTAATAGAGAATCTGCTCCATAGTAAAGCCTACCTCGTTATAGGACAGGCTTACCTGGTGGGTATTTGTGGAGAAGTTGAGGAGTACCTTTATGTCCTTTGTTTCGTAGGAGCAGCCGAAGGTGTTCTGCAAAAGCTCTCTTAAAATACTCTCCTTGGGGTAGTCGTTGATGCTGAGCAGAGTATTGAAGGCAGTCCTTCCGCCGAAGGCTTCGTTGAAATAGTCCTTGAAGGGCTCGCTGTCGGAGTTTCCCGTAAAGAGGGCGGTCTGAATCTTTTTAAGGGCAGCCTCCCGCTTTTCGGTATCCTTAGCGGCATGACCCTCGTAGAAGTCGCCTATGTACTGCTTAAGCTCCTTGGCAAGGGCTTCCTTCGCCTTTTTTTCTTCGTAACCCATTTATATCACTCCTTCGTTGTAAGCTTTGATAAATTCGCCGTAGGAGCCGCCTATTCCTAAGGTCTTGTGCCAATATGTCCAGATATTATAAAGAACGGCGGGCTTTAAGGTATCGGAAACCTCTTTAAGGGCGTCCTTTATGTAAACGAAATTCTTCTTGCCGGCAACAGCCTTTTCTAAAGCCTTTCTGCTTTCGTTAAGACCCAGCTTGAAGGGATTTCCGTCAAGGTAGCTTGCAAACTGCTTGAACTCGTCGGTATGGGCGCTGTTCTTCGGGATTGTTTCAAGTCCGTTCTTGTCGTTGAAATAGGAGTAGCCCGAGCGCAGCTGCTCAACCTTAGCCTTTACCTTTTCAAGGAGAGCATCCTTGTTAATTTCCTTTTCCTTGAGCAGTTCTTCCACCCCGAGGGCAGCGGACAGAACCTCAAGCTTACGCTGTGAGTATTCGTGGGTACGGGCTGCGGTGGTAAGGTTTCTGCCTGCGGGGACGTTATATTCCTGCTTGAAGCGGGAGATAACGTCGAAGCTGGAGCCTACTGCACCTGTATAGTCTGCAATATACTTGATGTCAAAGAGCATATCCGAAAGAATCTGCTCAATTCCCTCAACGTAAAGCAGGATATTTTCCGAGGGAACATTTCTGCGGAATGCCTTATAAAGATTTCCCGCAAGGGCTTTTTTCAGTATTCTGCTGTCGAAAGCGCCGTTTTCGTCTGCAAAAATTATAAACTGCGGATTCTTTCCGCCCATAAGTCCACGGCGCATATAGCGCTGCTGTAAAATTACGGGGTTATCGGGAAGTTCGTAGTTGATGATATGGGTAATAGGGGAATAAACGCCGCAGGTTTCGCTTAAGTTGTCGTTTGCAAGAAGAACTCTTATCCTCTGTCCCTTTTCGGTTTCGTACCAGTTCTTGAGCTTTCTTGTATCAAAGCGGGACTTGTCGAAAACGGCAACGCTGCTTATCTTGTCGTAGTAAACGGAATTAAGGATTTTTTCTATGTAGCTTACGGTAGCCTCGGAACTGAAATAAACGATAGCGGTTTTATCCTCGGAATTCATTACTTCATCAATGATACCGAGGAATTTATCCAGCTTCTTATCCTTAGCACGCAGTATTTCCGCCTCAGACCTTGTGTAGGAGGGCTTAAGGTAGATTTTACGCTCTTCAAGGTTATATTCCTCGAAGATATTTCCGCCGTGGGAGTAGCGGCTTCCGGACTGCATTTCCTCGATATGGAGCTTCTGGGGAATATCCTTTTCATCAAAGGCGTATTTTACGGTAGTAACCTTGTTGTCCCCTGCATTTCCTGCGGGATAGTCGGCGTAGGGGGTGTTCATTGTGAACTGCATAACCTTTTCGTCGATAGGATAGCTGTCTATGCCCTCTGCCATGCTGCTCTCATTAAGGAGGGACTTTACAATCGTCTTTATTTTATCGGGAGATTCGGTATATTCAGCAGGGTAGGGAGCGAAAACAAGCAGCTTTTCCGTTTTCATACCCAGATTATCGGTATAAACCCCAGGCTCAATTCCGTCAAGTGAGCCTGCTGCGTCGATTATAACAAGGTCCCAGAGAAGACCGCTGTTCTTTATTTCCGCAAAGGAGGAGCTTCCCGCCTCTTTCAGCACCTCCTCGTCCATAATAAGGAGGTTTGCCATTTCGGCAGAGAAGAACTGGATAGAATTATGAGCGCCGTTAACGAACTTGAAGTCAAGTCCAAGTCCCTTCAGCAGGCAGTTGTACCAGCTTTCCTTACAGCCCGCAGGGCAGATAATAAGGATATTCGGATTTTCCTTTTTGTTTGCAGTATCAAAAATGCAAAGCTGAGCCTTATCCGCCTTGCCCTCGCCGTAGCCGCTGAAATCTATGCAGTAGCCGAAGCTGTCCAGCTTTTCGGGAATGCTGAAGTAAAAGGGATTAAGGTCGAGGCTGTTGGAAGCTATCCATTTTATTTCATTTGCGTTCATATTACCATCCTTTCCGCACAGGCAGCCCGCAATTCCGTCATGCCCGTCGTTTTATTCGCATTTACAATATCTCAACTTACATTATACACTTTTTTAGATTATATTGCAACCGTTTTTTGCAAGTTAGCTTTAAATAAACGTTTTTACCAAATTTTCCCGCCCTTTTTTGTTCAAGTGTTACGCTGTTGTTATGTATATATTATAATGGTATAAGAGAGAAAAAGAGAGAAAAGAGAAAAATATTTGTGTTTTTATGAGCAGGGTGGCTGCTCGCCCCCCTGACCCCCTCGGGAGCGCGGGGCGCTCCATCCCCTTTGAAGCTTGATTACTGCATTTGCTTACGGGGATAGATTTGATTCACATTCGCAGTTTCTCTGCGCTTACTTATTTCGCATCTGTGCGTATAAAGCTGCCGATTGTTTTACCCGTCAGTTTTGCGGTTTTGCTTGATGGGGTAATAACGAGTTTTCGCTTATGTCAGCTGATGTTTGCAATTGCCGCCCGCTTTGCGCGAAGCGGCTGAAAGTTTTCCGCCAGCCCTTTTACAAAAGGGCTGAAAATCTTTTTCTCTTTTCTCTCTCAAAAATCTCTTCTCTCTCAAAAAAATCTCCCCGCAGCCTGAGGAAAGCTGCGGGGAGATTTTGCGGGGGAGTATTTAAATGGAGGAGTGGGATTTAACGTAATCGACAACCTCGTCAACGGTGCAGAATGCCATTGAAACGCAGGTGTCGGCGCAGCCGTAGTAGATTGCGATTCTGCCTGTATCGGCGTCGCAGAGGGCAGCGCAGGGGAAGGTTACGTTCTGAACGTCGCCTACACACTCATAGTATTCTCTGGGGTTAAGGAGGTATTCGCCGCAGCGGTACTTAACTACCCAGGGCTTGTCAATATCAAGAATACAAGCACCGAAGCTGTAAACATAGCCGTTGCAGCTCTGGAGAACGCCGTGGTAGAATACCAGCCAGCCTTCGCTTGTCTCAATCGGAATAGGACCTGCACCTATCTTTAAGGATTCCCAGCCCTTGAGGGGAGCCATAACGTGGCGGTGTTCGCCCCAGTACTTCATATCGGGGGACTGGGAGATGTACATATCGCCGAAGGGAGTGTGACCGCTGTCGGAGGGGCGGCTGAACATTACATACTTGCCGTTGATTTTTCTGGGGAAGAGTACGCCGTTTCTGTTGAAGGGGAGGAAAGCGTTCTCGCACTGGTGAAATTCCTTGAAATCCTTTGTCCAGCCAACGCCGATTGTGGGCTTCCAGCCGTAGGCGTTGCACCAGGTAATCCAGAATCTGTCTTCAATCCATACGCAGCGGGGGTCGTAGCCGTACTGCCAGGGGTTTGCCTCGGCAGTTTCCGGGTCATCGTTTATCCATTCAACCTTCTTTTCGTTGATGTCCCAGTGGATACCGTCCTTGGAGAAGCCTGCATGGATAGCCATATTTCTTTCCTTGTCGTCAACTCTGAAAACGCCTGCGAACTTGTAGTCGCCTGACTCAAAGGGAACAACTGCACTGTTGAAGATAGAGTTGCTGGTGGGGAGTAAATCTCTGGGGATAACGGGGTTAGCGTCGTAGCGCCAGATAACGTCCTTGCAGCCTGCGGGCTTGTCCTGCCATGGGATGTTGGGGAGAGAGGGCTGGTTAAAAATCTTTACGTTCATTTTTGTAACCTCTTTCTTTTTTTATTCGGCACTTGCTGCCGTTCTTCGCATTTATCGTAATTTCATTATATA
>JBJERM010000280.1:0-3189 GCA_051882315.1 Ruminiclostridium sp.
ATCTAAAAGCAGGGAGCACAGGTTGATTTCCTTACATATCTATGGGGCAAGTCTGAAAGGGTTATCGTAAGCGATGTGGATTCGCCTGAGAAAAATGTGGAAACAATGACCGTTACAAAAGAAATTGCCGATGCTAATCCGAACGATTATGCAATAGTAATAACAGCGGCAAATTATGTAGCGGTAAGGCTTCGTGAAATTCCTCCCATGGGTTGTATGGCGGACGCAGATTTTGTTCGCTCTCCTGCGGCAGTAAGATTTATGGCTTCCGCTATGATGAATCCTTACATTGTTAAGGGTGCCTTATGTCATGCGTTATGGATTTTAACGCCCGTTCCTGAGCTGCTGAAGGGCAGACGGGTTATATGTCACACCGTTGTGCTTGCCGACGTGATTAATGCAGGGGCAGTTTATGTTCCTGACGAATCTCACGTTGTGGTTGACAGAGATTTGGTAACAGGACGTTCTGCGGCGGATATTGAGGCTTATTGTAATGCTATGCTTGAAGCATATAAAAACATAACCGAAAACCCCATTAAGTGAAAGGAGCTAAAAAATGAGCACAATTCTTCTCGAGAAAACTGAAAGCGTAAAGGAGCTTGTTGACAATGCCCTTGATTCAAAGGTGTGGAAGGAACATCTGGAAAATGACCTAATGAAATTCTGGGACAAGCCTGACGCATACAATATGGATGACGGTTTATTCCCGACTTACAGAACAAATGAGGGCGTTAAGCTGTCTGCAGAAAAGGAAAACTGGCCCGAGGAATTCAAGGCTGCTCTTGCCGACGAAAATACAGCCGGACTTGTTCAGCCAGAATACAATTTTATCCGTGCCCATTCAAGACAGACCTACGCTTACGGAATTGCATTTCATATGACGGGCAACACCCGTTATCTTGAGCTTTGCCGCAAGGGAACTCTTGCACTCGTAGACGCTATGGACGGGAATTACGGCATGTTTGTTAAGAAAAGAAAAGATACCGCCGAATGGGATAGTCAGCGCAGAAAGCGTACAAGTCAGGATTTAGCCTACGGTCTTACAGGCTTGGGTATGTATTATTTCCTTACTCACGACAGAGGAATAATGCATCGTATTATTCAGATTAAGGATTATATTTTCAGCACATATATGGATGACGGAAAAGGTTACCTGACCTGGCTTCCCAAGCACGAAAACGATGAGCAGATTCAGATTGTGGCACAGCTCGACCAGCTTTACGCATACATGCTGATGATTACTCCGAGCCTGCCCGAGCCCTATCAGAGCATCTGGAAAAAGGATATGAAGAAGATTGCGGATATCCTTATTACGCAGTTCTACAGTGAAAAATATCAGTTCTTCTGGGGAACCGAGGATACCTCGAATAATATGGCGCTTGGTACCGACCACACCGATTTCGGTCATTCCGTGAAGACCTTCTGGGTAATTATGAAGGTTGGAGAAATGCTGGGAGAGCCTTTCTATATTGAATTTGCAAGACCTAAAATCGACAAGATTTTAAGAGAAGCATATATCGAGGAAACAGGCTCATGGGCTAGACGCTACAACGAGGATGGTTCTCTTGATATGGACAAGGAATGGTGGATTCTTGCAGAGCTTGACCAGGCAGCTGAAATTCTTTCAATTCACGATCCGTCATATTATCATTATCTCAACAATACCCAGCGTTACTGGCTTGACGTAATGGTTGACCACGAATACGGTGAAATCTGGCATATGGTAAGCGCTGAGGACGATAAGCCCGTAATAAATTACCCCAAGCTGCATAACTGGAAAACCTCGCTCCACAGCTTTGAACATGCGCTTTTCGGCTACATGACCGCCGCTCGCATTAAGGGAGAAACCTTTGATGTGTATTATGCACTTCCCGAGTGGGAAAGGGTTTCCCATCGTACAGTTTCGCCATATATGTTCTTCGGAAACGTTACGGCTATTCACAACGACGGAGCAGTAAACGGACTGCCCGACGGAAACATGCTGTATAGAATTACATATAATGGATTGCACTGAGCATCAACATTTACTAACGGTCACAAATAAATAATTATAAATGTTCCGTCGCTTTCAGGTGAGTATTTGAATTAAGTTTCGCAGTAAGTCAACTCTTTCTTTGAATATGAATAATCAAATTTATAGTTGAGGCTAAAGTATATCATGTCATCAGAAAACTTTTCTGTGATACCATTATCCGACAGATGCTTTTTAGCAGAGTATTTTATTTTGCTGTTTGTTTTATCTCCGTATACTTTACTTAATGAATAACCTTTTCTTGTTATTTTATTTCGGAAATAATCCCCCCGAACATTTTTATGACCGCTCAGGCGCAAATTTTGACCGCTCGTAAGTAACAGTGTTGATTTTTACAACATTAAGTGATAATTTATCATAAAGAAAGCAATTGTTGTATAGAGTACAAACTTTCCGTGTGATGCGATATTACTGTGTGCATTACCGAGAAGAATTGGAGGTTAAACTATGTATCGTGGATATAATCTGGAATTAGATAAAAGCTATTTCAGCGATTATGCAAGACTAGTAGAAGTAGGAAAAGAGCAATTAAAAAGCGATAAGAACTACATGCGAAAACAATTATCTGATTATTTGTACAATGATAAATCAGTAGATGGCACTAAGCTTATGGAAGACTGGTTCCCAGAAGCTAAAGCCGATGTTTTCATTTCACATTCTCATAATGATGAGGAATTAGCAAATGCTTTGGCAGGCTGGTTAAGCGAAACATTTGGATTGAAGTCATTCATTGATTCTAATATATGGGGATATTCAGCAGCTTTGTTGGAGAGTATAAATTCAAAATATAGCAATAAGCGTAGTGATGATAACGGCGGATATTTGTACGAACATTCTAAATGCAATTTAGCCTCACAGCATGTAAACATAATGTTGTCTACTGCTTTACAAAATATGATCTATAAAACGGAATGTATTATATTCTTAAATACAAATAACTCAGTTAATCAAAGAGTATATGATAGTGACTGTATTAACGAAACACATTCTCCCTGGATTTATTCGGAAATCCTATGTTCAAAGCTGGTGAGAATAATTGTACCGAGTCGTTATAAGGAGCTTGAACTAAGGCATACTCTTTACGAACAAGCGAGTTTACAGAAAGCTCTTGATATTTCATATAAACTTCCACTTGACCATTTGACAAAAATTTTCAC
>JBJERM010000281.1:0-3182 GCA_051882315.1 Ruminiclostridium sp.
GCGGTCTGTCCTGTTCGGGTTTCTGTCCTTATACTTAATTATATCCACATACTGCGAATAATCCTTGTTGCAGATTTCGTATTTCATAGCATACTCATACATCTGATTTAATAGGACTTTCAGCTTGCGGAGCGTGGGATAATTCTTTCCGCAGGTATCTATCACGCCTTGCAGGTCTGTGAGCTTCAGGTCTTTGAAAATCTTTTCGTGAATGTCGGTACAGCAATTGAATGAGGCGTTATAACCCTTGACATTAGAGTCGGAAATGGTAGGAAATTTCTCGGCAGACCATTTTCTGAATACCTCAGCGAAGGTGATTTTCGATGCTTCTATATCGTATGGATTCTTGTTGTAATCAATAAGCATTTCAAGCCCCTTTGCCCTTGTGGGAGCATACCCGATTGTTACATATTTCTGTTTCGTCTTTCCGCTTTCCGGGTCAATCTCCCAGCCTATGGTTTTTCGGACTATGTAGGGGTTTCTGCGATTGCCCGATAGCTTATAAACAGAACCCACGCCGTTTGCTAATCTCACAATATCCCTCCCTATACAAAACTGAAAAAGAATTAACGTTTAAATCTCTTACTCTGTGCAGGTTTTTCAAAGCTCTTGAATTCCGAAAGAGCATCCTCTGAAATACCTGCTTTTTTACTGATTATATCCGCTTCCTTATCAAATCCCAGCGACTTAACAAATCTGCTGCAAAGTCGGCGGATAACATTCGCAAGGGCTTTGTGCAGAGGAGTGGCTTTCTCCGCCAAATCTTCATATCCCGTAACGGGCGCAAGCATACAGTTGCTCAGTTTTGCTATATCGGTGATATGCATTACGGCAGCTATTATCCTGTCTTTTGCTTTGCCGAGCTCGCTCTCTGCTCTTTGGCAGCGTTCTTCAAGTGCCTTATGTTTAGGCAGCAGTTCATGATATGCCCGACTGTCATCAAGCAGTTCATCTGCAAGCTCATTGTATTTATGATATGAACGCTCTGCGTCAATAATCATTTCGGAAAGCTCCACTTCCTTTTGGGTTATAGCAGTTTCTTTTTCAGCTATGTCCTTTTCTCTGCTGTCAAGAGTAGTTTTTCTTAATGCGGCGGTCTTTTTCGCTGCCTCAAGTTTTTGAAATTCATCCTCTGTAACCACTCTTTTGTTGAAAGGCAGTTTCGTGCTTTCGATTCCCTCGCTCTCGGCGGCGTCGTTAAGCAGTTTCAGCTCGTCCAGATGTTCCGAAAGCTCTGTTTCCTGTTGTTCAAAGGCGGCTATAGTGTCCCTGTGCTGCTTGTACTGCTCAACGGTGTAGGTATATCCTCTGCTTTTCTGCGTTTCGGCAATTTCTATTCCGTGCTTATGGCATATTCCGGCAAGGACATCACGTTCCGCCAATCGCCAACGGTTAATGGTGTTCTCACCTTCGCCGTAGCCCATTTCTTTCAGAGCCTGCGCTAAACCGTTCTGCGTATCAACCCAACGCTTGTAATGACCGATAGGTATGTAGTCGATGTGCAGATGCGGAGTTGCCTCGTCCATGTGGAGAACGGCATTGAAAACAAAGAAATTCGGGTTGCGTTCTGAAAATCCTCGCATATACTCGGTAAGGCATTTGGCGGCGGTTTCTGCGTCTGCGGTACCTATTCCTGTATCGTCCTTATCGCCTATCTGCACAACATCCTCATAAAAGCTATTGCGATTATCAGGGGCGGTGATAACGCTATTGCCGGGAGCGTGAGAGAAAACGTAGCGGAAATATCCGTCCTTTATGCGGCGGTCGGGTCGCTTCTGCTTTGCATTATAACGCTCCACCGCCTCTGAAAAGCATTTATCATAAGCCTCTGCTATGGGTATTTTTACAAAGGTGACATTCTGGCAGCTTCGGGAGCTGTCAACATTTTTTGGCTTGAATGTGCGGTTGTTATGGGTCAGGCTGCCCTTGCCCTGACAGTGGGATATAGTTTTCGGTTTCATAAGTTTCCTCCTTTCGATTTCGCTGTGCAGCAGTTTTTTACCAACGGCTTTGCCATTGGTAACCTTTATTACTTGTGACATACCAACACGGTTGGAATATCACAAGTAACGGGGCTCTCCGAGGGGGAAGCGTTTCTGCCCAGCGTTATAGTAATAGTATTGTTATTTTGCTTTGATTACCGAAACGGTAATTTCTATTGCTGAAAGCAAATCCAAGATTGTAAGGTTGCAAGAATTTATATATAGAGATTTTGCAATCTTGAACTTGCAATGTTCTTTTTTCAAAACTGAAAAAGAATTTCTGAAAGAAATCAACAGCTTCGGCAACGCAGGACAACCTGCTCCATAACTTCGTGCTCGACATATAAGCTGCGTGTTTTCTCCCATACTACGATTTCCGTAAACGTTTTCGGACGAGGATATTTCTCTGCGTACTGCCTGCGCAGCAGCTCCCACATTTCCCACGCTTCTGCGTCAATCTTCCTTGTAAGTACATCAAATTTATCGCCGGCAAGGTCATTCATTATAACGTCGGGGTGATTTTCTTTCATATATTTCTGCCATTCGGCTCCGAAGCGACCAATGGGTTCTGTGTTATCCATAAAAACTCCTTCATTTCTGACTTGCGTGACGGTCGTGACGATGGTGACGATAAAATAGACACCACCCCTACCCTCAAAAGTATCGTCACGACCGTCACCATCGTCACGCTAAAGCGGTTTCTTCAGCTGAAAAGTAACGGTTCTGCCGTTATGAGTGCGGGTGTTTGCATATTCTATACCATAATTGTTCAGCAGCTTACCTGCGTTTATATTCAGCTTCTGCGTTAGCTTATTAGGCTGAATATCAACTCCGAGGAGATTGGCAAGCTCGGTAGAAGTGCCCTGCCAGCTTGGGCTTTCGGCGGTAATGATTTCTGCAATCTTTACAAGCAGGGGGTCCGGCGGTTCTTTATACGGTTCCGCTTCCACGCTTACTAACTCCCACAAAAGCGTTTCGGGGTTCTTATTTAGTGTAAACCGTTGGTCTTGCTGGTCACGTCCCGATACGTCAAGCATTGCCTCACTGCTTGTACGCTTATCCTTGTACAGAACAAACGCTCCGTCAGCCCCGCCATACAAACCGGTTGTGCCCGAAATCATATCGAAAATATCATCGGCTTTCTGTTTTCGTGTATGGTGGACAAGCAGAAGGCATATACCTTTGCTGTCGGAAATCCTT
>JBJERM010000282.1:0-11015 GCA_051882315.1 Ruminiclostridium sp.
ATTTCAACACCGTTTCCTAATTCAACTAACAACAAGTCTTTGTCCGCTTTTTCTGTCAGCGTTGCAGCTTCCGCCGCAGTTGACATGGTTGTAGTGATGGTCGTTGCTGTGGCTTTCTCCGCCGCCCCGTTTCCGCTGCACCCCACCGTAAAGCAAACTGCACCCAAAAGCGCAATAACCTTTAAAATCCGATTTCTCCTCATAACAATTCCCTTTTCAAACCTTATTTAACCTGCATTACGCAAGCTTATCCCTATATAAATTTTGCGGGACTCCAAAAGCCCCGTAAAATCATTATTCCTCTACAATCTTCTTTATATCCTGCGGTCGCTGGCGCACCTTGATATGCACCTCTCTGAGCTGCTGCTCGGTAACCTCAGTGGGAGCGCCGAGAAGTAAATCCTGGGCGTTGGAGTTAAGCGGGAAGGCGATAACCTCTCTTATGCTCTCCTCGTCAAGAAGCAGCATAATCATACGGTCGATACCGAATGCCATACCCGCATGGGGCGGAGCGCCGAACTTGAATGCGCTGTAAAGTGCGCCGAACTTAGCGGCAACGTCTTCTTCTGTGTAGCCCGCAATTTCAAAGGCCTTCACCATAACCTCAATATCGTGGTTGCGGACAGCTCCCGAAGCAAGCTCAACGCCGTTGCACACAACGTCGTACTGGTAAGCAAGAACATCGCAGGGATTCTTTGTGTTAAGGGCTTCAAGCTCGCCTTGGGGCATTGAGAAGGGGTTGTGGGTAAAGATAGGCTTGCCTGTTTCCTCGTCCTCCTCGTACATCGGGAAGTCAACAATCCAGCAAATCTCAAAGCGGCTCTCGTCGATAAGTCCCATACGGTTTGCAACCTCGGTTCTTATCTGTCCCGCAAACTTTTCTGCGTTCTTCTTGGTGTCTGCAATAAAATAAAGAACGTCTCCTGCTTCAAGTGCAGCACGGCTTATAAGCTCCTCACGGTCGCCCTCACGCAGGAACTTGTCGATAGGACCGTTAAAGCTCATATCAGGCTCAACCTTGAAGTAGCCTAAACCCTTCATACCGATAGAAAGTGCAAATTCCTCCATGCTCTTGAAGAAGGTCTTTGACTTTTCCGCCATTTTGGGCACTCTGATTGCTCTTACCGTCTTGTTGCTGAAGGGCTTGAAGGCGCTGTCAACAAACAGGTCGGAAACGTCGATTATAAACAGGGGGTTTCTTAAGTCGGGCTTGTCGGAGCCGTATTTAAGCATAGCCTCCTCAAAGGTAATTCTCGGGAAAGGTGCGTGTGTGTACTGCTTCTTGCCGAATTTTTCAAGGATTGCGGGGAAAATTTCTTCGGCGGCAGCAAAAACGTCCTCCTGTGTAGCAAAGCTCATTTCCATATCAAGCTGGTAGAACTCGCCGGGAGTTCTGTCCGCCCTTGCGTCCTCGTCACGGAAGCAGGGAGCGAGCTGGAAATACTTGTCGAAGCCGGAAACCATATACAGCTGCTTGAAAATCTGGGGAGCCTGGGGGAGAGCGTAGAACTTGCCGTGATGCTTTCTGCTGGGGATAAGGTAGTCTCTTGCGCCCTCGGGAGAGGAGGTGGAAAGAATAGGGGTCTGAAGCTCCAAGAAGCCCATTTCCGTCATCTTTTCCCGCATAAAGGTCATTACCTTTGAGCGGAAAACAATATTGTCGTGAACTCTCTTGTTTCTCATATCAAGGAAGCGGTAGCGCAGTCTTACGTCCTCGCCGCTTTCTGTTGAAGAGGGAACCTCAAAGGGAAGCTGGGAGGTAACCTTTCCTAAAATATCAACGCTTTCTGCTGAAAGCTCAACTGTACCCGTTGAAATTTTCGGGTTGTAGGTGCTTTCGTCTCTCTTGATGATTTTTCCGCTTATAGAAACCGCACATTCCTTGTTGATACCTTCGAGAAGCTGCTCGTTGTTCTGGAAGGTAACCTGTAAAACGCCGTAATGGTCCCTTAAGTCGATAAACTTGATTCCTCCGTGGTCGCGGATATTCTCTACCCAGCCCGAAACTCTCACGGTTTTTCCGATGTCCTGCTCGGAAATCATTTCTGTGTTGTGGTCGCGGTATTTGTTTACTGAAAACATTGTCTTATGCCTTTCCTTCTGTTTATTAGCTTTTAGCCTTTAAGCTTTCTTTCAAGCATTTCCTTAATAGCTGCGGGGGTTGCCTGACCCTTGAGCGCCTTATTCGCCTGCCCCATAAAGAAGCCGAATACCTTCTGTTCGCCGTTACGGTACTGTTCAACGGGCTTCGGGTTGTCTGCAATAAGCTTGTCGATAACCGCCTCGATAGCGCCGCTGTCCTCCTTAATCCAGAGGTCGTTTTCCTCGCAAATCTCGTCGGGAGCCTTGCCGCTTTCAATCATTTCCACGAAAACGGTCTTGTAGTGGCTCTTGTTTATCTTTGAGGTATCGCCAAGCTCTATAAGCCTTGCAAGGTCCTTAGGGGTAAACTTAAGGCTGTCCATTGACATTTCCCCTAAATTTATGCGGCGCATAAATTCGCCTAAAATGAAGTTGGAAATGGTTTTCGGGCTGTTGTATTCCTTTATTGCAGCCTCAAAGAAATCGCAGATGTCCTTGTCGTTTATAATATTGTCTGCGTCAACGGGGCTTATGCCGTAACTTTCGGTGTAGCGTGCCTTTCTTTCCTCGGGCATTTCGGGCAGGCTGTCCTTAATAGCCTTAAGCTCCTCCTCGGTAAAGATAATGGGGGGAATATCCGGGTCGGGGAAGTAGCGGTAATCGTGTGCGTCCTCCTTTGAACGAAGTGTGGAGGTTTCGCCTGTGCTGTCGGAGAAGCGGCGTGTTTCCTGCTGTACCTCTCCGCCCGCCTCGATTATTTCCGACTGGCGGTAGATTTCGTACTCGATTGCTCTTGCAATTGCCTTTACGGAGTTAAGATTCTTGATTTCAGCCCTTGTTCCCAACTTTTCGCTGTCCTTGGGTGCAAGGGATATATTTACGTCGCAGCGAAGCGACCCCTGCTCCATTTTGCAGTCGCAGATGCCCGCATATTTAAGCAGCAGACGTATCTTTTCGATAAATGCAACAACATCGTCGGCGCTGTGGAAGTCGGGTTCGGTAACAATCTCGATAAGGGGAATACCGCAGCGATTGTAGTCTGCAAGGCTTGAACGGGAGGCCTCGTCGTGGACAAGCTTTCCTGCGTCCTCCTCAAGGTGTATTCTGTTTATTCTGATGCGCTTTTCCTTATCGCCCACCATAATGTCCACATAACCGTCAAGGCAGACGGGACGGGGCATCTGAGAAATCTGATAAGCCTTGGGAAGATCGGGGTAGAAGTAGTTTTTTCTGTCCCACTTTGTAAAGCGGGAAATTTCGCAGTTCATAACATATCCCGCCTTTACGATATACTCAACGGCGGTATGGTTAAGCACGGGGAGAGTTCCGGGAAGTCCCGAGCAGACGGGGCAGCAGCGGGAGTTGGGCTCTCCGCCGAATTCTGCGGAGCAGGTGCAGAATACCTTTGATTTAGTAAGAAGCTCCGCATGGATTTCAAGACCGATTGTAGGATATAATCTCATATCAGATGCTCCTTTCTTATAAATTGCAGCGAACGGGAGAGAACTGCCGTTCAAAGGCGTCTGCCGTCTGGATAAGTGTTGCTTCGTCAAATCTCTTGCCCACAATTGACATTCCTATGGGCATTCCGTCAGCGTTATAGCCGCAGGTTGTGCTGATAGCGGGAAGACCTGCAATATTTACGGTAACGGTGCATATATCGGCGGTGTACATCTTTACGGGGTCGTTGTCCTGTACGCCGATTTTATATGCTACGCTTGGTGCAGTAGGCGTAAGTATAACGTCAGCCTTTTCAAAGACCTCGGTATATTCCTTGATGATTTCCTGCTTAAGTGCAAGGGCTTTGCGGTAATAAGCGTCGTAGTAGCCGCTTGAAAGTGCGTAGTTGCCTAAAAGGATACGGCGCTTTACTTCCTCGCCGAAGCCTCTGTTGCGGCTGTCTCTTATCATTTCATCAAAGCTTCTGCCCTCGCCTCTCAGACCGTACTTTATACCGTCATAGCGGGAAAGGTTGGAGGCTGCTTCAGCGGAGGAAATAAGGTAGTAGGCGGGAACTGCGTATTTAAGAGTGCTTATTGAGCAGTCAACAAGTGTTGCGCCCATTTTCTCGTACTGGTGAGCTGCGTTCATAACCGCAGAGCGGACTTCTTCGTCAACTGCCTCGCCGTAAAATTCCTTAGGAATAGCAATTTTCATTCCCGAAATGCTCTGTCCGATTTTCTCGTTGAAGTTTATAACGGGAACGTCCTTGCTTGTAGCGTCGTGGACATCTCTGCCTGCAATAGCGCCGAGAATAATTCCGCAGTCCTCTGCTGTACGGGCGATAGGTCCTATCTGGTCGAGGGAGCTTGCGAAAGCCACAAGTCCGTATCTTGAAACTCTGCCGTAGGTTGGCTTAAGTCCCGTTACGCCGCAGAAGGAAGCGGGCTGGCGGATTGAGCCGCCGGTATCGCTGCCCAGCGCCGCCGCACAAAGGCCTGCTGAAACAGCCGCCGCAGAACCGCCGGAAGAACCGCCGGGAACGCAGTCTGTATTGTAGGGGTTCTTGGTTTTTGCAAAAGCGCTTGTCTGTGTTGAGCCGCCCATAGCGAACTCGTCCATAGAAGCCTTGCCCAAAAGGACATAATTCTCTTTATTCAGCTTTTCGATAACTGTAGCGTTATAGGGCGGAACGAAGTCTTCAAGCATTTTTGAGGAGCAGGTTGTCTTTATTCCGTCGGTGCAGATATTGTCCTTAACCGCAAGGGGAATACCCGTTAAAGCGGTTGCCTTGCCCTCGTCTATAAGCTTTTGTGCAGCTTCTGCGTTTTTCTTTGCCTCGTCCTCCGTAACGGAGATATAGGAGAGGATTTTTCCGTCCTTTTCCTTTATTTCAGCGATAAACTCCGCCGCCGCCTCGGGTGCGCTTATTTCTTTTTTATCCAGCATTTCCCGAAGACTCGCAACGGTTATATTCTTTAAGTCCATCATAGCCCTTCCTTTCCTTTATTCCATCATTTTCGGAACCACATAGCAATTGTCCTTAGGAGCTGTATTCTGCTGGAGCTTTTCCGCAGGGAAAGAAGCGGCGGGAAGGTCTTCTCTTAAATCCCCGTAGGCGATTTCGTTATGGTCCTTGGTATCGTCGTAGGTTATATCGTACTCTTTAATGGTGTCCATTAAATCAATAATATCCGACATCTCGGAAATTACCTTTTCCTGCTCTGCGCCGCTGTAATTCAGCTTTGACAGGTTGCAGATATGTTCAAACGAAGCTATATCCATTGTCTTAATTCCTTTCTTTTGCCTATTATCCAATCTATTATACTATAATTTGTCCGTTATTGCAATACATTTTTTCATTTTTTTGGCTCCGATAATACAAAAAACAGGCGGGTATGCGCCTGTTTTTGAGAGAAAAGAGAGAGGAGATGTGTTGTTTGGAGAGAGAATCTGAGAGAGGAGAGAGAAGAGAGAGTTCAATGGTTTTGAAGGGGGCTAACGCCGCCCCCTTCACCCCGGCGGAAACGTGCGACGTTTCATCCGTTTGAAGCTTGATTACTGCATTTGGTTTGTGGGGTGCATTTAGGTTCACATTCGCAGTTTTGTGGGTTGGCTGTTGTGGAGAAGCTTGCCAAAAGGAGAAATAACGAGTTTTCGCTTATGTCCGCCGATGTTTGCTGCCCCGCCCGCTTTGCGCGAAGCGGCTGAAAGTTTTTCGCCAGCCTTTTTTCAAAAAGGCTGAAAATCTTTTTTCTCCAAAATCTCTCTTCTCTCAGACAACTCTCAAAAAATCTCTACTGTCTGAGCGCATCTACCGGCTCCATGGAGGCAGCTTTTAGGGCGGGGTAGAGGGAGAAGGCGGCGCCTATTATGACGGCGGCGAGGAAGGCGGCGGCTATCAGGATAAAATCGGCGGACATTGCCAGTCCCATAATTTTACAGCCGATAAAGGCGGCGATAAGACCGAGAACGATGCCGCAGGAGCCGCCTGTTATAGTTATCATAAGGCTCTCCTTTAAAAATTCTGCGGCAAGGAGGGAGTTTTTAGCGCCTATCGCCTTTTTTATACCGATTTCACGTCGGCGCTCGGTTACACGGGAAAGCATTGTGGTCATAACGGTAATGCCCGAAACCAGAAGGGAAATTCCTGCGGCGGAGGAGAGGAGAAGCTTTACCGTTGAGAGTATCCCGTCAAGTCTGCTTTTCTGCTGCTGGAGGTTGCAAACGCTTATACCCTCGGAGCCGCCCCGGGAAAGGGAAAGACTGCGGTTTATGTCTGCTTCTACCGCCTCCGAGTCTGCGTCGGGAAGGGTGAGTACAGCAATCTTGTCATATCCTTTTAGCCCCGTGATGTTCTGCATTGTGGTGCAGGGGATATATACAAAGCCCGGAACAAAGCCGGGAAGAGCGCCCCTGAGGGACGTCATTCCCGACTGTGCAACGCCTACTACCGCAAAATTCTGATATTCTCCGCCAAGATACAGCTTTATCGTCTTTCCTACAATATTGCTCCTGCCGTAGGCATTTTCCGCAAGCTCCGAGTCTATAACGCAGACTTTTTTTGCACCCTGAGTGTCAGCCTTGCTTAAAAGCCTGCCGTGCTTTGGGGTAAGGGAGATTATTTCCCATGAATTTTCATCAACGCCCCAGACAATGCTGTCCTGCTTATCGTCAATCAGCACGCTTTCGGTGTACATTGAAATAAGCGGCGCTGCCTTTTCTACGCCCTTAATCTCCGAAAGCGCCTCAACGTCACTTTCGGAAAGCAGTATGTCCGTGTTCTCACCTGCCTGCACCATAACGGAATTAACCCCCATTCCCGCTATCGCTCCCGAAATTTCAGCCGTTCCCGTTTCCCCGAGAACCGAGATAAGCACAATCGAAAATACCCCTATCCCAATCCCCACCGCCGCAAGAGCAGACCTGCCCCTGGAAGCACAGGACATATCAGTTTTCCTCCTTTCTTACGAAAATATTTTCGCTTACCCTGTCGGGGCAGGAGATTATCTCGCTTGTTTCACTTATTCCTCCGGTTATCTCCGTGCCGTCGGAAAGCTCGATTCCTGTTTCAATATCACGGCGCTTTGCACGGCTGTTTTCGATAACGTAAACGTACTCCCCCTCCTCGTCCTGACGGATTACTCCGTAGGGCAGTATGTTGAGCAGGCGGGCTTCGTCAACGTAAATCTTACTCTGTGCCGTATAGCCGCTTTTAAGGCTGCTGCAATCCCCCGTAATCTCAATTGTTACCTCTACCGTTGTTTTTCCGTTTTCTGTGTGGGCAGTATCCGAAACACGGCGGACTACTGCGTCAAGGGAGCCTTCAAAGCCTGCACCCGTAACGGAGGCTAACTGCCCCTCGGCAATAAGAGAAGCGTCGCTTTCGTCCGCAAAGGTTGCGGCGTACCATTTTCCGCCGTCGGTGTATATGCTTCCCCTTGTGCTTACCGACTTGCGGTACGCCGCCTTGGACATTGTCACCGTGGAAACGGGAGTAAAGGTTGAAAGCACCGTTTCCTCCATTGTAGCGGCGGAATATATTCCAATCCCTGCTATTGCCGCAAGTATAAGGGATTTTACTGCATTATTCATCATAGCTTTTCCTTTCCCGCAAAGACCTGCACTCCTTTGCGCTTTATTCCTATACTTTGCCGAAAATGTCAGAATATTCACCTCCCGCAGCGGAATAATTCACGGAAAATAACGTATTATATCAAAGTGCCAATTATACTCGGAAAGGAAGAGCTTTTATGAATATGATTCTTTGCAGCAGGAACTGCCGACACCAGCAGGAGGGCTATTGCTGCCTTGAGGGGCGGGCGGTTATAACCAATGCGGTGGTTTCGCCCTGCTGCTACTACGAGGAGAAAAAGGATAACATAAGCAAAAGAGGGAAGGAAAACATACTGCCCCAAAAGGATAAGGGCGGCAAGGAAAATTAAGGGGAAAGGCGGGAAGCAGATGATAAGAACAGAAAAGCTCTGTAAGATTTACGGAGGAGCAGCGCCCTTTTGCGCCCTTTCCGATGTTTCGATAACCGTTGAGAAGGGCGAATTTGTGGCGGTTACGGGTGCAAGCGGCTCGGGGAAAACTACCCTTATGAACATTCTCGGCTGTCTTGACGGGGCAACCTCGGGGAAGTACTACCTTGACGGGCTTGACATAACCGAGGCAGGAAAGCGGCTTCGCACTAAGCTGCGAAATGAGAAAATCGCCTTTATTTTCCAGAGCTTCAACCTGCTGCCGAACTTAACGGCACTTGAAAATGCAGCCCTGCCCCTTATATACAGGGGCGTTTCCCGCCGCAAAAGCTATGAAGCGGCGGAAGCGGCGCTGGACAGGGTTGGGCTTTCCATGCGCTCGGGGCATAAGCCGGGGGAGCTTTCCGGCGGTCAGCAGCAGCGTGTTGCGGTAGCAAGGGCGATTGCGGCGGACGCACCCCTAATCCTTGCGGACGAGCCCTGCGGTAGTCTTGACACCCGCTCGGGGGCGAGGGTTATGGACTTGCTGAGGGAGGAGAACGGGAGAGGGAAGACGATTGTGCTTATTACCCATGACCTCGGGGCGGCGAGGACGGCGGACAGGGTAATAAGGGTTGCAGACGGGAGAGTTAATTAGCAGGTTGCCGATAAACCACCATCTGCGTCGTCACCCGCATAACGGCAGGCACAAAGCCTAGCCGTTATGCGGTTTCCTAGCATCTGGCGGCTTCTCGGCAGCCTGCAATATGCTTTTTATTGAATATTAAATAAAGAATAACGAAGAATGAATAATGGGCGGGAAGCGGCGCTCATTTGTGAAAATCCACGGCAAAGGTGCGGTGATAATCGCCGGCTTTTTGCTGCTGTACAAAGCTCGGCGGGCGGCTGCCTTCAGGCAGCCGCACAAATCGCCGCAAAACCCGAAGGGTTTTGCGGCGAAGCGCCCGCCCTGCGCCTGTTGTTTTGCGGCTTTGCCGCAAAACTCGGGCGCAGGGCGGGCGGTTGTGCGGCGGCTTCGCCGCCGCACAAGAACACTCCCCGTAATCCTGCACAAAAATTCAAAAAAATCGTCAAAGCTATTGCATATTACTGCCGAATATGGTATAATGTAAACGATTAAGCGGCGCAGCAGAGCGCTGCACAAATTACAGGAGGATACAGAAATGATTAATATGCCACAGGTTAAAATCGGAATTGTTGCAGTTTCCCGTGACTGCTTCCCCGAAACCCTCTCGGTTTCAAGAAGACAGGCTCTCGTTAAGGCGTACAAGGAAAAGTACGGCGACGCTGAAATCTACGAATGTCCGATTTGCATTGTTGAAAGCGAAATCCACATGGTTCAGGCTCTTGAGGACATTAAGAAGGCGGGCTGCAACGCTCTTTGCGTTTACCTCGGAAACTTCGGCCCCGAAATTGCGGAAACTCTCCTTGCAAAGCACTTTGACGGCCCCGTAATGTTTGCTGCTGCGGCAGAAGAGGACAGCGAAAACAGCCTTATCTGCGGCAGAGGCGACGCTTACTGCGGAATGTTAAACGCAAGCTATAACCTTAAGCTTCGCAACATCAAGGCTTACATACCCGAATATCCCGTTGGCACAGCGGAAGAGGTTGCGGATATGATTAACGAGTTCGTACCCGTAGCCAAGGCGCTTATCGGACTTTCAGAGCTTAAGATTATAAGCTTCGGTCCTCGCCCCCTCAACTTCCTTGCATGTAATGCACCGATAAAGCAGCTCTACAATCTTGGCATTGAGATTGAAGAAAACTCCGAGCTTGACCTTTTTGAGGCATTCAAGAAGCACGAGGGCGACCCCAGAATCCCCGAGGTTGTAAAGGATATGGAAGCTGAGCTTGGTGCAGGCAACTTAAAGCCCACCATTCTTCCCAAGCTTGCTCAGTACGAAATTACTCTCCTTGACTGGATTGAGCAGCACAAGGGTTACAGAAAGTATGTTGCTATTGCAGGAAAGTGCTGGCCCGCATTCCAGACCCAGTTCGGCTTTGTTCCCTGCTATGTAAACAGCCGTCTTACCGGCAGAGGAATCCCGGTTTCCTGCGAGGTTGATATTTACGGTGCATTAAGCGAATTTATCGGAACCTGTGTATCCGGCGACGCTGTTACTCTGCTTGATATCAACAACACCGTGCCCAAGGATATGTACAAGGCTTCTATTGAGGGCAAGTTCCCCTATACTATTCAGGATACCTTTATGGGCTTCCACTGCGGCAATACCACTTCCAAGAAGCTTAACGCTTGCTCCATGAAGTATCAGATGATTATGGCAAGAAGCCTTCCCGAGGAAGTAACACAGGGTACTCTTGAGGGCGACATTATCCCCGGAGACATCACCTTCTTCCGTCTCCAGAGCACCGCAGACGCACAGCTCAGAGCCTATATCGCCCAGGGCGAGGTTCTCCCCGTTCCCACAAAGTCCTTCGGCTCAATCGGTGTATTCGCTATTCCCGAAATGGGCAGATTCTATCGCCACGTTCTTATTGAGGGCAACTTCCCCCACCACGGCGCTGTTGCTTTCGGTCACTTCGGCAAGGCTCTCTACAACGTCTTCCGCTACCTCGGCGTAGAAGAAATCGGCTTCAACCAGCCCAAATCCATGCTCTACAAGTCAGAAAACCCCTTCTGCTGATAGATTACTCAAAAACTCCCGAAGCGCCCGCTTCGGGAGTTTTTTGCGTGGGAGAGATTTTGGAGAGAGGAAAGAGGCATAAGAGAATGAAGAGAAGAAGAGAAAAAAGATTTTCAGCCCTTTTGTAAGAA
Source organism: Ruminiclostridium sp. (assembly GCA_051882315.1). Classification (GTDB taxonomy): domain Bacteria; phylum Bacillota; class Clostridia; order Oscillospirales; family Ruminococcaceae; genus Ruminiclostridium_E. The sequence continues at coordinate 10,783 of JBJERM010000282.1, forward strand.
GGGACCGCAGCAAGCTGCGCGGAAAACTTTCAGCCGCTTCGCGCAAAGCGGGTGAGTTTTCAGAATAGTATGAAAGAACAGCAATAATCGCAACTTGCCCCGTTTTGCAAACTCCCAAAAGTAAATCGCTCGCAAAAACTGTGAATGTGCACCGAAATCTCCCCATAGATACTCAGCAGCAATCAAGCTTCAAACGGGTCAAGCGCCGTCGCGCTTGCCGGGGGTATGTTCAA
>JBJERM010000283.1:0-3157 GCA_051882315.1 Ruminiclostridium sp.
GTTGTATGCAAAGGGCTCTGCGAAAATACGGATAATGTCGGTGTTTTCAAAAATATAGCTGCAAAGCTGCTTTACCGCCTCAGTCATAATACCTTTGCCCCAGTAATCAGCGCCTATGTAGTAGCCAAGCTCCGCTGTGCGGCGGTGGATATTGCTCTGGCGGAAAGCGCCGATACTGCCGATAACCTTGCCCTCGTATATAATCGCAAAGGCAAAGGTGCTGTTCTCGTCGGCAGAAAGCATAGCAGAAATATAGTCCCGCCCGTCCTGCTCCGTGTATGGATAGGGCAGTCCGTCCCGAAGGTTATCCTGCACCCGCTTGTCCGAAAGCATTGAAGCCAGCGCCCCGGCGTCCTCAAGCCGCCATTTCCTCAGTTCACAAAGCATAAAAACACCTCGCTTTTTAACAAATTATAGCATACTGCCCCCAAAAAGTCAACAAAAAGCATTTTCCCCCATAAATTGTGCCGCCGCTATTGACAAACCGCTATATATGTGCTACAATAAATTCGCTGATAAAATAGTATCCTTATCAAGAGCAGTGGAGGAACAGGTCCTGTGAAGCTGCGGCAACCCTTCGCAAAGCGAAAATGGTGCCAATTCCTGCGCCGAAAGGCGAAAGATGAGGGAGTGAAATCAAAGCTCCCAATAGGGAGCTTTTTTTGACGCATAAAAGCACATTACCGTGAAAAAAGAAGCGGTAATCAACCCGAATATAGAAAGGAAAAAGAAATGGCAAAGTTTTTATTCACCTCCGAAAGCGTTACAGAGGGACATCCCGATAAAATCTGCGACCGCATTTCGGACAGTATTCTTGACGCTCTTTTAGAGCAGGACCCTATGTCCCGTGTAGCCTGCGAAACCTGCACAACAACAGGCGTTGTTATGGTTATGGGCGAAATCACAACCAAGGCTGTTATCGACATTCCCGCAATCGTTCGCCAGACCGTTAAGGAAATCGGCTACGACAAGGCGGAGTACGGCTTCGACTGCAACACCTGCGCAATTATGACCACTCTGGACAAGCAGTCCCCCGATATTGCAATGGGCGTTGATAACGCACTTGAAGGCAGAGAGGAAAACGCAATGGACACAGGCGCAGGCGACCAGGGTATGATGTTCGGCTATGCCTGCAACGAAACAAAGGAGCTTATGCCCCTTCCTATCTCCCTTGCACAGAAGCTTGCAAAGAAGCTTACCGAGGTAAGAAAGAGCGGAGTTATCGACTACCTGCTTCCCGACGGAAAGTCACAGGTTACAGTTGAATACGTTGACGGCAAGCCCGCAAGAGTTGATACAGTTGTTATCTCCTCCCAGCACAAGGCAAGCGCAACCCTTGAGCAGATAAGAAAAGACATTATCGAAAAGGTTATCAAGACCACAATTCCCGCCCAGCTGCTTGACGAAAACACAAAGTACTTCGTAAACCCCACCGGCCGTTTCGTTATCGGCGGACCTCAGGGCGACAGCGGACTTACAGGCAGAAAGATAATCGTTGATACATACGGCGGCTACGCAAGACACGGCGGCGGCGCTTTCTCCGGCAAGGACCCCACAAAGGTTGACCGTTCCGCAGCTTATGCGGCAAGATACGTTGCAAAAAATATCGTTGCGGCAGGTCTTGCTGAAAAGTGCGAGGTTGAGCTTGCCTACGCAATCGGCGTTGCAAAGCCCGTTTCCGTTTTCGTTGACACCTTCGGCACAGGAAAGTACAGCGACGAGAAGATAAGCGAGGCTGTAAACAAGGTGTTCGACCTTCGTCCTGCTGCAATCATCTCCGCCCTCGACCTGAGAAAGCCCCAGTACAAGGAGCTTGCCGCTTACGGTCACATGGGACGCGAGGAGCTTGGTGTTGCATGGGAAAAGACCGACAAGACCGAGGCGCTTTTAGCAGCTGTAAAGTAAGCTGAGTATAAAAATAAGGCTTGAAACCCGTTATTCGGGCTTCGAGCCTTTTATTTTTGTGCAGTATCAGATAAGACGGATTTTCGTGCAGTCCTCCTCAACTCTTATCTCGATTTTCCCCGCCGACAAAGCAAATCTTGCAATTATCCCCTTGCCGTTTCCGAAATAGCGGTTATCGGTATTTTCCTCCCGCTCGTCGGCTGTAACCTCGCCGAAATCGTCCCGAATTATCCGCCGCAGGCAGTCGTCTATCTCGGAGCGCAGGCTGTCGGTAAGGCAGTCTGCAAGCTTTTCGTCAATGTATATGTCCCCGAAGTCGAAGCCGGCAATACCCTCAAAGCCGTGGGGTCGGCGGTTGGAGTTTATTCCCGAGGCTTTTAGGAGTTGGCGGGAGATGTCTTGGTAGTTGCGGGAGGGGGATTTTTGGTAGAGTATCATAAAACAGTTATTATAGAATCAAAAAGAATTTAACCAAATACAATAATATACTAAACAATAACGAAATACTCTCATTGTTTTTGAATTAATCAGCAAGACTTTCAGCTGGCTGTGCTGGTTGTACCGGCTGTTCCTTGTGGATAGTAGCATTTTCCGCTGACTTACCGGAAATCTGCTCCAGCAGCTTTGTCTGCTTTTCAAGTTCCTTCTGCTTTTTATCAGCATACATGACAAAGAAGAATAAAAGTATTCCCGAGGAGACGCTTATTGCTTTCATAGCAAGAACACCGCTTACCCAGCCGCCTTTGAGAGAGGCTTCAATCTGATAGTTGTAGGCATCGCCGCCTACATATCCCTCTCCCTTCTCATCAACCCACCCTGTATCATACGAATAATTAGATACATAGATATGCTTCTTAGGTATCGGAAATGCTGCACCGAATATAATTAATATAACGGAAATAATAACACCAAAAGCTTTCATTGGTTTGTCCTCCATATAATTTATTTATATATCTATTATATCATTAGAAACATCAGAAATAAATAGTAATACTGTACAATTATTATTTTCGCTTTTTAACAATAATTACAATAGCGGTTAAAATCACAAACACAACTCCTATAATTTCAGCAACAAAAAAGCCTGCTAAAAGCGGGCTTGCAAGTATCATACAAAATAAACTTGCAAGGGTGCAGCAATACATAAAAATAAAGCCCGACTTGTAATCGGGCTTTATGTGTGCCGAGGCACTCGGCTTGGAGCGGATTACGAGGCTCGAACTCGCTACCTCCACCTTGGCAAGGTGGCGCT
>JBJERM010000284.1:0-11002 GCA_051882315.1 Ruminiclostridium sp.
AAAGCAGCAGTTGAAAATCAGGAGAAAGTCAAAATAGCTGTTTTCAGCGTTTATAACGGTTCCGTTTCCGCTACAAAGGATACAAGCTGGCTCGGCTCAATGATTGCTGATATGAACGGTGAGAATGTATTCAGCGGTATATCCGAAAGCTCCGTAACGCTTGAAGCGGCATACGATTTAATTCAGGACGCAGATGTTATTATTTACGGTTCTACCCCCTTATACTGCAACGGTCTTGAAGGAGTTGAAGGTGCATTCCCGCAGATTACGGAATGCAAGGCTTATGCCAACAACAGGGTTTATCAGTACTCGGGTATTTTCTGGAACGGAATAGACCAGTCCGATATCATGGCAGGCGACCTTGCTGCCGTTATGTATCCCGATTTATTTGCAGACAGAGAACTTAGTTATTTTGTTGATATTAAACAGTAATTGATTAAGGTGCAAACAGGCAGACTGTTTCGGTCTGCCTGATTTGTGCTGATTTGGAGGATTTATGTTCAGCATTACCGCTTTATTTGAAGGCAAAAACAGAATGTGCGAATTTCGTAAGGCTTTTGCCGAAATAGAAACCGACGGAGTTTTTTTCAACGCTTATGATACATACGAAATAGACGCAGATGATGAATTGTATAAAGAATGTAAGGATAGTATGAAATCCTCTGATTTTGTGATGTTTGATTTTCACGGAAGTATGGCGAATTTTAAGCGCTATATCGGACTAAGAGAGCTTTTCGAGGGAATTAAGCCCTACTTTTTTCGTTCAACAATAGACTCCGAAATGGAGGAAATGACAAAGAGATGTCAGCTTCCGGGCAATCAGATAAGCAGGCTTCTTTCCTATCTGAATGCCGGCGGAGAAGAGAATATTAAGAATTTCCTGCGCTATCTTATCAATAAAACAGCGGGAATAAAGCTCCAATACGCAGATGTGATTTTACCCGTCTGGGACGGGTTTTACAAAAAGGAAAACAATATGACGGACGATGATTATATAAGGTTTGTCAACGAAAGCAAAAAGCCTGTAATCGGAGTTCTTGTTCATTTCAGTATAATAAGCAGAGGCGATACAGAGCACCTTGATAAGCTTATTGAGATTATCAAAAGCTACGACTGTACTCCTCTTACGGTATATTCAAATATTATGCCGTCGTCTGACGGCTCATATAAGGGTTTGAGAGAAACTCTCCGCAAATTTATGATGTATAACGGCAGTCCGCTAGTTCAGTCTGTCATTGTTACAACGGGTCACTCCCTTAGTATTCTTTCTGCCCCGGGCTGCGGTATGGAAAAGGTTACAGACAGCGTTTTTGAGATACTTGGGGTACCTGCCATTCATGCTCTTGTTACAAATTACACATACGAGCAGTGGCGGCAGTCGGTAAGGGGAATGGACCCTGTTTACCTCGGTAATGTTTATACGGCGGAGTATGACGGGCAGCTGATTTCTGTTCCTTTTGCCTGCATGGAGCAGGTAAAAACGCCATACGGTATTAAAGACAAGCTGGTTCTTATCGAAGAACGAGCCAAAAAAATAGTGCGGCTTGCCAAAAACTGGGCAAAGCTATCTCTTTTAGCCGACAGCGAAAAGAAGGTTGCAATAATTCTGCACAATATGCCGCCCCGCGCCGATATGATAGGCTGTGCTTATGGTCTGGACACTCCTGCGTCGGTTTACAATATGTTTCTTCGGCTTAAGGAAATGGGAGTTAAAACAGAATATGATTTTGCCAACGGAAAAGAAATAATTGACAGGATAATTGCAGGTCTTTCAAATGACCACCGCTTTATGTCAGAGGAGGAAATGCTTGAACGGGCAGAGGCGATAGTGGAAAGAAATGACTGGGAACCCTGGTTTGAAGGCTTTTCGGACAAGGTTAAGAACGAACTTATTCGTGACTGGGGTGTTGCTCCCGGCGAATTTATGACGGTGGGAGATAAGATTCTCGTTCCTTGTATCATCAACGGGAATATCCTTATCGGCTTGCAGCCTCCCCGTGCTTTAGAGGAAAAAGCAGAAGAATGCTATCATTCCACGGATATTGTGTGCCCTTATCAGTATATCGCCTTTTACCGCTATGTGGAAAAAATATTCGGAGCTGATGTTATTGTCCATGTGGGAACTCATGGCACAATTGAATGGCTTCCCGGAAAGGAAATCGGTTTATCCGAAAGCTGCTATCCCGATGTGTCTGTCGGAGATTTGCCCCATTTGTATCCCTATATCATTGACGTTCCCGGAGAAGGCGCACAGGCAAAAAGACGGACAGCCGCATGCATTATCGACCATCTTATTCCCTCTATGACCGAAAGCGGAGTATATGGCGATATTTCGGTTATAGATGATTTGCTTGCGAAGTATTATCAATCCAAACTGAACGAAAACTCTAAAACGAGAATTATTTGTGATGAAATAGCCGCTGTTTCACGAAAGCTGGGTCTTGATAAGGATTTGGGATTATCGGAGAAGGATTTTTCCGATGATTTTGAGAAAACCGCCGAAAAGCTGCATTTGTGGGTCAGCGAAATAAAGGCTTCGGAGATAAAGGACGGGCTGCATATATTCGGAAATGCACCGGAAAATGAACGGATGAGAAATATGCTGCGGCTGCTTGTGCGGGTTAAAAACGGTACGGTTCCGTCGCTAAGACAAGGAATCTGCGCTATGCAGGGATATGACGCAGACCGGCTTATGAATAAACCGGAGCTTGCATCTGACGGAATTACCAATGCTATGCGTATAGAATCAGCCGATGAAATAGGTCGAGAGCTTTTCACACTTTGGGAAACAGAAGAATACAAAGCGGATCGCATAGATAATGCAATAAAAACTATCGCCGAAAAATATGGGCTTGATATGAAAAACAGTGAAAAGCTTCGCAGCTGTCTTAATTATGTAAGCGGTACGATATTACCTTCTTTGTTAAAGACTACGGAGGAGCTTGAAGCATTTTCCGAGGGAATCAGAGGGAAATTCGTGCTTAAAGGTCCTTCCGGCGCACCAAGCAGAGGAAATGCACATATTTTGCCTACGGGACGTAATTTTTACACAATAGACCCGAATGAAATACCGAGCCGTGCTTCATACGAAACAGGAATCAAGCTTGCAAATCAGCTGATAGAGGAATATAAGAAGGAAAGCGGAGAAATACCCGAAAGCATAGCAATAGTTGTATATGCGGGTGAAACTATGAAAACAAACGGCGACGATATATCTGAGGTCCTTTATCTTTACGGAATAAGACCGGTCTGGCTGGGAGAAACAGACCGGGTTATCGGGCTGGAGGTAATTCCCACAGATATGTTAGGCAGACCGAGGATTGACGCTACTCTTCGCATTACGGGATTATTCCGGGACACCTTTCCGAATTTGATAGAGTTTATTGACGAGGCAGTAAATCTTGCGGCTTCCCTTGATGAAAATAACCAGGATAACTTCATAAAAAAGCATATTGAAAAGGACATCTCCGATTTTATGAAATCGGGAATGGAGCGTGAGCAGGCATACGAACGAGCTTCATTAAGAGTATTCGGCTGTCCGCCAGGAACCTACGGCGCTGGCGTTGATATAATGATTAGCAGCAAAAAGTGGGAAAAGGATACTGATCTGGGAGAGGCTTACATAACCTGGAGCGGGCACGGTTATTCCCGTAAAATGCACGGTGAAGCTTGCAGAGAGTTGTTTGCACATAGATTAACAACCTGCGACGCTACTGTAAAAAACATTTCTTCCTGTGAAGCGGACATGCTGGACAGCGATGATTTTTATAATTATCACGGAGGTCTTATCAGCGCAGTTAAATCCCAAAAGGGCGCTGCTCCGCTGTCCTATTCCTCAAATGCTGCCGATGTGAGTCATATTACCACAAAAAATATCCATACGGAAACCGCCAGAATAATGCGGGCAAGAATCAATAATCCGAAATGGATTGATGGATTAAAAAAGCACGGCTTCAAGGGCGCACAGGAATTTTCGGCGATGGTGGACATTGTTTTCGGCTGGGACGCTACAAGCGGCGTTATTGATGATTACATGTATGAAATGATTTATGACACCTACATTAACGATAAAGAATTGAGGGACTGGATTAAACAGGAAAACCCCTACGCACTCCATGCTATGAGCGAGCGACTTCTTGAATCGGTTCAGCGTGGAATGTGGAATGCCTCGGAGGATAAACGAGAAAAGTTACAGCAGATTTATCTTGAAATGGAAGGCGCATTGGAATAATATTGAAAGGAAAGTTTTCAAATGAAAATATTCGATTTGTCCTGCGGCTGTACAGGCGCATATAGCGTATGTAAGAATAATCTTAAAGATATTGATGAATGTCTGATGAAATTTGAATAATGACCGGATTTGAGGCACTATGGTTTTTATAGGCAGCCTTATGAAAAGAGGGACGATATTTTTCAGAAAGGACAGTTAAATGAAAAAGGCGATACTTGCAGTAAGCTTTGGCACTTCCTATGAAAGTGCCCTGAAAAATTCCATTGAAAAGCTGGAAGAAGAATTTGAAAAAGCTTATCCGGATTTTGAAATACGACGTGCATTTACAAGCGGTACAATAATCGAAATATTAAGAAAAAGAGGAATGATAATTGATACTGTTCAAGAGGCTATGCACAAGCTTGAGGACGAGGGCTTTTACGAGGTAATTGTTCAGCCGACTCACCTCATAGACGGATTTGAATACGACAAGCTATGCGCTGCGGTAAATAAATATAAAGGCAGCATTCCGAACTTAAGGATAGGTATTCCTTTGCTTCGTACAAAGCATGATATTGAGCGTGTTTGCGAATTGCTTGAAAAAAACTTTGACAGCAGTTATGCAGTTGCTGTTATGGGGCATGGAACCGAACATAATGCAAACTGTACTTATGAGAAGTTTGACGAGGTGTGCAGAAATAAAGGCATTAAAAATATATTTATAGGAACGGTTGACGCAAAGCCTGACATAAATGACATAATTATGAAGCTAAAGGAAAATGGTTTCAGCCGTGTTGTACTAACGCCGCTGCTGCTTGTTGCGGGAGACCACGCAAACAATGATATGGCAGGAAATGAGCAGGATAGCTGGAAATCTGTTCTTGAAGCTGAAAGGTTTGAGGTTGAGACTGTAATAAAGGGTCTTGGTGAATACGAAGAAATCCGCGCTTTATACATAGAGCATCTGCGGGATACGATTGATAATCGTGGTTATAGACGTCAGAAGGCAATCAGATTTCTTATAGAAAAGCAAAAGGAGCTTCAAAGACTGCCTCAAAAGAGTGATTTTTCAGTTAAAGAATTAGAGTATGTGAAATCAGCCTTCGGACCGCTGCCGAGAGCGCTGGAAGCAGCGGGATTAAAGGAAATCTCACCAATGTATCGGGAAAAGCAGCAAAGGCGTGCTGAGCGCAGGCGCCATAGGCACAGCAAGCGGGTAGAATGAAATGCTTAATGAATATGTTTATCGGGGAAGCGAAAAGCTGCGCTGCGGCTATACGACAGGCTCCTGCGCTGCTGCTGCGTCAAAGGCTGCGGCGGAAATTCTTCTTTCGGGCAGTAAGTCTTCCTTCGTGTGCATTGATACGCCTAAGGGAATTTCGCTTAAGCTTGAAGTGCAGGAGGCTGAAGCGGGGGAAGATTTCGCAAAATGCGGGATAAAAAAAGACGGCGGCGACGACTGCGACGTTACAAGCGGAGCGCTGATTTTTGCAAGAGTAAGCCTTATACCCCAGGGTGTTGAAATAACAGGCGGAAAGGGCGTTGGAATTGTTACAAAGGCGGGACTTGACCAGCCCGTTGGAGAGTTTGCAATCAACTCCGTTCCCCGAAAAATGATAACCCGGGAAGTGCTTGAAACTGCCGAAAAATACGGTTACAGCGGCGGTTTTCGGGTGGAAATCTCAGTTCCGAATGGGGAAGAAATTGCAAAGAAAACCTACAATCCGAGAATGGGGATAAAGGGCGGGATTTCGATAATCGGAACAAGCGGAATAGTTGAGCCTATGAGCAATTCCGCCCTTATTGAAACTATCCGAGTGGAGGCGAAAATGCGCCGAGCTGAGGGGTATAAAAATCTCCTGCTTACTCTTGGAAATTACAGCGAAAGCTTTATTCAGCGCTCTATGCCCTTTGCTCTTCAAAAAAGCGTTAAGTGCAGCAATTTTATCGGCGAGGCTATTGATATTGCCCTTGAAACCGGCTTCCTGCGTGTGCTTATAATCGGGCATATCGGAAAGCTTGTTAAGCTTGGGGCAGGGATTATGAACACACATTCGGCGCAGGCTGACGGCAGAATGGAGGTACTTGTGACTTGCGGATTGCTGGCGGGTGCGAATACTGAGCTTTTGAAAAAGCTGCCCGATTGTGCTACCGTTGACGCTGCCCTTGACATTCTGAAAAGCGGGGGATATATGGAGAAAGCTCTTGAAATTCTCGCCGGACGGGCTGAATATTATCTTAACGCAAAGGTGAAAAACAGCGTGGAAATCGGCGCGGTTATGTTTTCGGACAAGCTTGGAGTAAGGGTGAAAACCTCCCTTGCCGACAGACTCATAAAGCTTATTTCGGAGGAATATAATGGTTAATTTTGTAGGTGCAGGCTGCGGTGCTGCCGATTTGATAACCCTGCGGGGAAAGAAGCTGCTGGAGAACGCAGATGTAATAATATACGCAGGCTCTCTTGTAAATCCCGAATTGCTTAAATATGCAAAGGCGGAATGTGAGTTACATAACAGCGCATATATGACCCTTGACGAGGTAATTTCGGTTATTGAAAATGCGGAAAAAGAGGGGAAAAATACCGTCCGTCTGCATACGGGGGACCCCTCAATTTACGGTGCAATAAGAGAGCAGATGGAAAGGCTTGATAAGCTTTCTATTGCTTATGAAATATGCCCCGGAGTAAGCTCCTTCTGCGGTGCGGCAGCGGCGCTCAAGGCAGAATATACCCTCCCCGGAGTGTCCCAGACGGTAATCATAACGAGAATGGCAGGCCGCACCGCCGTACCCGAAAGGGAAAGCATAGAAAGCCTTGCCGCCCACTGTTCAACTATGGTTATTTTCCTTAGCGCAGGTATGCTTTCTGAGCTTTCACAGCGGCTTATATCCGGCGGTTACGGCTATGAAACTCCCGCCGCAATAGTCTATAAGGCAAGCTGGGCTGATGAAAAAATCTGCCGCTGCACAGTTGGTACTCTTTCGGAAACCGCCGAAAAAAAAGGCATAAAAAAGACCGCTCTGATTACTGTAGGCGATTTTCTCGGAAGCGATTACGAGCTTTCAAGGCTGTATGACAAAAGCTTTGAAACAGAGTTCAGAAAGGCTGAAAAATGACAATTTCCATAATTTCATTTACAGAAAAAGGGCGGCTTTTATCTGAAAAAATAAGCAGGATTTTTTTGGAGGAATATGGGGTAAAACGATACTGCTTCCATAAAAAGCAGGACGAAAATTCGGAGGCTTTTTCGGATATAAATGAGCTTGTTTCCCGCATTTTTTACAGCAGCGGCGCTCTTATTTTTATCTGCGCCTGCGGTATTGCGGTGCGCTCGATTGCCCCTTTTATTCGTTCAAAAGCAACCGACCCTGCGGTTATAGTAATAGACGACTGCGGCAGCTTTGTGATACCGATTTTATCGGGACATCTTGGCGGCGCAAACATATTAGCGGAAATAATCGCCGAAAAAACCGGCGCAAAAGCGGTTATCACAACTGCCACGGACATAGGCGGCGCTTTTTCTCCCGACAGCTTTGCAAAAGCAAACAATCTTGTTATAACCGACCTTTCCGCCGCAAAGGAAATAGCTGCGGCAGTGCTTGACAATGAAAAAATCGGGCTTGTGAGCGACTATGAATGTAAAAATATACCGCCCGAAATCGCAGTAAATACGCCCTGTCGGACTGGTATCTGTATCTCCTCAAACTGCGGCAATAAGCCCTTTGAAATTACGCTTAATCTCGTTCCGAAAAATATCTGCATAGGCATAGGTTGTAAGCGGGGAACGACCTGCAATAAAATCGAAGCCCATATTTTTGATAGTCTTTTTGGTGCAGGAATTGATAAGCGCAGGCTTTGCTATGCTGCTACAATTGATATAAAAGCAGATGAAGCGGGCATTATCGAGTTCTGCAAAAAGAACGGTCTTAAACTAATTACTTATACCGCCGAACAGCTTATGAGCGCAAGCGGAGATTTTCAGAAATCGGATTTTGTGCTTTCCCGCACGGGAACGGATAACGTTTGCGAAAGAAGCGCAGTTTTGACAGGCGGCAGGCTGATAATGCCCAAAATGGCAGAGAATGGCGTAACCGTGGCGGCGGCAGAGCTGCCCACGGAAATTGATTTTGAAAAGAGGATTTTATGAAGCTGTATATTGTAGGCTTTGGCTGCGGAAGCCGTGAGGGAATGACGATTGAGGCGGAAAAGGCAATCGGGCGCAGCGATTTGGTTGTGGGATATACCGTTTACACCGAGCTTTTAAGGGAGTTTTTTCCCGAAAAGGAGTTTTATTCTACCGCTATGAGGCAGGAAAAGCAGCGGGTTGAATACGCCTTGGAACAGGCGGAATCGGGCAGAACCGTTTCCCTTATTTGCAGCGGCGACAGCGCCGTTTACGGAATGGCGGGACTTGCCTTTGAGCTTTCGGAAAAGTACCCGAATACCGAAATTGAGCCTGTTGCAGGAGTAACCGCCGCATTAAGCGGAGGGGCAATACTCGGCGCTCCCCTCACCCACGATTTTGCCGTGATAAGTCTTTCCGACCTGCTTACTCCCATAGAAAAAATATTCAAGCGGCTGAAATGCGCCGCAGAGGGAGATTTTACAATAGCGCTTTACAATCCTTCCTCGAAAAAGCGGGCGGATTATCTTGAAAAAGCCTGCAAAATTCTGCTTGAATACAAAGCGCCAGACACCGTCTGCGGATATGTGAAAAATATAGGCAGACAGGGGCAGGAAAGCAGAGTTCTGACCTTAAAGGAGCTTGAAAAAACGCAGGCGGATATGTTTACAACAGTTTTTATCGGCAATAGCGAAACCAAAAATATCGGCGGGAAAATGGTGACTCCGAGAGGCTACGAAAATGTGTAGAATACTGATTTTTGGCGGAACTTCCGAGGGTCGGGAGCTTGCGGAATACTGCGCTGAGAACAGAATTTTCGCCTGCGTTTCCGTAACAACCGATTACGGCGCAGAGCTTCTCCCCAAAAGCAGTTACATAAAGCCGCTTATCGGAAAGCAGGAAAAGGCTCAAATGACAAAGCTAATTTCCGAGAAAAATTTCAGCCTTGTAATCGACGCAACTCACCCTTATGCAGGGCTTGCAACGGAAAATATCCGGCTTGCATGTGAAGAAACGAAAGCGGAATATTTTCGCTTGATAAGGAAAAGAGAAGCCGCTGCCGAGGGGAAAATATTCGATGATATGAGCGGGCTTATTGACTATCTGAACGCAGGAAATAAGCGGATTTTAAGCACTCTCGGAAGCAAGGAATTGCCCCTGTTAAAAGGCGTGAACAACTGCTTTGAGCGGGTCTGGCTGCGGGTTCTGCCTGCCGAGGGGATTATTGATTACTGCAAAAGCTATGGCTTTGACGAGAAAAAAATTATTATCGGAAAAGGGCCTTTTTCTTCAGAGGAGAATATTGCTCATATCGAAAAAAGCGGTGCAGAAATTCTTGTGACAAAGGAAAGCGGAGCGGCGGGCGGCTATCCTGAAAAGGTTATGGCGGTAAGGCAGCTTGGCATAGAGCTTGCGACCATAAAACGCCCCGATGAAACGGGATTTAATATAGAAAAAATCAAAGGAATTTTAATGGCAATAAAATGAAGATTTACATTGTTGGAATTGGCATGGATGGGCAGAAAACTCTCACTGCGGAGGCATTGGCGGCAATAAGTTCCGCCGATATTCTGATAGGCGCAAAGCGCATGGTTGAGCCGTTTTCGCCCCTTGGGAAAAATACATTTATCAGCTGGAAAACCGAAGAAATCGCTGAATTTATCCATAATAATTCCTGTCCTTCTGTTGCAGTTCTTATGTCCGGCGACTGCGGCTTTTACAGCGGAGCAGAAAAGCTTATTTCTGCGCTGTCATGCTATGAAACCGAGGTTATAAGCGGGATTTCCTCCCCTGCTTATTTCTGCGCAAAGATAAAGAAACCATGGCAGAATATGAAATTCATAAGTCTGCACGGTGCTGACGGAAATATTGTCCGTAATGTGTGCAGAAATGAGTTTTGCTTTTTTCTTCTTGGCGGTGATGTTAGCCCTGTTGAAATTTGCAGAAAGCTTTGCGAATACGGCAGAGAAAACATCAGGGTATATATCGGTGAAAATCTTGGCTATAACAGCGAAAAAATACTGTCGGGAAAGGCTTCTGATTTCACGGAAAACAGCTTCGGAAAGCTTACTGTAATGGTAACGGAAAACCCCGAATCTGAGCGTGGAATTGCTTTCGGCATTCCCGATAATGAGTTTATCCGCGGCAGCGTTCCCATGACAAAATCCGAGGTCAGAAGCACGGTAATTTCAAAGCTTGATATAGGCAGCAAAAGCATTTGCTGGGACATTGGCTGCGGCAGCGGCTCTGTGTCGGTGGAAATGGCTTTGCAGTGCTTTGACGGGAAGGTTTTTGCCCTTGATAAGAACAGCGAGGCGGTGGAGCTTACAAGAAAAAATGCTCTTAAGTTTGGCTGTGACAATGTCGAAATAATAAGAGGCGAAGCCCCCGAATCGCTAAGAGAATTGCCCTGTCCCGACAGGGTTTTTATAGGCGGCTCCTGCGGAAAAATATCCGAAATTTTAAGTATAATATACGAAAAAAACAAAGCCGCAAAAGTTGTAATAACAGCCGTTTCTCTGGAAACTCTCAGTACTGCCCAAAAGGCTTTTTCGGACTTCGGAATAACCGAACCCGAAATATCGGAGATTTCCGTAACGAGGGCAAAAAGGCTTGGAAATCACACAATGCTTGCGGCGGAAAATCCGGTGTTCATCATAAAAGGAGTGAG
>JBJERM010000285.1:0-10879 GCA_051882315.1 Ruminiclostridium sp.
GGAGGTTTTCAAAAAGGGCTCTATCGAATCCCTCGACCACGAAACCCTGTTCACAATCCAGCGCTTCTTTGAGAACAACCTTAACGTTTCCGAAACCTCAAGAAAGCTTTTCGTACACAGAAACACCCTTGTTTACAGGCTTGACAAGATAAAGAAGCTTACAGGTCTTGACTTAAGGGAGTTCGACCACGCAATTATCTTCAAGATTGCTCTTATGGTTAAGAAGTACCTTTCCGCAGACCCGGTTAAGTTCTAAGGCGGGAACGGGACAAGGTGCAGAGCGTAAGCAGACGGACTGCACCAAAAGCATACTTATACGACACTTATTACAGCACAGTTTTCTGACATACTTTCTGACGAGGCGGCACTTTCTGTCCGCCTCGCAGTTTCCTGACAGCATTTCCGAAAACGGGGTTCTTGCGTGGTTTTCCTGTCGCAAAGGGGGAGAACTGCCCGTTTTCAGGAGAAAAACCGACCAATTTATTGAAAAGGTGATTTAATGGTAGAATTAAAGAACGTCGACGTTCATTACGTTGACGGAGTAAAGGGCGGAGTTGACGCGCTCAACGACGTTAACCTGCGGATAAACGACGGAGAGTTCGTTTTTGTCGTAGGTAACAGCGGCGCAGGAAAAAGCACCCTGCTTAAGCTCCTTACAAGGGAAATCCAGCCCACCAGCGGCAGAGTTTTTGTAAACGGCTATAACCTTTCAAAGCTCCGCAACAGAAAGCTGCCCTACTTCCGCCGTTCTCTCGGTATGATTTTCCAGGACTTCCGCCTTATCCCCTCTCTTACGGTGTACGAGAACGTGGCGTTTGTCCTTCGGGTAATCGACAAGTCGAAGAAATACATAAGACAGCGTGTTCCTTATGTGCTTAACCTTGTTAAGCTGGGGGACAAGGCGAAATGCTACCCCGGACAGCTTTCCGGCGGCGAGCAGCAGCGTGTCGCTATTGCAAGAGCCTTTGCCTGCGACCCGAAGATTATAATTGCGGACGAGCCTACGGGAAATATCGACCCGGAGCTTTCCTACGAGATAGTAGAGCTGCTTAAGGACATAAACGAGTGCGGCACAACGGTAATAATGGTTACCCACGAGCACGACCTTGTAAAATACTTCGGCGGCAGGATTATAAATCTCAAGGACGGCGTTGTTGCTTTCGACGACTATATCGAGGGCGGGGACGTCTGATGCGCAGGAAAGGAATAAGTTTATGAGAATGAGTAACTTCGGCTATCTTGTAAGGCGGGGCGTAGGCTCTGTTTTCAAGAATGCCATGATGTCGCTGGCAAGCTTCTGCGTGCTGCTTGTCAGTCTTATTTTGGTGGGACTTTCCACACTTATCGCCATGGACATCGGCGTAATTCTGTCCAATATTGAGGAGAAGAACGAAATTGACCTTTTCGTTTACGGCGACGTAGAGCAGAGCGCTCTTACCCACATTACCGACGCCATAAACGCAAACCCCAACACGGGAAGCGTTGTTTTCTATTCAAAGGAAGAGGCCTGGGAGGACGAGAAGGTTAAAATGGAGGAAGGAACTCCGGGAATGGGCGAGCTTTTCGACTACCTGCCCGAAAATCCTATGCCCCATACCTTCAGAGTAACCGTAAAGGATATTTCCCTTATTTCACAGACAGCGGAGGAGTTCGCAACAATAGAGGGCGTTGAAAAGGTTTCCGCCCCACAGGACTTCGCCTCCGTCCTTGTAAATATCCGTTCAACCCTTTCTGTTATTGCAGGAGCGCTGTTAGTGGCGATGATTGTAACAAGCGTCATCATAATTTATAATGCCATCAGAAGCAGCGTTTATGCCCGCAAAAAGGAAATCAACATAATGAAGGTTGTAGGCGCTACCAACGCCTTTGTAAAAATCCCCTTCTTTATCGAGGGTATGTTTATCGGCGTTGCAGCGGGTGCAGCCTCATGGTTTTTAACAAAGATTACCTACGAGGCTATTGTCCAGCTTTTCAAGGACGACCTTACAATCTGGGAGATTTTCGGACTTGTAAATATAATTCCCTTTGACAGCGTAACCTGGTACGTTCTTGCGGCGAACTGCGTTTTAGGCGCATTTTTAGGCGCTCTCGGAACAATCATCAGTACCGGTAAGTACGTTAAAGTATAAGTTTTTTGTGGCATAAAGCGAAAGGTTTGATATTAATGATTAAAAGAAGAAGGAGAAAAGCTTTTTTTAGGGCAGGAACTGCTGCTTTAGCGGCAATTCTGCTGCTGGGAGTCGGCTCACAGACGGGAAATACAACAATCGTTTCCCACGCTGCAACAATTGCGGAGCTTGAGCAGAAGATAAAGGATACAGAAGCCAAGATTGCGGAATATGATAAAAAAATAGCCGCTATTGACGGTGATATTGCAGAAAACGAGGAGCTTCAGGGCTACTATTTCAACAAGCTTATGGCTCAGCAGGAGAAAATCGACCTGCTGAACAATCAGATTTACGAAAAGGAGCAGGAAATAGTCGCTAAGGAGCAGGAAATTGAGGACCTCCAGACAAAAATAGAGGATACCGAAAAGAAAATCGAGGATAAAAATACCGAAATAGAGCTGCTTGACGCTCAGAATAAGGATAATATCTATAAATTCGGGCAGATTATTAGAGCAATGTACATAACCGACACCGACGACTATATGACGATTATTGCAGGCTCAGCGGATTTTTACGATATTTTCGTTAAAAGCGAGATAATGAAAAGCGTAAGCGAGCAGAACCTTAAGTTTATGAACGACCTGCTGGAGGATATTCACAGGCTTGAGGACGATAAGGTGCAGCTTCAGAAGGACGTAGAACAGCTTGAATATGACAAGCAGAAGTTAGGCGAGGAGAAGGAGCAGCTTGAAACGGAGAGAAGGACGCTTGACGAGGAGAGAAAGTACAGCTCCGACCTGAGCGCCTCCTATACCGCCGAGTACAACAGCTACACCTCAAAGATAAGCAATCTTGAAAGCTTACAGGCTAATTATGCCAGCTTGAAAAAGGTTTCCCGTGCTGAAATCGAGCAGTACGAAAAGGAAATCGACGAGGAAATCAGAAGAGCTCAGGCTGCCGCTCAGGGCGATACTGTCTATGACGAGGGCGAGTGGCGCTGGCCGCTGGATTATAATTTCCATCTTATCACCACATATTTCGGATATTCTGAATTCCATAACGGCAATCACGGCGCAATCGACGTGGGCGACGGCGGAATAAACGGCGCAAACATCTATGCTTCAAAGGGCGGCGAGGTTATTGTGGCAAAAACCTCCTACACTCCCGGCTACGACTACGGAATGTATGTTGTTATCGACCACGGCAACGGCTATCAGACCCTTTACGCTCATTGCAGTGCAATCTACGTTTCGGTAGGTCAGAAGGTAAACAAGGGCGATGTTATTGCTGCGGTAGGCTCTACCGGCTGGTCAACAGGACCTCACCTGCATTTCGAGGTTCGTAAGGACGGAGCAAGACAGGACCCCCTTGCTTATGTAAGCGTTCCGGGCTGATAACTTATAACACAGGCTGACGATAAACCGCCATCTGCGTCTGTCAACTTGTCATCGCTTTGTATTGCGGCGTCCGTGCCGCCCTTTGGCGATGACTGCGCAGCCTCCTTGCTGCGCCATAACGGCAGGCACAAAGCCTAGCCGTTATGCGGTTTCCTAGCATCTGACGATTTCTCATCACCCTGAAACATAGCTTTATAGACAAGCTGATTAATTTATTCGGAGAGAGAATGAACAGAAAAATTTCACTTGGTATTGCAATAAGTCTTGCGGCAATCGCTTGTGCGGTTACATTTGTTATAACCTGCACGGTTACGCTGAATACTTATAACGACAAAATCGCCGACGTTCAGCAGCGCGAGGAAATCAATACCCGTATGCAGGAAATAGATTCCTTTATAAGGAGCTATTCAATCTACCCCATAGACGATAACGCCATAAAAACAGGCGTTTATTCCGGCTACCTTGACGGAATAAACGATAAAATGGCAAAATACTATACCACCAACGAGTACTACTACAAAACCTGCCTTGAAAGCGGCAGGCTTGTAGGCTTTGGTATGGAAACCGGCAAGGAAGAGGGCGGTTATGTAAAAATAACCGAGGTTTACGACAACTCTCCCGCTGCCGAGGCAGGAATAACCGCAGGGGACGTTATAACCTCAATCGGCGGGGTAAGCGTTCTTGAAACAGGCTTCAAGGCTGCGGCGGATCAGATTAAGTACGGCGACGAGGGCACAAAGCAGAAATTCCTCATAAGAAGAAGCGGTGAGGAAACAGAATATACCCTTACCCGTCAGTCCTTTGAAATTCCCTCGGTAAAGGGTGCTTTGCTGGATAACGGAATACTTTACCTTGGTTTTAAGGCAATAAACGGGGTTACGGCGGCACAGCTTGAGGCTATTCTTGAGGAAAACAGGGATAATGCGGTAAGCGGATATATCTTTGATTTAAGGGACTGCTCAGGCGGCTATTACGCTCCCGTTTCGGGAATTTTAAACAGCTTTGTGGGCGGAACGGAGCTTGCTTCGGCGGTTTACCGCAACAATTCGACAAAAACTATTGCCGAAACTACCGGCGAGGGCTTTACAAATCTTCCTATTAGTATTATAATAAACGAAAAGACAGGCGGCGCCGCAGAGCTTATTGCGGTTTCTCTCCGGGACTTCAACAGCGCAAAGACCGTTGGAACGGTAACTATGGGCTACGGTACCATTGAGGAAACAAAGGCATTCGGCGACGGTACTGCAATAGAAATTTCCGTTGCAACAGTAAGAACCGTAAACGAGGGCAGTATCTACAACGAGGTAGGCGTAAATCCCGAGTTCTCGGTTGAATATAAGGGAATTAAGGAAACCGACCCCTTCAATTATGCATCCACCACCGACGAACAGCTTAAAAAGGCGGTCGAGGTAATAATCACAGCGGCAACGGCAACAGCAGGCTAATGCCCCTAAAGGCATACAATAAAGCACGAAAGGAAAGGTCATATTATGGCTAACAAGCAGACAGTATTAACACAGGAAGGTCTTAAAGCCCTGGAGGACGAGCTTGAAGAGCTCAAAACCGTCAAGAGAAAAGATATAGCGGAGAAAATTAAGGTTGCGCTCTCCTTCGGTGACTTATCGGAAAACTCTGAATACGACGAAGCGAAGAACGAGCAGGGTATTATCGAGGCAAGAATTGCTGAAATCGAAGCAGTTCTCATGAACGTTACAATTATCGACGCTGACAACCTCTCCACCGAGCAGGTTCAGCTTGGCAACCGTGTAACCGTTAAGGACATCGGCGAAAATGAAATTCTTGTGCTTCATATTGTAGGCTCCAAGGAGGTTAATATGAAGGCAGGCAAGATTTCCGACGAGTCACCTCTCGGAAAGGCTCTTTTAGGTCATAAGAAGGGCGAAACAATCGACGTTGAGGCACCTATCGGCACACTCAAGTTCGAGATTATAGACATTGGTAAGTAAAGGAAAGACAAAATGGCAGAAGAAATCATACAGGAAGAATTAAGCGAGGAGGAGCTTCAGGAGAAGCTTTCCGAGCAGCACAGAATAAGGCTTGAAAAGCTGGCTCAGCTTAAGGCGGAGGGCAAGAACCCTTATGAGACCACAAAGTTTGATGTAACAAACAACGCAAAGTCCATAAGAGACAACTTTGAAGCCCTTGAAAATCAGGACGTAAGCCTTGCGGGAAGAATTACAAGCTGGCGTGATATGGGTAAGGCCAACTTTATCGACATCCGTGACGGCAGCGACAGAATGCAGGTTTACATCAAAATCGACGAAATCGGAGAGGAAGCCTTTAAGGAGTTCAAGACCTGGGATTTAGGGGATATTATCGGCGTTGAGGGCTTCGTTTTCAGAACAAGGCGGGGAGAAATCTCCGTGCACGCAAAAAGCGTAAAGCTGCTTTCCAAGTCCTTACTGCCCCTGCCCGAAAAGTGGCACGGCTTAAAGGATAAGGAGGAGCGTTACAGAAAGCGCTATCTCGACCTTATCGCAAACCCCGAGGTAAAGGACACCTTCGTTGCACGCTCCCTTATCCTCCGCGAGATAAGAAGTTATCTTGACGGACTGGGCTACTTAGAGGTTGACACACCCGTGCTTCACACCCTTGAAATCGGCGCTGCGGCAAGACCCTTTGTAACACACCACAATGCGTTGGATATTGATATGTATCTGCGTATTGAAACCGAGCTTTACTTAAAGCGCCTTATCGTCGGCGGCTTTGACAGGGTTTACGAGGTAGGAAGAATTTTCAGAAACGAGGGCATGGACGCAACCCACAACCCGGAATTTACCTCTATCGAAATGTACCAGGCATACACCGACTACTTCGGAATGATGGACCTTATCGAGAATATGTACCGTACCGTTACGCTGAAAATCTGCGGCACGGACACCGTTACCTATCAGGGCAAGGAAATCGCAGTCGGCAAGCCCTGGGAGCGGCTTACCATGATTGAGGCGGTCAAGAAGTATGCGGGCGTTGACTTTAACGAATGGGCAACCGACGAGGACGCAAGAGCTGCCGCAAATGCTAAGAATGTGGAGCTTGAAAAGGCTAACGCAACAAAGGGCGATGTTCTTATCGCCTTCTTTGAGGCATTCGTTGAGGACAACCTTATCCAGCCAACTATCGTTTACGACTACCCTGTTGAGAACTCGCCTCTTGCAAAGAGAAAGCCCTCTGACCCTGCATTTACAGAGCGTTTTGAGTATTTCATCAACGGCTGTGAGTTCGGTAACGCATTCTCCGAGCTTAACGACCCTATCGACCAGCGTGAGCGCTTCGCAAAGCAGGTTGAGGAGAAGAGAAAGCAGGGCGCTAATGCGGAAATCGACGAGGACTTCATCACCGCCCTTGAATACGGTCTGCCGCCCACAGGCGGACTTGGTATGGGACTTGACAGATTTGTTATGCTCCTTACCGACAGCGCTTCTATTAGAGATGTGCTGCTGTTCCCCACAATGAAGCCGGAGAAGAAGTAATTTGGCTTAACAGAGCCTTTTCTAAGCGTTCGTAAAGTCGAAAATATACGACTTTACGACCAAAAGTACGACCGTTTTTAAAAAGGCACGACAAAATTGCAAAAAATAAAGCGACCCTTTCCGATTGAGTTCGGAAAGGGTTTTGCTTTATGTATTCTCATTCTTATTGAAAAAGTCTGCCAGCCTGTCACTTCTGCGTGCTTGAATTCTCTTGCTGCTTAGGTGATATGTAAAGCAGGCATTATCAAGCCGTATACCCTTAAAGCTGTCATCATAGAAACGATGTATTTTCTCCGAGCCGAGCACTCCCTCGGGACAGTGTTCCTCAAAGCTTTCCGCCTCCATAAGCCGTTTTGCGCTTGCAATCATAGCGTAAAATTTCGGGAGATACCCAGTTATATTGGCGAATGGGGACTGTATCTGTGAGATAAGCTGACTGTCCGCTGTCACGCTTGTAGAGGGGTATGTCGTACTTTTTGAGCCTGCCGTTTACCGCAGAGATAATGAGCAAATCACGACCCTGTCTGATAAGCGGCGCCATACTGTCGCCAACGTTTGTGTAAATAAGCTTACCCTTGCGGCGGATTTCCTCCTCAAAGGTTGACTTACCCATCAATAGCTCCGATTTTTCTCAGCTTGCCGATTATCGTTTTAATATCCTCAGACATGACATTCTTGTCGCCCTCATATTTTGCAAGCATTTTGTCCAGTATCTCGGCTTCGGTAGTTTCTGTTTTAAGACAGTCAACGATAAAAGCGGCTGTGGCGTTGCTGCGCACCATACCCGCGAAGGAGCCGCCCGCCGCAACCATTATCTGCTCGCCGTCTGTTTCGTGGGTAATAAAATTATCTTTCAGCTTCATATATTTATCGTCCTTTCTCGGAACGTATTTTTGGGGGAAGCAGGCAGCCAAAACCGCCCGCTCGGAAGTCAACGGCAGAATTTTTTAACTTTCTGCCGCGTAGGTTGGAACGATGGATAACTGCTTACCATTTCAACCACATTCTTTGCTTCTTTTTAATTAGGGTAACCAGTTCCAAATTTTATTTCCGTTTCGTCAAGATTTGGACATAAAGTATTACTGGTTGTAATCACATCTTCCGCCTCAAACTCAACGATTTCCATTTCGGGAGCAACATATTTCTCCATTTCGCACACCTCCTTTCGCAAAAATATATAGAAACAGGTTTTACCCCGTATCTGTCACCGTCAGCAGAGTTCGGGACGCTCTTCCTCGTTCTCTTCCTCTTTATTCAGCCATTTTTCGTAGGTTTCCTGCATGGAAGCCAGTATGCTCTGCCTTTTGTCCTCCCTCATTTCGGGATAACATTCTTTCAGCTCAAGGCATTTTTTCAGACGGATACAGGCAGGATAATAGAAGCAATCGGCGCAGTCGTCAAGCTGCTCCCATGTTTCGCGGAAGCTTTGCACCATTTTATCGTCAAGCTTTTCACCGTCGATATGACCAACAAAATTATCCTCGCTGTAATGCTCGCAGAGACCAAGCTCGCCGCCCGGCAGTATGGTAAGCGAGTTTCCGCTGTCCGCCATGCACATATTCACGGGTATGACCTTTTTCAGCCCTCTGTGCACTTTCAGACCATAGCTGTCCAGCCGCTCCGAAAGCCGGCGCTGTTTTTCATATAGCCTGCGGCGTTCCTCGTCGGCACGCACATGCTCCTTACTGCCCGAAAAATCAAACAGCACATGGCTGTATGCGTACAGCCCCTTTTTATCGGCAAAGCGCTTATGCAGCTCCTCTGCCAGCAGGAGCAGGTCTTCGGCATTGTGCTCGTCAAGATTCATTCGTATATGAACCTGAACGCCTGCGTCCAGCAGTCTTCCGATATTCGCCATAACTATTCTGTAAGGGCTTTGCCCGTCCTTGTAGATAAACGCCTTGCTGCGGTTGTAAACCTCCTCCGTGCCGTCCAGGGTTATCTGTACCCAGTTAAGCTTCCAGAGGTTTTCTGCACGATTTATGGTTTCCTCGTCAAACAGATAGCCGTTAGATACGATACTTGACCGATATTCTATACCATGCTTCGCCAGCTCGCCGCAAATAATGTCAATAATCTGCCTGTTGAACAGCGGCTCTCCGCCGAACCACTTTAGCTTTACCTTTTCCCCGCCGCAATGCTCAGCAATATATGCAGCCGCCTTATGCGCCGTTTCCACGCTCATTGGTATGCGTGAGCGACCCATTTCGTAGCAGTAGAAGCACCGCGCGTTGCAGTCGGTTGTGGTAAAAATGGTGTAATTGGTGACGTGCTCCGGCTTTTTATGTACCGTTTTGCGGATAAAGCGCACCTGATCTGCGTACTTCTTGTCTTCAAGTGCCTGCGGCACCATAAACCACTTGTCCCGCAGTTCCGAAAGCTTATCCAATGATGTGTATTCCTCGTTGCTTAAGAGCAGCATTTCACGGGTCAGCACATTAAATAAAAGCACGCCGTAATCAATGCTTTTTGTCATGACATATTTCATCAGCCGATAGCCGTTTTCGGAATTTCTCGGCTTTCCGAGCATCTTCAATACATTGTCGGAGGGCGGAAGTATTGTCTGCATGGGTTTCACCTCTGTTTCATTTGTTCATAGCCGTATAGGCAGTATGCTGACTGCCTTGTTATAGTTGAGTCAAGATATTATTCTTCATCGCTATCATTATCAAATCCGGTTTCAGGTGTACAACTTGTAGTAATAACATCCTCCGTCTCAAACTCAACAACTTCCTTTTCGGGAGAAATATACTTCTCCATTTCACACACCTCTTTTTGCCTGCCAATAAACTCCGCTGCTGAGCTGCTGCCTTAAGTATACTTCACATTTGCCATTTTTGTCAATAGATTTTATGTGAAATTTTCCAAAGCGGGACGAAACGACATCAAAGCGGGACGAAACGACAAAAAATTTTTACCGTGCAGTCTGCCTCCCCGGAATTTCTGTGTTCCTGCACACAAAAATCGAGGGAAATCTACCTGCACGGTAAAGAAAATATTTTAATTTTCCGAATTATCCTCAGAAGTAATTCCGCAGTACTCCAGAGCGCTTTTTGCGCCCCCGTTTGTAAGCCATATCTGCGAAACATCAAACAGGATACAGCCGCAGTGACCCTTGAAGGTGGGGAATGAGATTATTTTAAGCGTTGTGTCTATTTCGGGGCTGTAATCTATGATTTCAAGGATTTCACCGTAAATTGCGGAGCGCTCGTAGTTGAACAGCCATTTTGTATCCATTTTCGGGAAAAGGCTGCTGAATCTGCTGTCGATAAGCCGCTTTAACGGTATCTTTTCAAGCCTTGCAAGCGCCTCGTTGCCGTAGCGGAATATCCAGTCCACCGCGTGAGCCTCGCTGTTGAACACCATTTCAATGTCCGTAAAGGCAAAGGGCAGATTTTCACAGCTGATGTAATGTCTGCGGTACTCCTCCGGGGTTGCGGGAACGCCCTCTGCGGAAAAGCCGTCGATTATACTTTGCCGCTTCCGGTGCAGCTGTTCGATAAGCGCCTTTTTTCTGCGGGCGGTATATCCGATACTCTCGCCGTTGATAAGCTCCAGCTTTTTCTTGAACCGATATATCGCCATTGTGGACACCATACAGCCCCTCTTGACCTCGATAAAATCGTCGTTTAATGCCTGCTTTATCTCGGTGTATGTACGACGGGCATGATATACCCTGCCACCGCTTGCGTGTATCTCCGCATTGTTCCTTTTCATTATAACATAGAGTATCTTGTCCAGGGGGATAACGTACTCTCTTTTCCGCCATTGTATGGTAAGGGCATTTTCTTCTTCCATTTGGGACACCTCGTTTCTTACAGTTATACTATTTATATTATATTTGATTTACTGTGCTGTGTCAAGTAAAACTCAATCCGGGTTT
>JBJERM010000286.1:0-3130 GCA_051882315.1 Ruminiclostridium sp.
ATTCCTCGATATATTTTACGCCCTCTTCGCCCTCTGCCTCGTGGATAATCTGTCTTGCAATAAGCTCCAGCTCCGAGGTGCTTCTTGAAAAGTTCAGATACTTGCAGCCGTACATAATCGGCGGACAGGCGGAGCGCATGTGCACTTCCTTAGCGCCGTTCTCGTAGAGAAATTCAACGGTTTCACGCATCTGTGTTCCTCTTACGATACTGTCGTCAACGAACAGCAGCTTCTTGCCCTCGATAAGCTCATGAACAGGGATAAGCTTCATCTTTGCCACCTGATTTCTCATTGACTGGTTCTGTGGCATAAAGCTTCTCGGCCATGTGGGGGTGTACTTTATAAAAGGTCTTGCAAAGGGTATACCGCTCTTGTTTGCATAGCCGATTGCGTGGGGAATGCCGGAATCGGGAACACCGCAGATATAGTCAACGTCGGGAAGCCGACCGTTTTTCATATCCGTTTCCGCCATAATCTCTCCGTTACGGGTACGCATTGTTTCAACGGTAACGCCCTCGTAAACAGCGTTGGGATAGCCGTAATAGGTCCAGAGGAAGGTGCATATTTTCATATCCTCCCAGCCCTTTTCAAGGGTCTCAAACCTGTCGGGGGTAATCTTCGCAATTTCTCCAGGCATAAGCTCCCTGTAAGTGGTGTAGCCCAGCTTCTGAAAAGCAAAGGACTCAAAGGAGAAGCAGAAGCCGTCCTCACGCTTTCCTGCGATAATTGGAAGTCTGCCCTTCTTGTCCCTTGCGGCGATAATGCCGTCCTTTGTGAGAATCATAAGGGACATTGTGCCCTCAATTTTCTCCTGAGCGTAGCGTATGCCCTCGGTAAGGGTATCCTTCTGTGCAATAAGCGCTCCGATAATCGCTCCGGAGTTGATATTGCCGCTGCTCATAGCCTCGAAATTGGGGCAGCCGCCGTCCAGCAGCTCTTTAGCAAGCTCCTGTGCGTTATTTATTATTCCTATGGTGCAGATTGCGTAAAGTCCAAGCTTTGATGTTACAAGAATAGGCTGCGGGTCGGTGTCGCTGATGCAGCCTATGCAAAGATTAGCCTTCATAGAGGCTGCGTCGTTTTCAAATTTGGTTCTGAAGGGCGAGTTTTCAATGCTGTGGATATAGCGCTGAAAGCCAAGCTCCGGAGAGTAGGCAGCCATACCGCCTCTCCTTGTTCCTAAATGCGAGTGGTAGTCGGTTCCGAAGAAAACGTCTGTTACGCAGTCGTTTCTTGAAGCCGCACCGAAAAATCCTCCCATAAACTTAAGTTCCTTTCCTTTGGAGTAGTCTGCAAGTCAGAAGAACTGCACAAAACAGGATAATGAATAATGAAAAATGAATAACGAACATTGAAAAATTAAGGTGCGCTGCTTCGCAGCGTTATTATAATTGCTGCGAAGCAGCCACCACAATTATTCATTCTTCTTTATTCTTTATTTAATATTCAATAAAAATACTATTTTGCCTGTCCGGCAAAATACCGATCATTCACCCATAATTCTTTTCATTATTTCTTTGTAAGCGTCCTCAACTCCGCCCATATCACGGCGGAAACGGTCCTTGTCAAGCTTTTCGTGAGTCTTTGAATCCCAGAAGCGGCAGGTATCGGGTGAAATTTCGTCAGCAAGAACAATTTCGCCCTTGAATCTTCCGAATTCAAGCTTGAAGTCGATAAGGTCAATGCCCAGCTTCTTGAAGAAATCAAGCATAAAGTCGTTGACAGCAAAAGCGTACTTTGTAATAGTATCAATTTCTTCCTTGGTAGCAAGTCCAAGTCCGAGTGCATAATAATCGTTGATAAAGGGGTCGCCCAGGTCGTCGTTCTTGTAGCTGAACTCTAAAGTAGGCTGCTTTAAGGGAGTGCCTTCCTCAATACCAAGCTTCTTGGAAAAGCTTCCTGCCGCAACGTTTCTTACAATTACCTCAAGGGGCACGATTTCAACCTTCTTGACTAAGGTTTCTCTGTCGTTAAGCTCCTCAACAAGGTGAGTGGGGATACCCGCCTTTTCAAGAAGACCAAACATATAGTTGGTCATTCTGTTGTTGATAACGCCTTTGCCTGTGATTGTGCCTTTTTTAAGACCGTTGAATGCAGTAGCGTCGTCCTTGTAGGATACGATAACGTAGTCGGGGTTTTCGGTAGCGAAAACCTTCTTTGCCTTTCCTTCGTAAAGCTGTTCTTTCTTTTCCATGATAAATTCCTTCCTTTTCGTCATATTTCCTTTGCAGTTTCCTGCATTTTTCTGTCTGCTTCAAGATTTTTTTTGTGCTGCTCCTCCTTGAACGCCGCAAACTTAGCGGCAAGCTCATCATCGGAAACAGCCAGTATCTGGACTGCGAGATAGCCTGCATTTGCAGCGCAGTCAATGCCCACGCATGCAACAGGCACTCCCGGAGGCATCATAACCGATGACAGCAGGGAATCAACTCCCTCTAAAGCCTTTGCCTTTACGGGCAGGGCGATAACCGGCAGGTCTGTATTTCCTGCCAAAGCTCCCGCAAGGTGCGCCGCCATGCCTGCTGCACCTATAAGAACTCCGAAACCGTTTTTGCGGGCATTTCTGGCGAAATCCGCAGCCTCGGCAGGGGAGCGGTGAGCCGACATAACGTGCATTTCAAAGGGCACGCCGAACTGCTTGCAGCTTTCCGCCGCTTTTCTTACAACAGGCAGGTCGCTGTCGCTGCCCATAATAATTCCAACCTTTTTCATAGTAAGAACGTCCTTTCTTTAAAATAAAAAAAGCCGTATGCTTAGCGTTTTAGCGTACAGCCGTGTTTTTGCTATTAAGGCTTTTGATGCAGGAGTGCGCAGATACAGCTATCCCGATTAAATGACAGCAACTGCATTTGCGAAAACAGCTTTCCATAACCGCACCCCGATTCATTTATACCATATTTATTATATGCCTTCGCCGCCGTAATATCGGTGTCTTATCGGCATATAATGAAAAGACAATATTATTTTACAATATTTTATGACTAAATTCAAGCGTTTTCGGAAAATTTTTTGAACATTTTTTCATATTCTTCCGAGGGAAAAACGGTTATATTGCACAATCCTTAATATAAATACTATTTACCGGCAGTATTGGGTGTATTATTTCTATACATAAGAGGTAAAAATCAGA
>JBJERM010000287.1:0-10877 GCA_051882315.1 Ruminiclostridium sp.
CGATCTCCACTTGAAAGGACCTGAAATTAATGCAAAAATCCGATTTTTACTACGACCTGCCCGAAGAGCTTATTGCCCAGACTCCACTTGAACCACGGGACAGCTCACGGCTTATGAAAATAGACAGAGAAAGCGGAGAAATTACCCACGACAGATTTTATAATCTTGCGGATTATCTGCGTGAGGGTGATTTACTGGTTATGAACGACTCAAAGGTTTTTCCCGCAAGAATTATCGGCACAAAGCGGGAAACGGGAGTTATCTGCGAGTTTCTGCTTTTAAAGCAGCTTTCCGGAACCGACTGGGAGGCGATAGTCCGCCCCGGCAGACGGCTTAAAGTCGGCGCAAGGGTAGATTTCGGCGAGGAGCTTTCCGCTGAAGTAATAGATGTGCTTGAGGACGGCAACAGAATTGTGCGTTTTGATTTTGAGGGCGTATTCTTCGACATTCTTGACAGGGTAGGGCAGATGCCCCTGCCGCCCTATATAACCGAAAAGCTTAAGGACAAGGACCGTTACAATACAATCTACTGCCACGAAACAGGCTCTGCCGCAGCACCCACAGCGGGACTGCACTTCACCGACAGGGTTTTTGAAAGCATAGCGAAAAAGGGCGTTGACACCGCCTTTGTTACCCTGCATGTCGGACTCGGCACATTCCGCCCCGTTAAGGAAAACAACATCTTAGATCACAAAATGCACGTTGAGCATTACTCAATCCCAAAGGAAACTGCGGAAAAAATCGCCGCCTGCAAGAAGCGCGGCGGCAGGGTTATCGCCGTAGGAACAACAAGCTGCCGCACCTTAGAATCTGCGGCGGGTCTTTACGGCGAGGTTCGGGAGTGCTCCGAAAACACGGGTATTTTTATCTACCCGGGCTATGAGTTCAAGGTAATAGACGGGCTTGTAACCAACTTCCACCTGCCCGAAAGTACGCTTATAATGCTTGTCAGCGCATTTTTAGGTCGGGAAAAGACCCTTGCGGCGTACCGGACAGCCATTGAGGAAAGATACCGCTTTTTCAGCTTCGGGGATTCGATGATAATAATATGATTTTTGTGCAGAAGGCAATATTTCGCAGTTAATGCGGGTATTGCCTTATTTTTATGATTTTTTCTTGACAAAACCCGCTTTTTGCTGTACAATATGAAATTGAAACTTAATTTCAAATCGGAGAGTGTTATGGAATACAGAACAAAACAGAGAAAACATCTTGACGAGCTTATAGAGCGTCTCGGCGACAGGCATTTTACTGCCGAGGAAGCCTATGAACGGCTTAAAAGCGAGAATACGGCAGTAGGAAAGGCGACTATCTACCGCTACCTTGAACGGCTTGTGTCCGAGGGGCGGCTTAAGCGCTTCATAACCTCCGAGGGCGCCTGCGCCTGCTACCAGTTTATCGGCGGGGGAGAGGAATGTACCCGCCATTTTCACCTGAAATGCATGGAATGCGGTCGGATAATCCATATCGAGTGCGATTATCTTAACGCTCTGGACAGCCACGTTTATCAGCATCACGACTTTACCGTGGACAACACAAAAACCGTGCTTTTCGGTATCTGCGGGGATTGCTCTGCGAAAAAGGAGAAAGGAAACGAGGGTAAATGAAGCTTATCGAATGTAACAACCTTTGTATGAAATACGAGGGTATAAGCGCCTTTGAGAACCTTACCTTTTCCGTTGACGAGGGGGATTTTCTCTGTATCGTAGGCGAAAACGGCTCGGGAAAATCCACCCTTATAAAGGGACTTTTAGGGCTGAAACAGTACAGCTCCGGCAGCATTTCCTTTAACGGCGTAAGCCCCAAGGAGATAGGCTACCTGCCCCAGCAGACTATTGCACAAAAGGATTTCCCTGCTACGGTGCAGGAGGTGGTACTGTCCGGCTGCCTTAATAAAAACGGCAAATTTCCCTTCTATACAAAGAAAAGCAAGGAAAGAGCGCAGGAAAAAATCGCCGAAATGAAGATTGAAAATCTCGTAAAAAAAAGCTACCGCAGTCTTTCCGGCGGTCAGCAGCAGAGAGTTCTGCTTGCGAGAGCCCTTTGCGCCACGGAAAAGCTGCTGCTGCTTGACGAGCCTGTTTCGGGGCTTGACCCGCTGATGACCTCGGAGATGTACGAGGTTATCGACAGGCTCAATCAGAACAAGGTTACTATTATAATGGTAACCCACGACATTCACAACGCCGTTCACTACGGAAACAAGATACTGCACATGGCAAGGGGCGGTTACTTTTTCGGCACGGCGGAGGAATACAAAGGCACCGATATTTTCAGGGCTATGGCGGGAGGCTGTTTTCACCATGATAGATGAGCTTATAAATCTTTTCAGCTACGGCTTTATGCAAAGGGCGCTGATTGTTGGAGTGCTTGTTTCCCTTTGTGCAGCAGCCCTTGGCACAAGCCTTGTGCTGAAACGTTATTCAATGATAGGGGACGGGCTTTCCCACGTTGGCTACGGAGCATTTGCAATTGCTGCGGCGGCTAATATTGCCCCTCTTTATTTTGCAATCCCCATAGTAATAGCGGCGGCGTTTCTTCTGCTTCGGATAAGCAGAAGCGGCAGAATAAACGGGGACAGCGCAATTGCCGTTCTTTCCAGCAGCGCCCTTGCAATAGGAATGATAGTGCTTGCGATAAGCGGAGTTTCCATTGATATAAACAGCTATATGTTCGGCAGCGTGCTTGCCCTTACGGAAAACGACGTGCTTGGCTCGGTTATCTGCTCGGTAATCGTCTGCGTTATGTATATCCTGCTGTATCACCGAATTTTCGCCGTAACCTTCGACGAAAGCTTCGCCAGCGCCACGGGTATACGCTCCGGCGCATACAATGCAATTATTTCCGTGCTTACAGCGGTGGTAATCGTTATAGGTATGCGGCTTATGGGCGCTCTGCTTATTTCAAGCCTTATGATTTTCCCTTCGCTTATTTCTATGCGTGTGTGCAGAAGCTTCCGAGGGGTAGCTCTGTTCTCCGCCGTTTCCTCGGTGGTATGCTTTACTGCGGGTCTTATCGGCTCCTACTACCTTGATATTCCCACAGGTGCGGGAATTGTGGTGCTTAACCTTATTGCTTTTATTATTTTTTGGGCAGTGGGCAAGATTTTCAGAATTAACGAGTAAACCATACAAAGTATAAGCGCTTTTCCGAATATTTGACATTTATAAATATTTATGTTATAATGCAAGTAATTGTACTTTACTGTGTGAGGAGGGTCCGATTTGGCTGATAACGATATTAAAACAGAAGAAGATATTTACAGCGAAGACGAGTCCTCTTCACAGTTCAGCTCAATGCTTAACGCTGCGGCGAAAAAGCTCAGCGAGGAAAACGCCGCTTCTGCTTCCGCTGCTACACCCGTACAGGCAAACGAGACTTCCGACAGCTCCTCCGATAGTCCCGCAAACACCGTAAAAAGCAGCTCCGGAGTTCTTTCTCAGGAGGAAATAGAACGGCTGCTTGCAGAGGACAATGAGCCGCAGAGTGCGGGAGAAGCACAGCCTGCACCCGAAAAAAAGGGAGAGCCCGAGCCGCAGGAAAACAGAGCGGAATACGAAGCCAACCATGCACAGGAGCTTGAGGACGCCGCTTATTCACCGCTTGAAGAAGCTGACGATACGGAGAAGATAGCTTCAATGCTTACCGCAGGCTTTGACGATAGTGAGGAAGAGCCGAAAAAGGAAGCTCCTGCACCTAAAAAGAAAGAAAAAAAGCCGCCGAATAAGGCAATTATTCATGTAATCGCAACAGTTGCGGCAGTAATCGTCGCCCTTGCGCTGGGCTTTTGCGTATCAATGCTTATGTTCTCCGACTTTATTAAAAGCGGCGGAGAAAGCTTTGCAATAAAAGCGGCAAACGCCGTAAACAGCCAGCTTGCGGTAAACAGCGAGCTTTACATCTATAAGGCCTATTATAAGGCAGGCACAGCCTCTGATGAGTGTCTGCTTTACGGGGTTGTTTCCTACGGCGGAGAGACGAAAACCGATATGTACCGGGTTGTAATAAATCATGACAAGCCGAATATTATAAATGTGTACTATACCCTTGACGAGGATAATGAAAGCTATATCGCCATGAAGAACAGCGAGGACGAGAAGGTAAGAATACAGGCAAGCGTTCTTAAGAACTATTCGGATACTATAATGCAGGCGGATAAGGAGATACAGATAAATTCACCCGCCTGGGAGAAAATAGACTGCACAAAGGTTAACAGGGGAATTAATTCCCAACAGATAAAGACGGCGTAAAGCCCTATAAATCAGATAGACAAAAGGAGAGTAACCAATGCCGCTGACAGCATATCAGTTTGCCCAGATTTTATTTATGTTTTTCCTGTTCTGCAATATCGGCTGGGCGCAGGAATCCACAATCGAATCCCTCTACCACCGCAGACCCATAAACCGTGGCTTTCTCCACGGTCCCTATATTCCCATTTACGGCGTAGGAGGTCTTGCAATCCTGCTTATGTGCGTGCCCTTTAAGGACAACGGCTTTATGGTGTATTTCGTGGGACTTTTAGGCTGTACAGTTCTTGAATATTTCGTGGGCTGGCTTATGGAAAAAATGTTCCATAAGCAGTTCTGGGATTACAGCATGCTGAAATTTACATACAAGAACAGGATTTCCCTTTTATCCTCCCTTTTCTGGGGACTTTTATCCCTGTTCATGGTGTATGTGCTTTACGGAATTATGGTTGAAGTCGTAAAATTCCTGCCCTTTCAGGCGATTATCGGCTATGACCTGATTATGACAGCAGCTATGGTTATCGACACGATTTATACTATTTCCCTGCAGGCGGAATTTCGCAAAAAGCTTAAAAATCTGCCCTACGACAAGGCAAAGAAGCTTGTTACCGAAAAGTTTATCCAGCTTGGCGGTGCAGTTTTAAAGAGAAGACAGCGTTTCCGTGTTCTTCTTTCAAAAATGAAGTTTACTGTTGACGAAAGCGATGACGAACATGACGGCGAGAGCAACGAAGACGCCGTAATGGAGGAAATCCGATGAAAAAAGAGCTTGCTTTTCAAAAAGCAATAGCGCCCATAGTAAAAAACGAGAAAATGCAGTCCACAAAGTCCTGCGTCCAGCACGGCGACGTTTCTGTTTTTGCCCATTCCATGGCGGTTGCGGCATACAGCATCAAGCTTGCGGATAAGCTTGGAATAAAGTACGACAGGAAAAGCCTTATAAGAGGTGCTCTTCTCCACGACTTTTTCCTGTACGACTGGCACGAAACCTCCAACGCAGGAGACGGACTTCACGGCTTCGCACACCCGCTTACTGCCTCAAAAAACGCAGTCAGATATTTCAATCTCAACAAAAAAGAGCTTGATATTATAAGAAAGCACATGTGGCCGCTTACTATCACCAAAATGCCCAAATGCCGTGAAAGCTGGCTTGTGTGCGCGGTGGATAAGTACTGCTCTCTTCTTGAAACCTTCGGGCTTAATACCTATAACGACGAAAGCTTTGTAAATGAGAAGCTTATGCGGCGTGTAGGCAGGATTAAGCCTGAGAACAGGAAAATTGCCGTAAGCAAGGCGCCTGTAAGACGCAGGGTAAGCAGGAAGGTTATTAACCGGAAAATTCCTACAAGAAAGTCAGCCGTCAGAAAGTCGGCAGGAACAAAATCAGCATAACCGCAAAGCAGATAAAAATAGTACCACGAACTGAAAGTTCGTGGTACTATTTTTATTATATGGTTACCTGCTTTTCTTTATCTTCGCCGCCGCTATGCTTGCTGCAAACAGCGCTGCCGCAAACAGCATTTCAATTCCCATACAGGTTAATATATCCGCAAGATTGAAAATCTCTCCGTCGATTCCGCCGATGTTGTTTATCGCCCTTACATACCAGTAGGTAGGAAGGAATTTTGCCACGGAAAGCACAGTTTCCGAAAGGAGACTCTGCTGCACAAACACACCGCCGAGAAACGCCATACCGAGAGTAACCACGTTTCCGATAATGTCAATAACTTCCGAGCTTTCGCTGCAAAGCGAGCTTGCGAATACGCTTATTGCAGCGGAAACAAGGGTGAAAATGAAGCTGTTGAGAACTGTAAGCAGTTCCTTCTCTCCCACAGGCGGAAATCCGCTCAGCACCATTGTAATAAAGGACATAAGCAGCCATAGCCCGATACAGAATATAACCGAAGCCAGAATTATCTGTAAATTCCTCTTAACCGCCGAAACGGGAGAGCAGCCTATTCTTTCGCCGATATTGTTCGCCTTAAAGGAAATAATAATCCTTGAAAGTACGCAAATCATTATTGCTGGAATCGTGTACGCCATATAAAGGCTGAACATATAGAATTTCTGGGGCAGTCCGTTTTCTTCCTCCTTACCGAAGTCGGGAACGGTAATCTCTGTTTCGTTCATAAGGTTTTCCGCCGTAGCTTCGCAGGCCTCATTTGCCGTCATTCCGCTTTTTATGTACAGAGAAGCGGTGGAAACGTACTGCCGAAACTGCATATTAAGGTACTCTGCGTAGTAGCTTTTCGGGTCAACTGCGTAGGTAAGAATATCCTCGGTTTCTCCTTTGGCAAGCCCCTCTCCGTAGCCCTTGTTTATGGTAAGGACATAGTTTATAACCTGATAGTAAAGCTTATCCTGTATAATTTCATGGTCACGGGTGTCAAGCTCCACAATGTTGTGGCGGCTTTCGATATAGCCTAAAAGCGCCCTGCTCTCCTCGGTGTTGTCCTCGTCGAATACCACTACGTTAAGCTTTGTATCTGAAAATCCGGCGTCAGGGTCATTTACAAGAGTGCTTATCAGAATACAAAGCACAATAAATATTCCCGTATAGATAAGGAGCCAGTTTGCGGATTTCTTTGTAACCTTGAAAAAAGCGTTGAATATCTGCATTTTAACCTCTCCTTTCCTTAAAGACTCTTGTATTTTCTGCGCCGTGCCATAATAATTCCGCCTGCGGTAAAGAATACCGTCCATACCGTAAGAGCGCAGAGATTGTAAGCCATTCTGTCGTTAAAGCCGTAGCTGCTCATAACATAGAAGCTGTCGCAGATAAGCCTTACCGGGTTTATTCTGTTGAGTATCGGGCAGCTTTCCTCGATAATCATAGGCATATCTCCCACCATAAGACCGCTTAAAAAGGAGAACGCCATTGAAGCGCCGAGAAGAAGTCCTCTCTTTGCATTTTCGCTCATTCTTCCTATGGAACCCACAAAAAATCCCATAGTAAGTCCTACTGCCACACCGAAAAAGATAATAACCGCAATCCAGCCGAAGCTTATTCCGAAGTCAATTCCCAGCACAAAGCAAAGGAAAGCTGCGGCGAACAATGTGCCAATGTAGAAGATAAGCTGACCTGCCGCAAGAGAGCCTAAAATCATAGAAAGCTTACCGCCGGGGGCAGCGTTTATCCGCATACCCTGGGGCGAAAGGTTCGCCTGATTTCTGATAACGGTGTACATTCCCACCATTGAAACGTACATACAAGCCATACCAAGCAGGTTGTAGAAATATGTAACGTAAGGGTCCATATTTCCGTCCGAGTAGTTTTTCATTTTAAGGCAGTCCCCTGTTTCGGCGGACATAGCCTCAACAATTTCGGGAATTTTCTCCGGGTTTCTCATAGCGGTTTCCCCGATTATCGCCGCCGAGGACTTGTATCTGTCAAGAAAGGTCTTGATAATGCTTACGGTAATTCCGCTTTCGCCCCGAACACTTAATTTAGGTTCAAGAAAATCATCATAAATTACCCCGTCAACCTCGCCGTTTTCAAGCATGGAAAGTGCGGTTTCCTCGTCTGTATAGGTGATTTTAAAAAGCTTAGTATCGCTTTTGTCCATTTCGTCAAGCACATTCTTCAGTATGCTGAAGCTGCCCTTAGAAACAACCGCCGCAGGAATTTCGCTGAATTTTGTGGTTGAATCGTAAATTCCACCAAAGGCAAAGTTGAACATTACGCCTAAAAGCATCGGGAACAGGATTATCCAGAAAAGTATAATCTTATTTCTGATAAAATCCATGAAGGAATATTTAAAGCTGTGTAAAAACATATCGCAATTCCTTTCCCTTAAGCATTATCACGGAGATTTTTGCCCGTTATTTCAAGGAATACGTCGTTAAGGGTAGGCAGCTCGGAGTAAACCCTGCCGAAGACAACCTCCTCTGATTGCAGGTAGTCAAGCACACGGATAAGGTTGTGCTTTCCGCCGCTGCATCTCAGGCATATTTTAATCCCGTCGTAGGAAACGTCGTAAACGTGGGGCAGCTTTCCAAGAGCTTCAAGGTTCTCGGAGCTTGCGTCAGCCGCCTCAATTTCGATAGTTTCCGTGTTCTTTATCATTTTTTTCAGTTCCTCGTTAGTGCCGACAGCAAGGCTTTTTCCCTTGTCCATAATGAGTATGCGGGTGCAAATCTGCTCGACCTCCTCCATGTAGTGGGAGGTGTAGATTACCGTTGCCCCGTCACGGTTAAGCTGCTGAATACCTTCAAGTATCTTGTTTCTGCTTTGGGGGTCAACTGCAACCGTCGGCTCGTCAAGGATAATAAGCTTTGGCTTATGTGCAATTCCGCAGGCGATATTAAGCCTTCTCAGAAGACCGCCGGAAAGCTTTTTCGGGTAGAACTTTGTGAAATCCTCCAGTCCGACAAACTGAATAGCCTCGTCAACGTACTTTTTGCGAAGCGCCTTATCCTTTATATAAAGCCCGCAGAAGAAGTCGATGTTTTCTCTTACGGTAAGCTGGTCAAAAACCGCAACGTTCTGCATAATAACACCGATATTCTGCTTTATATCATAGCTGTCCGGCTTCATTTCCTTGCCGAATATTTCAATTTTGCCCTTGTCGTATTCTAAAAGGGATAAAAGGCAGTTTATTGTGGTTGTCTTTCCCGAGCCGTTAGGACCGAGAAGTCCAAAAACCTCTCCCTCGTTGATTTCAAGGCTGAAATGGTCTAAAGCGATAAGCTCCTTATAACGTTTTACAAGATTTTCAATTTTTACAGCGCAAGCCATATCATAATCTCCTTTCCTTTGATTACAGTCCCATTATACCACCCCAGAACCTGTTTTGTAAGTGAACAGCGTCAGTTTTTAATATGACATTTGTCACTTTTTTTAAAAAAACAATAGCTTTTTTCGCCGCAATATGATAAAATCAATTTAGTACATCAAGGGAGGGGTTTTTCTGAAAGCTGTTGTTGACGCCGCAGTAATCTTTGTATCATCACTTTTGCTGCTGCCCATAGAGGGAAGTCCTGCGGCGGCGGTGGGTGCGGTGCTTGCCGCCCTGACGGCTGCCTGCCTGCAATACGCCCTGCCCGAAAAAAGGGCGTATATCCCCGAAATTATTTTCGCTCTCTCCTGCATTTTCTTCCCGTCCTTAATTTTCGGCGTTCCTATTGTAATATACGGCTCGGTTAAAAACAGCCATTACATTTGTGCTGCCTTATGCGCTGTTTCCGCCGCCTGCCCCTACTTTTTAAATAATTTTTCTTTTGGCAGTCCTGCCGCTCTGGCGGCTCTTGTTATGCTGGCGGTAATGCTTGGTTTAAGAACGGGTCGGCTTATCCGTCGGGAGAACGAGCTGCTAAAAACAAGGGACAGCGACGCAGAGCTGTTTATCACCCTGAAAAACAAGAACAGAAGCCTGCTTGAAAAGCAGGACTACGAGATTTATCTTGCTACTCTGAAAGAGCGAAACCGTATTGCAAGGGAAATCCACGACAACGTAGGACACCTGCTTTCCCGTTCTCTCTTGCAGACCGGCGCTTTACTCGCAATCACCGACAAGGAGAAGCAGCAGGCTCAGTATGCGGCGGCGCAAAGCGTAAAGGCTACCCTTGACAGCGCTATGAACAGCATACGGGAAAGCGTACACGGACTAAGGGACGACTCAATAGATTTGAAGCGGTCGGTTGAGGAGGCGGTTGCAGAAATGCGAAGCCGCTACCGACTGCACCTCGAAACGGATTTTTCGGAGAATATGCCTGCCGCAGTTAAGCTTTGCTTTATTGCTTCTGTAAAAGAAGCAGTTTCAAATATCATAAAGCACAGCGACGCTACGGAAGTAAGCATTGTTATAAGAGAACACCCCGCCCTTTATCAGCTCTGCATTTCCGATAATGGTAATGTAAAAAAGGTAAGCGGTACGGGCATGGGACTTTCAAATATGCAGGACAGGACGGAAGCCCTTGGGGGTATTATGAGAATTGATACGGATAACGGCTTTAAAATCTTCATTTCCATTAAAAAGGAGGGACTTTCGTGAGAATACTTATTGTTGACGACGACAGCATTGTTGCGCTTTCCCTTAAAACTATTCTTGAAGCAAAGGGGCTTGAAATCTGCGCCATGGGAAACAGCGGACAGCAGGCAATCGAGCTTTACCGGCAGCACAAGCCCGATGTGCTGCTTATGGACATAAGAATGGAGAATATGACGGGGCTTGAAGCTGCCGAAAAAATTCTTTCCGAGGACAAGAGCGCAAAAATCCTGTTTTTAACCACCTTTTCCGACGACGAGTATATCCTTAAAGCCCTTGATATTGGCGCAAAGGGCTATATTTTAAAGCAGGACTTCGAGAGCATCGAAGCGGCGCTTCTTGCGGTAGAAAGAGGTCAGAGCGTTTTTGGCGGGGAAATCGTAAGCAAGCTTCCCGACTTAATGCAGCATAAAAGCGGCTTTAACTACGAAGCCCAGGGCATAAGCCCAAAGGAATGGGAGATAACTACCCTTGTGGCGGAGGGGCTGTCCAACAAGGAGATAGCAATAAGGCTGTATTTAAGCGAGGGAACGGTAAGAAATTACATAAGCTCGGTGCTGGAGAAGTTAGAACTGAGGGATAGAACGCAGCTTGCGGTATTTTATTATCAGAAGTGTGGAAAATAAAGCAGATTTTTTGTCAG
>JBJERM010000288.1:0-10779 GCA_051882315.1 Ruminiclostridium sp.
CAAGATTGCCGAGGGTCTTGAGGCAAAGCTATCCGAAACAGGCGAGCTTAATGCAGTTGCCGGAATAGGCCATACCCGCTGGGCAACCCACGGCGAACCCAGCGACATAAACAGCCACCCCATAGGTAACGGCAGAGTTTCAATCGTACATAACGGAATTATTGAAAATTACCGTAAAATAAAGGAATTTCTGATTTCAAAGGGCTACGGCTTTGAGAGCGAAACCGATACCGAAACCGTTGCAAAGCTGCTTGACTACAACTATGCGGGAAATCCCCTTGACGCTGTTATTGCAACAATGGCGGAAATAGAGGGCGCTTATGCTCTTGGAATTATGTTCCGTGATTTTAAAAATCGTATTTATGCAGTAAGAAAAGAAAGCCCCCTTATTGTTGGAGTGGGTGAGGGAGAGATGTTTATCGCCTCCGATGTTACCGCAATTTTGGAGCATACCCGCAACTACTACCTGCTTGAAGAGGGGGAGGTTGCAGAGATAGAGAAGAACGGCGTTAAGTTCTACGACCTGCACAAAAACCTTATAGAAAAGGAGCTTCAGACCGCTACATGGGACGTTGCGGAGGCGGAAAAGGGCGGCTACAAGCACTTTATGCTGAAAGAAATTTTTGAGCAGCCCGAGTCCCTTAAGAAAACCATTTCTCCCCGCATAAAAGACGGTCTTGTGGATTTCAGCGAGTGCGGGCTTACGGACGAAATGCTCCGTTCCTATCACCATATCTACCTTGTTGGCTGCGGCTCAGCCATGCATGCGGGAACAATCGGTAAGTACATTATCGAAAGTCTTGCAAGAACTCCCGTTATCGTTGATATAGCCTCCGAGTTCCGTTACAGAAGCCCTCTCCTTGCTCCCGACGATTTGGTTGTTGTTATCTCCCAGTCCGGTGAAACCGCCGATACAAAGGCTGCCTTAAAGCTGGCAAAGGATATGGGCTGCGATACACTTGCAATCGTAAACGTGGTCGGCTCGTCTATTGCAAGAGAGGCGAAAATGGTTATGTACACCCTTGCAGGCCCCGAAATTTCCGTCTGCTCGACCAAAGCCTATATGGTTCAGACCGCCTTTATGTACCTGCTTGCCTTTAAGCTTGCCCTTGTAAGGGGCAGGATTACCGAGGAGCAGTGCAGAGCCCTTGTGGCGGAGTTACAGGAAATCCCCGAAAAGGTAAACGCCTGCACCCAAAGCTTAGACCAGTACCAGTTTGTAGCCTCAAAGCTTATGAGCGCCCAGAGCCTTCTTTATATCGGCAGAGGTCTTGATTATGCCCTCAGTATGGAGGGTTCGCTTAAGCTTAAGGAAATTTCCTATATCCATTCCGAAAGCTATGCGGCAGGGGAGCTTAAGCACGGCACAATCTCCCTTATCGAGGAGGGCACTCCCGTTATTGCGGTTGCAACCCAGACCGAGCTTTTCGCCAAGACCCAGAGCAACGCCCAGGAGGTAAAGAGCCGTGGGGCTACGGTTATAATGGTCTGCCCCGAGGGCACGAATTACGACGAAAAGTACGTTGACTTTCCGGTAATTATACCGAAGGCAAGCGATATTCTTATGCCGCTTGTGGCAGTAGTGCCCTTACAGCTTATTGCTTACTATACAGCAGTTCTGAGAAACTGCGACGTTGACCACCCGAAGAACTTAGCGAAATCGGTTACGGTTGAGTAAACAGGCTGACGGCTTCTTGCCACCCTGATATAGAATTTTTGAAAGCTTTACGCAAAGGAAGTTCAATATGACAGATTTATTTTCCGAGGGCGAGGCTTACCGCCCTGTTACAGACATCTGGACAATGCTTTCCGAGTGCGGTCTGCCCATTGTTATGTACGGCATGGGTGACGGCGCCGAGAAGATTATGAGGGTTATGGAAACCTGCGGACTTAAGCCCGCCGAGTTTATGGCAAGCGACGAGTTTGTGCGGGGTCATAGCTTCAAGGGCTACAGGGTAAAAAAGCTCTCCGAAATCGAGGAGCTGTACGCTGACTTCGTGGTTGTGGTGTGCTTTGGCACGGCGCTGCCCGAGGTTATGGAGAATATAGAGCGTATTTCAGAGCATCACAGGGTTGTTGCGCCCGACGTTCCTGTTGTTGGCGGCGGACTTTTCGACGGGGACTATATCTCCGACCACGAGTACGAGATTATGAAGCTTCGTATGCTGTTGGCGGACGACACTTCAAGGGATACCCTTGACGCCCTTATGAAATACCGAATTACAGGGGATATTTCCGTGCTGAGAAGCTGCGAAACCCCGAAGGAAGAAGCCTATTCCCTGCTTAACATAAACGACAGGGAAACCTATCTTGATTTAGGCGCATATAACGGGGATACCGTTGAGGAATTTTTAAAGCTTACGGGTAAGAGATTTACTAAAATCTACGCCTTAGAGCCTGACAGGCGGAACTACTCAAAGCTCCGCCGCAGGCACTACGCTTTAGGCTCGGAGATTTTCGAGCCGATAAATGCAGCCGCATGGAGCAGCGATACCACTCTTGTCTTCAACAGCAGAGCAGGCAGAAACTCCTCCCTTTGCGAAACTCCCTCCGCCCAGACCGCAGGCAGAGGAATTGAAATCGAGGCGAAAAGCGTGGACAGCCTTTTAGACGGAAAGGCGGCAACCCTTATAAAGTACGACGTTGAGGGAAGCGAAAGGGAAGCCCTTGCGGGCAGCGAGCAGACTATAAAAAAGTACAAGCCACGCCTTATAGTTTCCCTTTATCACAGAACCGGGGATTTAATCGAGCTGCCCCTATATATAAAGGAGCTTAACCCCGATTATAAGCTTTACCTCCGTCATCATCCCTACATTCCCGCATGGGACACAAATCTCTACTGCATATAGTCGAAAGGAAACCGAGAAATGAGAAAGATAGTGCTTGTGGTGCTTATAATAGTCGTCCTGGCGGTAGTGGGATTTTTTGCATTTACCGAGTTCAGCGTGCCCGAGATTACTTACGTTTCCGACTATGACGACGACAGCACCCCCGGTTACTATTCTGTAAAACGGCTTTACAGCACGGATATTGACATAGAAGCCCTGAACGAAAAAATAGAAAACCTTATTTCCCTTGAATTTACCGAGGAGGAGATAATGAAGGCTGCCCTTGAGGCAGGAAGACCTGTTTTCTACCCCTGCTTTTATGTGACCGCAAGCAAGCCCTCCCTTACCGAGGACGAGATTATAATAAGAGCCTACGCTTTGCAGGAGCTTGCAGATGGGCAGAAAACTGCGGAATTTGGCATGACAAATCTCCGTGCGGAGATTATAACAAACGGCATTACCATAACCGAAGCTTCGGCGATAAGCCACGACTACCTTGATACAAGAAAGGAAGAGACAGTTCTTAAAAACGAGTCGGGAACGGGTATGACCGTTTCTCTCGGGGACTACGGCGAGACGGAGATGTACCTTAAGGGAACGGCGGGAACTATGACTATACAGTTCGTTTACGATATAAAGAACGACTCGCTGCTGCCCAAAACAGTAATGGAAAACTGCTTTTTAATGATAAATCTTACTGTTACAACAGACGAGAACGGAAGAATTGCCACCACCTTCACCACCGACCCCGCCTCCACAGTTGAGGAATATATGGAGGGCGAGTAATTCAGAGGAAGTGCTCCGGCACAAAGGATTATTTCTGATTATTGCTATAAGTTGAACAGTAACCGCACATAATTTATACTGCAAATAGTAATTTTCTACAAAAGTAGCCCGATTTTTTGCAGGAAGCTTAAATTCGGCTTGCATTTTTTAAGAAATAAGTGTATAATGAGCTATGACAAGGAAGCCGTGCTTTGCTGCGGCTAAATTCGGAGGTTGTTATGTATAAGGATTATTCCCGTGAGCAGCTTTGCCATTTACAGGCTGAATTAAAGGAGCAGTACGACGCCTATAAGGCTATGAATTTAAAGCTGGATATGTCAAGAGGAAAGCCCGCTCCCGAGCAGCTTGACCTTTCCATAGAAATGCTTACACACTGCCTTGACGGCGATTATAAGTCGGAAAACGGAATCGACTGCCGCAACTACGGCGTGCTGGACGGTATTCCCGAGGCTAAGGAGCTTATGATGCCCATGCTTGGGGTTAATGCTGATGAAATTATAATCGGCGGCAACTCAAGTCTTCAGCTTATGTACGACACAATTGCAAGAGCTATGCTTCTCGGCGTTCTTGGAAGCGATAAGCCCTGGTGCAAGAATGAAAAGGTAAAATTTCTTTGCCCTGCTCCCGGCTACGACAGGCATTTCGCAATCTGCGAAAGCATGGGTATCGAGATGATTACCGTTCCCTATATGGAGGACGGCCCCGATATGTATATGATTGAAAAGCTGGTTGCCGAGGACGAGTATATAAAGGGTATCTGGTGCGTTCCCACCTACTCCAACCCCACGGGCATTTCCTACTCCGACGAGGTTGTAAAGCGCTTTGCTAACCTTAACCCCAAGGCTAAGGATTTCAGAATATTCTGGGATAACGCCTACTGCATACACCACTTAACCGACACACCCGACCAGGTTTTAAATATTCTTGACGAGTGCAAGAAGACTGGCAAGCAGGATATGGTGCTTATGTTCACCTCCACTTCAAAGATTTCCTTCCCCGGCGGCGGACTTGCCTGCATAGGCGCAAGCAAGGCGAATATCGACTTTATCAAGAGCCAGATGACCTATCAGACTATCGGCTACGACAAGCTGAACCAGCTCCGCCACGTGAAGTTCTTCAAGGATTTTGAGGGACTCAAAAAGCACATGGAAAAGCACAAGGCGATAATCGCCCCCAAGTTCAAGATTGTTCTTGAAATGCTGAACAAGGAGATTGCTCCCTGCGGAATTGCAAGCTGGCATAGCCCCAACGGCGGCTATTTCGTTTCCTTTGACGGAATGGACGGCACGGCGAAGCGGATTGTTTCCCTCTGCAAGGAGGCGGGCGTTGTTCTTACGGGAGCAGGCGCAACCTATCCCTACGGCAACGACCCCCACGACAGCAACATCAGAATTGCTCCTACCTTCCCCAAGCCCGAGGAGCTTCAGAAGGCTATGGAAATCTTCTGCGTAAGCGCAAAGCTTGCGGCGGTTGAAAAACTGCTTGCAAATTGAATGAAAGTGTGCTATAATATATGAGCAGTACATTTGCTGCTGCGTTTTTGTAAAAATTAAGGCTGTCGGTTTGCCGACAGCCGCTATATGCGCCTGTAGCTCAGCTGGATAGAGCAATAGCCTCCGACGCTATGTGCCGTGCGTTCGAATCGCATCAGGCGTACCATTTTGGTAACCCCGATAAATCGCATTGTTATGCGGTTGGTCGGGGTTTTCAATTTCAAGATTTTTGCCTTTTAAAACGGGCAAATTGGTGTGAAAAAGGATAAAAATGGGTAAATTTGGTGGTCAAAATTCAAATATATCGCATCAGGCGTACCAGCCGAGTGCCTCGGCACGCAAAAAGCCCGATTTAAGGTCGGACTTTTTTCTTTGCGTATTTTCACCGGCACGGGTTTTGTTTCTGTATGTCTCTAAAATCTCTCTTTTTCTCTGAAAAATATTGAAGCTTTCGCTGCAGCTTGCTGCGAGCCTTCTCTCGAAAGGCTTGGCAGGGTTTGGGGCGGCAGCCCCCAAAACCCGTGAGTA
This sequence comes from Ruminiclostridium sp., assembly GCA_051882315.1. Taxonomy (GTDB): domain Bacteria; phylum Bacillota; class Clostridia; order Oscillospirales; family Ruminococcaceae; genus Ruminiclostridium_E. Next base: position 5,636 of record JBJERM010000288.1, read on the forward strand.
TTCAGAGACTTGCGGCAGTAAAGCTATGACTCCGAATTTCCGGAGATTATCGTCCCTGAATTTCCAAAGATTATCGTCCCCCCTTGCATTTCCCCTTCAAACCGTGTATAATATTCCCATAAAAACAAACACGAGGTATCTCATATGCTTACAAACATAAAAACCAAAAATTCACACCTTCTCCCCGGACTTTTCAAGGAGCGGGAAGAACTTGACAGAGCATATCTTATGGAGCTTAAAACCGAAAACCTGCTCCAGAACTTCTATCTGGAAGCCTGTATCCGTACAGACAGAGACGTTTCGGAAATGCATCTTGGCTGGGAGGCACCTACCTGCCAGCTCAGAGGCCATTTCCTCGGTCACTGGCTGTCTGCGGCTTCAATGCTGATTGCAGAGAATAAGGACAGGGAGCTTAAGGCGAAGCTTGACATTGTTATCGACGAGCTTGAGCGCTGCCAGCAGCTCAACGGCGGTAAGTGGATAGGCTCTGTACCCGAAAAGTATTTCGGTATGCTTGAAACAGGCGGGTATATCTGGTCGCCCCAGTACACCCTCCACAAAACCCTCCTCGGACTTTACGACAGCGCAGTTTTTGCCGAAAGCGAGAAGGCACTCAGGATTTTAAGCAGAGCGGCGGACTGGTATATTGACTGGACGGAAAAGGTGCTGAAAACCAATCCCCACGCTGTTTACAGCGGCGAGGAGGGCGGTATGCTTGAGGTCTGGGCGGGGCTTTATCAGCTCACAAAAGAGGAAAAATACCTGACCCTTGCCGAAAGATATTCCTCTCCCTCTCTTTTTGCAGGACTTGAAAAGGGGGAAGACCCGCTGTCCGGCAGCCACGCCAACGCAAGTATCCCCTGGGCTCACGGGGCGGCGAAAATGTATGAGATTACCGGCGATGAAAAGTGGCTCGGTATTGTAAAAAGCTTCTGGAAATGCGCCGTTAGCGACAGAGAAGCCTTTTGTACAGGCGGTCAAAATTCCGGCGAGTTCTGGATTCCGCCCAAAAAGCTTGGCATGTATATGGGCGAGAGAACTCAGGAGTTCTGCACGGTGTACAATATGGTGCGGCTTGCAGACTACCTTTTCCGCTTTACGGGGGAAAAAGAGTATCTTGACTATATCGAGAAAAATCTCTATAACGGTTTTCTTGCCCAGCAGAACAAGTTCACGGGAATGCCCGCATACTTCCTGCCCTTAAAGGCGGGAAGCGTCAAGAAATGGGGCAGCAAAACCCATGATTTTTGGTGCTGTCACGGTACAACGGTACAGGCACATACAATTTACCCGCGGCTTTGCTGGTACGAGGACGGGGAGAAAAACCGCCTTGTTGTGGGGCAGTACATAAGCTCGGAGTATAAGCGAAGCGAAAACGCGACCGTAACCCAGAAGGTTGATATGAAATATTACAGCGGCGGCGCTTTCTTTGACCTGCAGGACGACAGCAGAATGTCAAGGTGGTATATAACCCTTACCGTAACCGCCGAAAAGCCCGAAAAATTCACCCTTGCTCTGCGTATTCCCGAATGGGTAAAGGGAAAGCCGATTATATCCGTAAACGGGCAGGAAATTGAAAATATAACCGCTGAAAATGGCTTTTTTGAGATAGAGCGGCTCTGGGAAAAGGACAGCATAAGCGTATATTTCCCCGCCGCCCTTACAACCGTTACACTTCACGATATGCCCCGTCTTACCGCCTTTATGGAGGGACCTGTTGTGCTTGCGGGGCTTACGGATAAGGACTGCGGAATTTATATGGAGGGGGAGAACCCGGAAAGCGCCCTTTTCTACACAACGGAGCACACATACAGCACCTTCCCCTGGCAGCAGAGCGTTTACCGCACGATAAATCAGCCCGAAAACTTTGATTTCGTGCCGCTTTACGATGTTACCGACGAGAAATATACGGTTTACTTTACGAGAAAGGCTTTGAATTGAAATATATGTTGTATATTTTTTAGGGCAGTAGCTTGTATTTCCCGATTTTGCGAGGTGAGGGTATGCCGAGTACCGAAAAATTCATAAAATCTCTTGAAAAATTCCAAATCTCCGGAGATGTCATATCCGAAATCAGCGAGGGTTACGAGGATATTTCCGACAAATCCCCGAAGAAAATCAGAGCGGCTTATTTCAAGAGAGCGGCTGATATTCTGACAGAGCGTGAGCCACGGAAAATGCAGGAGCTTTTCGAGTGGAACGCCTGCTGTAAGGGCGGGGCAAGAGAAAAGGCGTCGAAAGCCTTTGCACGGGAAAACGCAGGACTGCCCCTCAAAGAAAAGCTGGAGAAAATAAAGGCTGTTCCCTTTATGGGTGAGCCGCTGCTTAACAGCGACGGAACTATAACAGTAAGGGCGGTAAGCTATTACGACGGCGAAAAATTCCTGTGCGCCTGCCCGAATTTCAACGGGGTTAAAAGGGATTACAGCGTATCCCGTAATTACTGCTTCTGCTGTGCCGGGCATTTCAAGCACCATTATGAAATTATGCTGGGGCTTAAACTGAAAACAGTTGAGATTATATCGTCACCCCTTGACAGCGACGGAGAAAAGCCCTGCGTAATCAGATTTGAGGTTTTATAGCTTCCTGCCATAAAAACCTATATATACTACAAATAAATAGCCTGAAAAGCCGCTCGCTTTTCGGGCTGTTTTTTTACCCCGAAACCGCTTTTTTCGGCATATTCCGCTTGATATAAGCCCCGCAAAGTGATAAAATCAGGTTACAGATAAGCTGATGAAAAAAATATTTTTTGATTGTTAATTTTTGTCGCTTTTTGTCGATATAATGTATAAGATATATTCATATTGTATAAAAGTAATATTTCAGGTCGGCGGTTTATTGACAGCCTGATATATTACACGGAGGTTTTATGAACAATCCGGAACATAAGAATAATACTCCGATAGATTTTGTTACCGCTTTTTATAACCTTGAAAACGGGTTTTTCAATATAATTTCCTGCGGGGAAAATAAGACCTTAAACGAAAGATTTTCTTCCGGCAGCACTCCCGCCGACATTCCCGGCTACCTTAAGCTTTTTTCGGTGGGGGACAGGGACTTGCCCGCCCTTTCGGACAGCCTTTCCGCCGAAAATATCAGCCGTGAGCTTACGGATAAGGACAACTTCTGCCTGCGGTTTTGTTCTGAAATGACCGAAAACAGCTTCGGCCGGTTTGAAACAAGGGTTTCAGTCTGCGAAAGAGCAGAGGGAGCGCCCCGCTCGGTATTCCTGCACACAAAAAATATGAACCTGATTATGCCCGTGGCAGCAGCGGAGAAGTCGGGAACAGACGAGGCACGGAAAATGCTTGACGACTGTCTTAAGGGATTCGGCGCGGTATTTCAGAACATAATCCTTGTAAACGTAAATGAAAACAGCTATTTATTCAAAAACCCCTACGGAAGCAGCGGTACCGCTCCCGACGTTGTTCCCAACGGTACTTATACATACGACAATTACGCCTACGGTATGAGCTTTGTGCACCCCGAGGACAGAAAGCTTTTCTGGAGCTATACAACCCTTGACGCCTACAAGACCCGTCTTAAGCAGGAGGGCGACCACAACAGCTTCAGAATGCGCCACCTTATGAACGGGGAGTACAGGTGGGTTCGGGTTTACGCAATCCGCCTTGGCAACAACGAGGATTTCAGAGTTCTTTACTTTATAAACGACATTCAGGAGTACACCGAAAAGGAGATAAAATCCCGCCTTTTAATCGAGGACGCATTGAAACAGGCAAGAGCGGCGGAAAGAGTGCAGACCGAGTTTATCTCAAGTATGTCCCACGACATAAGAACGCCTCTTAACGTAATTGCAGGAATGACAATGCTGGCGAAGAAGAATCTTGACGACAGGGAGCGGCTTACGGAGTATCTGAATAAAATCGACCTGTCCTGTAAGCTTCTGTCGGAGATTATAAACGGAGTGCTGGATATTTCTCTGCTGAAAAGCGGGAAAATGATACTGGACATAAAGCCCTTCAGACTTGAGGATTTAGCGAAGGACCTTGAGGTGATGATGAAGCCCCAGGCTGAGAAGAAGGGGATTGACTTTAAGATAAGCCTTGAAAAGACCCGCCACAGACACCTTAAGGGGGACTCAATACAGCTGTTCAAGATATTGCAGAATATGCTGAGCAATTCCATTAAATACACAAACAGCGGCGGCAGGGTAAGCCTTGATATAGAGGAAAGAGAAAACTCCATTACCGATAAAATTGTATATCGCTTTATTTGCAGGGATAACGGTATCGGAATGAGCGAGGAATTTCTTAAAACCGCCTTTACTCCCTTTGAACGGGAAAACGACGAGCTTGTGAACAAGACTCAGGGCACGGGACTGGGGCTTACTATCATAAAGAACCTTGTGGATACAATGGGTGGAAAGCTGCGGCTTGAAAGCGAAAAGGGAAAGGGCACGGTGTTTACCGTTGCAATAGGCTTCCTGCCCCTTAACGAGGAGGAAGCCCGTAACGCCGAGGCGCACAGTAAGGAGCTGAGCAGCGAGGGCTGCCTTAAGGGATATAATGTGCTTTTAGTTGAGGACAACGAAATCAACAGGGAAATTTCCGAGGAAATCCTCCATACCTACGGAGCCGAGGTTGACTCCGCTTTGGACGGACAGGAGGCTGTCGATAAATTCATAGCCGGCGGCGAGGGAAAATACGATTTTATACTTATGGACATTCGTATGCCCCGAAAGGACGGCTACGAGGCTACTGAGGAGATAAGACGTGAGGCGGGAAAGTACGCCGCAAATATCCCGATTATCGCTATGACCGCCGAGGCGTTCAACGAAGAGGTACGAAAGGCGTATGAGTGCGGAATGAACGCCTATATCTCAAAGCCCATCAACGTTGAAAATCTTATAAGAACCGTTTTGTCCGTTCTTTAATTTTTGGCGGCAGGTGCAGTACTGCCCCAAAAAGCGAAAAAGAGACAGACCGGGAAAAAATTTCTGAAAAAGCCCAAAAATGTTGTCCTTTTGTTGTCCATAGGGATGTATAATAGTAAAAAACAGGGATTTTTACGGGATTTCCCACAAATGTAAAATTTAATATTTTTAATGCATTTTATTGACAAACGGGGAAAATTGTAGTAAAATTTGATTAATCAGAAGATTATGTATTCCATAAATCTTC
>JBJERM010000289.1:0-3095 GCA_051882315.1 Ruminiclostridium sp.
CCTGACGAAAAATCTGACTGCGTGGTCGCACGACAATAATTATGCGGTATTGCCTTAGTAAGCCTGTCGGCAAACAGGAATTTATCAAAAATACTAAAATTCAAAGCATTATATACTATAATAATACCATATTGTAACCAAAATGTCAATTATTTCGGTAAAAATTAGGGGGATTTTTAAAAAAACGTTTGTATACACGCTATTGACAAATTGCCCGAAAATTAGTATAATATAGACAGAGATTTTATAAGTAATCCCTAAGCCTTGTCTTTGGGTGCAGGAGGTAGGCGTGGAGAAAAAAAGCTGCTTTATTTTTGGTGCAGGTGAGCGCACTCTGCTGCCCTTGCTTCCCCCAAAAGGCTCTGTTGTAATCGCTGCCGACGGCGGACTTGGATTTCTCCGTGATGCGGGAATTTCACCGGATTTTATAATCGGCGATTTCGATTCCCTCGGGGAAATACCGACAGGCGACAAGGTAACGGTACTGCCCAAAGAAAAGGACGTTACAGATATGTGGGCGGCGGCGGAAAAGGGGATAGACCGGGGCTGCAATTCCTTTGTAATTTACGGCGGAACAGGCGGCAGGCTTGACCACACTCTTGCAAATTTACAGCTTATCGCTCATCTGTCAAGACTTGGATTTGAAGCAAGGCTGTTCGGCAGCGGCTATGTAATTTCGGCTGTGACAAAGGGCGAAATTGAGGTTTCGGGCAAGGCGGGAGCTTATGTTTCGGTATTTTCCTTAAGCGACTTATGCGAGGGAGTTACAATCGAAAATCTGAAATACACAGTTGAAAACTGCTGTCTTACAAACGATTTTCCCCTTGGGGTAAGCAACGAGTTTACAGGAAAGACAGCAAAAATTTCGGTAAAAAGCGGCACTATTGCCGTGTATTATACAATATAACGGGTTATCCCGTAAGGAAAGGGTGGTTCTGATATGAAAAAATTTGTTATTACAGTTTCCCGTGAATACGGCTCCGGCGGCAGGCGCATAGGACGTCTTGTTGCGGAAAAGCTTGGGGTAAACTTCTACGACGGGGAGCTTTTGTCCCTTGTTGCAAAGGAAAGCGGCTATACCGAGGACTTCGTCCGACAGAACGACCAGAAAAAGACCCAGAGCCTTCTGTATCATCTTTACATAGGCAGTCAGATTCTTCCCGCTTCGGATATGATTTTTATTGCCCAGTCGAGAGTTATCAAGGACCTGTACGCAAAGGAAAGCTGCGTTATTGTAGGCCGTTGTGCAGACTATATCCTCAGAGGCAAGGAAAATGTCATAAACGTGTTTATCCACGCTCCGCTTGAAAGCCGTGTTGCTCTTGTTCGTGACGGCTACGGCGAGAAGGCGGATAACTACAAGGCTTACGTTATGAAAAAGGACAAGAGCAGGGTAGCTTACTACAACTACTTTGCCGACGACGCCTGGGGCAAGGCTCAGACCTACGATATTTCAATAAATTCCGATATAGGAATTGAGAAATCGGTGGATATTATAGTTGATTATGTGAAAGCAAAATTAGGAGAAGAATAAAGCGTTTCAGCCCGCTTCTGCGGGCTGAATTTTCGTGTATTGCAAAAGAAATGAGAGGTTTTATGCAGAATATCGAAGCGGCGATTTTTGACCTGGACGGGACAATTCTTGACTCAATGTGGTTCTGGGGAAAAATAGACGATATGTTCCTGAGGAGCAGAGGAATTTCCCCGATACCAGAGGACTATATGCTTGAAATTGCCCACCTCGGCGCATACGATACCGCAGTTTACACAATCAATCGCTTTGGTCTCAAAGAAACCCCAGAGGCGCTTATCGCCGAGTGGCAGGAAATGGCGATTGATTTTTACACCCACGAGGCAAAGCTGAAAGAGTACGCCGAAGAATACCTTCTTGGGCTGAAAGGGCATGGGATTAAGCTTGCCCTTGCAACCGCAAACGACGAGGAGCTGTACCTGCCCGTACTGAAAAGAACGGGACTTGATAAGGTGTTCAACGCAGTTGTAAATGTGAACGAGGTAGAGCGGAAAAAGGGCTTTCCGGATATATATCTTCTCGCCTGTGAAAGAATGGGCGTGAGTCCCGGAAAATCCGTTGTTTTCGAGGATATTTACTTAGGAATTACCGGCGCAAAAGCAGGCGGTTTCAGAACGGTTGGCGTTTACGACGAAACCTCTGCCCGCGACGAAATAATAATAAAGGAAACGGCAGACCGCTTTATTTACAGCTTTAAGGAGCTGCTTAATCCCCTTGCGGTCTGACAGGAGGTTAAAAATTATGTCAGAAAAAGCTATGGAGTATTTCAAAAAAATCGGACTGGGCGACAGAATACAGATTTTTGAGCAGTCCAGCGCTACGGTAGAGCTGGCGGCTGAGGCAATAGGCTGCACTCCCGGAGAAATTGCAAAATCAATCACCTTTTACGGAAACGATGGAGGCGCAATTCTTATTGTTGCAGCAGGCGACGCAAAGACGGACAACGGTAAATTCAAGGCGGAGTTTGTCTTTAAGCCGAAAATGCTTTCTCCCCAGGACGTTGAGGAAAAAATCGGCTATTCCGTTGGCGGCGTATGTCCTTATGTTCTCAACGAGGGCGTAAGCGTTTATCTTGACCAGTCGCTTAAGCGCTTTGAAAAGGTTTATACCGCCTGCGGCACGTCGAACAGCGTTATCGGGCTGAGCCTTTCGGAGCTTATGCAGTACAGCGGCGCTCTGAAATGGGTTGACGTCTGCAAGGGCTGGCAGTAATTTTATCTGCAAGGCTTGACAAAACCGCTCGGATTAAGTATAATAGCATTGACGGAAATTGCAGAAATGTAATGAAGCGGCGTTCGCCATAAGGCGCTTGGGAACGTCACGGCAGAGAAGCGTATGCTCATGGCAGGAAAGTGTGCGTGGAGCCGTTTAATGGTTGCATATAACCAGCCTGCCTATATGTTATGAATAATAGCTGACAGAATATATGCAGGACGGCTTTGTGTAAACAAAGCCGTCTTTTTTGTGTAATTAGCAATAATTCTATTGCAGACCTTGACAAAACCGCTTGGATTGAGTATAATAGCATTGACGGAAATTGCAGAAATGTAATGAAGCGGCGTTC
>JBJERM010000290.1:0-3070 GCA_051882315.1 Ruminiclostridium sp.
GCAAGCGTGCGGCAAAGGCGCCAGCCGTTAATTGTGCGGTGTTGCCTTAAAATAGTTCGGTATATTCGGATTTTTTTAAATCAATCGTCAAAGCCGATACCACTATTATTCTTTCTTCGTTATTCAATATTCTTTTTTTACTTCCCGCTAAGGTCGTAGCAGTAATACTTTTCCTGCCTGTTATATTTCAGTCCGATACCGAAAATCTCCCCGATTATATTGCTTTCGCAGACCCTTTCGGGGCTGTCGCATACCGCCGCTCTGCCCTTGTAAAGCACCGCAATACTGTCCGAAAATCCGAATGCAAGAGGTAGGTCGTGCATAACCGCGGCTATCCCCTTTCCGCTGTCTGCAAGAGAGCGAAGAGTTTTCATCAGCATAAGCTGGTGTGTTATATCAAGATAGGAGGTAGGCTCGTCCAGCAGGATATAATCTGCGTCCTGCGCTAAAGCCATAGCGATACAGGCGTTCTGCCGCATGCCGCCGGAAAGAGCGGAAAGGGGCTTTTCGGAAAGCCCCGAAATTCCAAGCTTTTCCATGGCGCTTTCAGCAATTTTTTTATCCTTTTCGCTGTATCTTCTGGGGTAGGAAAGGTGGGGAAATCTGCCGTGCAGCACCATCTGACCCACCGTCATATCCGGCACTCCCTTTCCCTGAGGGAGGTAGGCTATTTTTTTGGCAAGCTCCTTTCTGGGAAGCTCTGCGGTGTTCATTCCGTCAACAAGAATTTCTCCCGAACGGGGAGCTATAATGCCCGAAATCGTCTTTAAAAGAGTGCTTTTTCCCGAGCCGTTTGTGCCGACTATTGAGATAAGCTTTCCCTTTTCTATATGCAGGCTGAAGTCCTTTAAAACCTCTGCTTTTCCGTAATCGGCGCAAAGCTTATTTATCTCAATCACGGCTGTGCCCTCCCTTGCCTTTTATCAGAATAAACACAAAGAAGGGTGCGCCGAAGAAGGACATAATTATTCCGACGGGTATCTCGTAGGGCGCAAAAAAGGTTCTTGCGGCAGTATCGCAAAGGCAGACAAACGCACCGCCGAACAGCCCGCAGAGAGGAATAAGCCGTGAGGACTTGCTGCCTGCAATCCGCCTTACAGCGTGGGGGACGATAAGCCCCACAAAGGAAACAAGCCCAGCAAGGCTTACGGCGCAGCCTGCCAGCAAAGCGGCAAGCAGCAGAAACAGCGTTCTCATAAGGGAGGTGTTCATTCCAAGCCCCTTTGCGCTTTCGTCGCCAAGGGTAAGCACGTCAAGCTCGTTTGTAAGGGTAAGCAGGACTGCCGCCGTCAGTAAAATCGCAATTGCCGCAGGAAGCAGCTTGTCGTAGGTTGCGGCGGAAAATTCCCCGACTTTGAAATTGTTGCTCATAACGCCCACATCGGGGAAAAAGGTTACAATTGCGTCTGTAACAGCGCCCAGCAGGCTGTTTGCAGCAACGCCGATAAGTATTACAGTACCCCTTGAAGCGCCCCATTTCCGGGCGCCGAGGCTTACCAGCATAACCACGATAAAACCGCCGAGAAAGGCGGAAAGGGACAGCTGCCAGCCGCCGTAAATTCCAAGGGCTGTACAAAGAGTAACCGCAAGACCTGCTCCCGAGTTTACGCCGATTATGCTGGGAGAAGCAAGGCGGTTTGCAAGCACCGCCTGAATAACCGCCCCGGACATAGCAAGAGCGCCGCCGCAGACTATTGCCGCTAAGGTACGGGGAAGCCGTACATACAGGAAAATCCTGCCGCCCACAGAATTGCCAAAACCCTTTTCAAAGCAGGAAAAAATCTCTTCAAATGACAGCGGGGTACTGCCCAAAAAAATTCCGAGAAGGGCGGCTGCCGCAAGGAGGATAAAGCCTGCGGCAAACATTATTTTAACCCTGTTCCGAGAGGATTTCGCTGAGTTGTTCATAAGCCTTTGCCCACTGTGCGTTGGGCTTTATGTTGAAAAGCCGTCTGTCCATAATGTGAAGCCTGTTTTCCTTAACCGCCTCAAGCGTTCCCCACGCAGGATTTTCCTCCATCATTATCGTAAGGTTAGAAAGTGCCTTTTCCGTATCGTCCCCCATTGTCACCACGAAAATATGCCGGGGCTCACTGCGGATAACGCTTTCAACGCTAAGGTCCTCAAGCAGGCTCGTGTCGCTGTCCGCAATATTGATGCAGTCAAGGTCGGCAAGCATTTCGCCGAGGATTGTACCATCGCTTCCCTTCGCCTTTACAAAGCCTGAGGAAGCTCTTAAAATAAGAACCGTCCTTTTTTCTTCGGGCAGGTTCTGCGCTTTAAGCTCCTCTTTTATCCTTTCAATTTCCGTCTTTACGAAAAGCCCGTTTGTCTCGTATAAATCCTTTCTGCCCGTTATTTCGGTGCAGATGTCAAGCATACCGAGATAATCTTCAAAGCTGTCCACGTCAAAGTAAGCGACTGTGATACCCGCTGTTTCAAGCTGCTCCTTCATCTCCACGTCAGCGGCGGTGGAGGCGCTTCCGATAACAAAATCGGGGTTGGCGGACAGCACGGCTTCAAAGCTCGGAGAATGTGCGCCGCCTAAATTAACCGCATCGGGAAGCTCCAGTCCGAAGTCGTCCCATGCGTCCTCGGCAGTTGCGCAGACTTCCCCGCCTGCAAGCAGCCACACGTCCGCAAAGCTTCCGATAAGAGCGGCGGTGCGCTTCGGGTTCTTTTCTATCGTAACCTCTCTGCCGAGAGCGTCCGTAAATGTAACAGTTTCTGCACCGCTTTTTTCGGGCTGGCTCTCCGAAGAAGAACAGCCGCCGGAAATCATAATTAATGCGGCAAGTAAAATTGAGATAATTCTTTTCATTAGTATGTAGTACCACCTTTTACAGTTTTATTGAGAACAGCAGTCTTGTCTGTCCTGTTGTTCTGAAGCTTGTCCTGAATGTAATCAAAACAAGCCTTGTAATTGTATCCGCAAAGCGCTCTCCGGAACTCCCGTCACGGAAAAGCAGAACTGCGTTTTCAATATGCTCCATAGCATCGTCCTCCAAAGTGAAAAGCTTGTGGGGAGGACTGCCGTTTGCGAATTTCCTGCCATCTTCCGCCGATATAA
>JBJERM010000291.1:0-10656 GCA_051882315.1 Ruminiclostridium sp.
AGCACAACGACACTACCCAGCTTTCACGGTTCAAGGGGATTGAGGGAGTCGGCTCGGTTACGCTGCTGGAGTACAGCGGGGAGTATATGAATTAATAACAAAAACAAACCCGTGAAGCGAAGCTTCACGGGTTTTTATATGATTTACTGCGCCTTTCTGCGCTTTGCCTCGTCCTTTGCTCTTAGCTCGTTGTCAAGAATACGCTTTCTCAGTCTGATTGACTTGGGCGTAACCTCAACAAGCTCGTCGTCGGCGATAAATTCAAGGCTTTCTTCAAGGCTTAAATGCTTCGGCGGTACAAGCCTTAACGCCTCGTCGCTGCCGCTTGCACGGGTGTTGGTGAGGTGCTTTTTCTTGCAGACGTTTACGTTAATATCGCTGTTTTTCGGGGAAACGCCTACAATCATACCCTCGTAAACATCGACTCCTGCGTCTATAAACAGAGCGCCTCTGTCCTGTGCATTCCATAAGCCGTAGGCGCAGGCTGTGCCTGTTTCAAATGCAACAAGAGAGCCTGTGGTTCTTACGGGAATATCGCCCATATAAGGCTCGTAGCCTAAAAACAGGGTGTTGAGAACGCCCTCGCCCTTTGTGTCGGTTAAAAATTCGCTCTTGTAGCCGAAAAGTCCTCTTGAGGGGATTTTAAATTCAAGCCTTGTTCTTGAACCTACCGGGTGCATTTCAAGAAGCTCTGCCTTTCTTACTCCCATTTTCTCCATGATTGCGCCCACGCAGTTATCGGGGACGTCAATTACAAGCTTTTCCATAGGCTCGCACTTTACGCCGTCAATTTCCTTGAAAAGAACACGGGGAGTGCTTACCGAAAGCTCGTAGCCCTCGCGGCGCATTGTTTCGATAAGGATAGAAAGGTGCATCTCTCCACGTCCTGCCACATCATAAGCGTCACGCACGTCGCTTTCCCTTACACGCAGGGAAACGTCCTTTAAAAGCTCACGTTCAAGCCTGTCCCTTATCTGCCGTGAGGTTACGAATTTACCCTCTCTGCCTGCAAAGGGGCTGTCGTTTACGGCAAAGGTCATTTCAACGGTAGGCTCGCTTATTTTTACGAAGGGCAAAGGCTCAATTGCCTCGGGAGCGCAGATTGTCTGACCGATAGTAACGCCCTCGATACCCGAGAAGCAGACGATGTCGCCTACGGAAGCCTCCTGTACGGGGGTTTTTCCGAGGCCGTCAAACTGGTAAAGGCTTACTATTTTAGAACGGAAAGGAGTTATAAGTCCGTGGTAGTCGCAGACTGCAACCTCCTGATTCTGGCGGATAACGCCACGCTCAACTCTGCCTATTGCAATTCTTCCCACATACTCGTTGTAGTCGATTGAGGAAACGAGAACTTGTAAGGGTCCGTTTTCGTCCCCCTCGGGAGCGGGAATATGCTCTAAAATCATATCGAAAAGGGGTATGAAGTTTTCTCCGGGCACCTCCGGGTCAAGAGAAGCCGTGCCGTTTCTTCCCGAACAGAATACAACCGGGCTTTCAAGCTGCTCATCGTCGGCGTCAAGGTCAAGAAGAAGCTCTAAAACCTCGTCAACAACCTCCTTCGGTCTTGCGTCGGGTCGGTCGGTCTTGTTTACAACAACAATTACCTTGTGACCCAGCTCAAGCGCCTTCTGGAGAACAAAGCGGGTCTGTGGCATTGTTCCCTCGAAGCTGTCAACCAGCAGAAGAACGCCGTTTACCATTTTCAGAATACGCTCAACCTCCCCCGAAAAGTCGGCATGGCCGGGGGTGTCTACTATGTTGATTTTAACGCCGTTGTACATAACGGCTGTATTTTTGGCAAGAATGGTAATGCCCCGCTCACGTTCAAGGGCGTTGTTGTCCATTACTCTTTCCACAACCGCCTGATTTTCACGGTAAACGCCGCCCTGCTTCAGCATTTCGTCCACAAGGGTGGTCTTTCCGTGGTCAACGTGGGCTATAATCGCAATATTTCTTAAATCTTCTCTTTTCAAAAGTCCTGCACTCGCTTTCTTTTAAAATCTACAACAATACAACTCTATTATTATACACGTTTTTTTCTGCAAAATAAAGAAGATTTTTCAATAATATTAGATTTTTTAGCAGTAGGTTTATTGTCGAAAAATACTAAATAGGGGCGGGAAAGAATTACTGGCGGATATAGATGCCCTGCTCCTCAATATATTCCTCCATATCCGACTTCATATCCGTTACCCAGTTGTCATCGTGGGACAGGTCGGGGGTTTCCTCCTTTGGTTTTGGTATTGTGATGTTTTTTTTCTTTTCGTCCATATCGTTTCTTCCTTTCAAAAAATTAAGCGGAGCATAGTAAAAACTACGCTCCGTTGCGGTTTCTGTTATTCAAATGCTCCTGCCATAAGCCATTTCGGGATAAGGTTGTTATGATAAAGCGTCATAAACAGGCGGATTATCAGCCCGATTACCGAGATTATAAAGCCTGCCGCCGCAAGACCCTTGTTGCGCTGACCCTTGATAAAGCCGAGAATTGAGGTAATTGCCGCAAGAGGCTCAAGGATAAGTGAAATCTGAAACAGACCCACAAGAGAGGCTACAAAGCCAAGAACGCTCATAAGGTCGAAGCCGGTAAAGGGAGGCTTTATGTGAGCGGGGTGAAGCTGCGGCTGCTGAACCTGCTGAGCCGTTTCTTCTACGGGGGCAAAGCTGCTGCCGCCGCAGGCGCTGCAAAAGCGGTTTTCGTCCTTGTTGACAACACCGCAGGAAGTACAAGTCTTCATTTCAATCAAATCCTTTCGTAGTGTTAAAGTAATTATACCTTATTAATAGGAATTTGTCAACACTTAATAACAGACTTTTGCGGGCAGCTGCCTGCAAACAAGAAAAAACACCGATTTTTTCGGTAAAAACCCTTGACAAGCGGTATTAAATGTGATAGAATATACTTACCTCAGAACAGGGGTTTATTTTTTTGTGCAATTTTTCGGAAAATGCACGCCCCTGCTGCGGTTAAGGGTACCGCAGATTAAGAGGGAGGCTTAGTCCGTTCATAAGAACGGATAATAAAATAGGAGGTGCCGAAATGAGAGTTAAAATTACACTGGCATGCACTGAGTGCAAGCAGCGCAATTACAACACCAAGAAAAACAAGAAGAATGACCCTGACAGAATCGAAATGAACAAGTACTGCAAGTTCTGCCGCAAGCACACTCTCCACAAAGAAACCAAGTAAGGAGGATTCTTATGGCAAAGGAAAAAACATCGACAATCGAAAAGGCTAAAGCCAAGGCTGCTGCGGCGGCTAACTCAAAAAAGCCGAAGAAGTCGATTGTCAAGTATTTTAAGGACGCCAAATCCGAATTCAAAAAGGTTGTGTGGCCCTCGAGAAAGCAGGTTGTAAACAATACAATCGTAGTTCTCGTGGCAATGGCGGTTTCGGGCATTGCAATCTGGGCTTTGGATACGGGATTTATCTCCCTGCTGAAGCTTATGCTCGGAAAGTTTTAATCGGTATTAAGTCTTTTAAGTAAGGGGATACGAAATGTCAGAAGCTAAATGGTATATCTTACACACCTACTCGGGTTACGAGAATAAGGTTGCAAACGACATAAGAACTCTGGCGGAAAACAGAAACCTTCAGCACCTTATCGAGGACGTTATGGTTCCGATAGGTCCCGCTACCGACGATTACGGTAAGCCCGTCTTAGACAAGGACGGAAATCAGAAGGAAGAAAAGCTGTTTCCCTGCTACGTTTATGTCAAGATGGTTATGACAGACGAGTCCTGGTACATCTGCCGCAACACAAGAGGCGTTACGGGATTTGTAGGACCGGGATCAAAGCCCATTCCTCTCACCAACGAGGAGGTTGCAAACCTCGGAGTTGTTAAAAAGACAGCCGTTCCCTCCGTTTCCGTGGGAGATATTGTCAATATCGTTTCGGGAGCGCTTGAGGGCTTCGAGGGTACAGTCAAGGAGGTTGACGAGGCAGCGGGAACAGTTCTTGTAACAGTTTCCATGTTCGGCAGAGAAACTCCCACAACTCTCGAATTGTCAGCAGTTGAAAAAATCAACTAAAGTTCTTTAAGTTTTTTGGAGGTAATTAAAATGGCTCAGAAGGTAGTCGGATTTATTAAATTACAGATTCCCGCAGGAAAAGCTACTCCTGCTCCGCCTGTTGGTCCTGCTTTAGGTCAGCACGGCGTTAACATCATGGCATTTACAAAGGAATTCAACGAGCGTACAAAGGGTGACGCAGGTCTTATTATCCCTGTTGTTATTACCGTTTACGCCGACAGAAGCTTCACTTTCGTTACAAAAACTCCCCCTGCTGCCGTTCTTATCAAGAAGGCATGCGGAATTGAAACAGCTTCCGGTACACCCAACAAGAACAAGGTAGCTAAGATTACAAAGGCTCAGGTTCAGGCTATTGCAGAGCAGAAGATGAAGGACCTCAACGCAGGCTCCGTTGAAGCTGCTATGTCTATGATAGCAGGTACAGCTCGTTCTATGGGCGTAGTAGTTGTTGACTAAGTAAATTTGAACAAGAATTAATTCGTGGGAGGTTTTAAACCGCTTGACCACAAGGAGGATATTACATGAAGCACGGAAAGAAATATGTAGAGAGCGCAAAGATTGTTGATTCTGCTAAGTTCTATGAAGTCGGCGAAGCTTGCGACCTGGTTTGCAAGACTGCTAAGGCAAAGTTCGACGAAACTGTTGAACTCCACATCAGACTGGGCGTTGACTCCCGTCACGCTGACCAGCAGGTAAGAGGCGCAGTTGTTCTTCCCAACGGTACAGGTAAGACCGTTAGAACAATGGTATTCACAAAGGGCGATAAGATTAAGGAAGCGCAGGACGCAGGCGCTGATTATATCGCAGACGACGACACCGTTAAGAAAATCATGGACGGCTGGATGGATTTCGATATCGTAATCGCTTCCCCCGATATGATGGGCGTTGTAGGTCGTTTAGGTAAGGTTTTAGGTCCGAGAGGCTTAATGCCTAACCCTAAGGCAGGTACAGTTACTCCCGACGTTGCTAAGGCTGTTTTAGACGCTAAGGCTGGTAAGATTGAGTACCGTCTTGATAAGACAAATATCATTCACTGCCCTATCGGCAAGGCTTCTTTCGGTCAGGAAAAGCTTTCCGAGAACCTTGAGGCTCTTATGGGCGCAATCGTTAAGGCTAAGCCTGCTGCTGCTAAGGGTCAGTATATCAAGAGCTGCGTTGTTACTTCAACAATGGGCCCCGGCGTTAAAATCAACACCGCTAAGTACGGTTCTTAATTGAACTGAAATAAAAATGTAAGGGTGCAGGCTGCCTGTACCCTTCTTTTTCACCCGTATTGATAGTTTGCGAAAGGAATATTTATGGAAAAGGAACTTACCCTTGTTATTATGGCAGCGGGCATAGGCTCCCGCTTTGGCGAACGTATAAAGCAGCTTGAACCCGTTGGACCCAACGGCGAGCTTATTATCGACTATTCTATTTTTGACGCAATAAGAGCAGGCTTCAACCATATCGTTTTCATCATAAGAAAGGATATTGAGCAGCTTTTTCGTGAAGCTATCGGCAACAGGATTGAAAAGCAGGTTAAGGTTACATACGTTTTTCAGGAGAAATCGGATATTCCGGTAAAGCAGGAGCTTGCGCCCCTTCGCATTAAGCCCTGGGGTACGGGACAGGCTGTTCTTGCAGCAAAAAAGGCGGTAAACGGCGCTTTTGCTGTAATTAATGCAGACGATTTTTACGGGGCTGACTCATATAAGGTTATAAGCGAATTTCTTAAATTCGCAGATAACAGCAAAAAAGATATTCCCGAGTACGCTATGTGCGGCTTTAAAATCAGGAATACGCTGAGCGAAAACGGAACTGTAACAAGAGGGGTATGCACCGCCGAGAATGGTTTTCTTGCAGGACTTGAGGAAACCAAGGAAATCGGACGGGGAGAAGACGGTGTAATCAGGGGCAGGTATAACGGCGAAACAAAGATAATCGCCGAGGACGCTGTTGCTTCCATGAATATGTGGTGCTTTACTCCCGATTTTATGGATACTCTTGAGGGGCAGTTTGTTTCCTACCTGACCGGACTTACGGAGGAAAACGTGAATAAGGGCGAGTGTCTTGTGCCGATAGAGGTGGACAGGCTTATAAACGGGGGAAAATGCTGCGTTCGGGTAATTCCTACCGACAGCAGATGGTTCGGAATGACCTACGAGCGGGACGTGCAGGCGGTTAAGGAAGAAATTGCCGCTTGTGTTGCAAGGGGAGAGTACCCCGAAAAGCTCTGGAGCATATAATATTACAGAAATTTCACAAAACACTTGACAAAACCGAAAATAAGTGCTAATATAACAGCATATTCACTAAAACCTGTGATTGAGAGTAGTAGCTGCCGTCAAGGCAATTCAGAGAGCCGCAGTTGGTGCGAAGCGGTATTGCATACAGCAGTGAATGGACTCATGAGGGCAAACCGAGGGATTTTTCCGTTAGGGGCGACGTTATCCGCGTTAAGGATTAGCGTATGATTGTGCGCGATGAGAGGCGGCTTTGCCGCAATTTGGGTGGTACCGCAGGAAATGTCTCCTGTCCCATTTACGGGATAGGAGATTTTTTATTTTAAGCGGGATTGCTCATCTCAGGAAAGGATATGATAATAATGTGCAGAAAAGAAAAACGATGGCGGGACTGTAATTAACAAACAAAAACATCATAAACAAAATCAACCCAACATCAGTTTTTACGAAAGGAACAAACATCATGAAAAAGAACAGAATCTTATCTATTTTAACAGCAGCAGTACTTGCAGTAACAGGTCTTTCCTCCTGCGGCAGCACGCCTGCACCCGCAGAAGAGGGCAAGCTTAAAATCGGCATTATCCAGTTCGCTCCCCACCCCTCTCTTGACAACTGCTACGAGGGTATTGCAGAGGGACTTAAGGCAAGCAAGTACGGTGACAAGGTTGAAATTGACCTTCAGAACGGCAACGGCGAGTCTGCAACCTGCGACGCTATCGCAAAAAATATGGTTGCCAAGAACTACGATATGATTTTTGCAATTGCAACTCCCGCTGCTCAGTCAGCTTACGGCGCTGTTCAGAACTCCGACACGCCCGTTATCTTCTGCGCTGTTTCCGACCCTGTTGCAGCAGGTCTTACAGCAAGCCTTGAGGCTGGTACTGAAAAGTGCATAGGCACCTCCGACGTTCTTGACCTTGACGCACAGGTTGAGCTTATAAAGGCGCTCCAGCCCGACGTCAAGAAAATCGGCGTTCTCTACACAACAACAGAAGCAAACTCCCTTTCTCAGCTTGCTTCTTTAAAGGAAGTAACCGCAAAGTCGGGTATCGAGGTAGTTGAACAGGGCGTTTCCGGCGCAGCAGATATTCCCCAGGCGGCGGCTTCACTTGCAGTTAAGGTTGACTGCATAAACAACTTCACAGACAACAACGTTGTAAACAATCTTTCCGTTGTTCTTGAAAAGGCAAATGCAGCAGGAATCCCCGTTTACGGCTCAGAGGTTGAGCAGGTAAAGAACGGCTGTATCGCTTCCGTAAGTATCGACTACGTTGCTCTCGGAAAGGTAACAGCAGAGCTTGGCGTTAAGGTTCTGGACGGCGGAAAGCCTGCTGAAATGGCGGTTGCTACAATCTCCGACGCAACTCCCGTGGTAAACACCGAGGTTCTTGAAAAGTTCGGTATTGCGCTTCCCGAAAGCTTTGCTGATGCAGAAAAGGTTACAACCAACAAAGAATAATCAAATGCAATTATAACAGCGAAAGGTCGGTTTTTTTGTGGACGTTTTTGGCAACATTTTAATAGGCATAATCGAGGAGGGGCTGATGTATGCTCTGCTTGCGCTGGGCATGTATATAACTTACAGCCTGCTGGATTTTCCCGACCTTTCGGTTGACGGAACCTTTCCCTTAGGGGCGGTTCTTACAGGCGTGCTTATAATGCAGGGCGTAAATCCCTGGCTCTGTCTTCTTATTTCCTTTGGGGCAGGTATGCTTGCGGGCACAATTACGGGTATTCTCAACGTAAAGCTTAAGATTATTCCCCTGCTCTGCGGAATTATCATGTACACCGCTATGCTTTCCGTAAACCTTGTCATCATCAAGTCGGGTACGGGCGGAATGGCGATTGCTTCCTTCTTCAACGGGGAGACAATCTTCAATTCCGGATTAGCAGAGCTGCTCCCCAAAAGCGTAGGCGGATTTTATCTCAGAACAGCGGCAATTTCTCTGCTTCTTGTGGTTATCTGCAAGCTTATTCTCGACCTTTATCTTAAGACAAAGAGCGGGCTTCTGCTTCGGGCAACAGGCGACAACGAGCGCTATACCGTTATGCTTGCCTGCAATCCCGGAACTGTAAAGATTTTCGGTCTTGCCCTCGGAAATGGCTTTGCGGCGCTGGCAGGCTCGGTTATCGCTCAGAATAAGGGCTCCGCCGACCAGCAGATGGGCGTAGGAATGGTAGTTTTAGGTTTGGCTTCGGTAATTATCGGGCTTAGCGTTTTCAAGGGTGCAAGATTCTTCAAGGGCACTACAATGGTTATTTTAGGCAGCCTGCTCTACAAGGCCTCCTATCAGATAGTCCTTGAGCTTGGACTTCCTACCGAGTACAACAACCTGTTAAAGGCGGTAATTTTCCTTATTGCACTTATACTGGGCGGAAATCAGATTTCAAAGCTTGTAAAGTCATTAATGCACAAAGAAGGAAGGGAAGGCAGGGAAAAGGCAAATGCTTAGTCTTAAAAATATCGGAATGGTTTTCAACAGAGGCACTATTGACGAAAGCACGCTTTTCGACAACTTTGCCTTTAATGTCAGCAAGGGCGAGTTTGTTTCAATAATCGGCTCAAACGGCAGCGGAAAAACAACCCTGCTTAACCTTATCTGCGGCACAAAAAAGCCTGATTCGGGCAGTATTTTTTTCAAGGACAGGGACATCACAAAGCTCCCTGAGCACAAAAGAGCCGCCTTTATCGGAAGAGTATTGCAGGACCCGAAGCTTGGCACCTGCGGCAATCTTACCATACTTGAAAATATGGCGCTGGCAGATAATAAGAACAAGTCCTACGGACTTGGTTTCAGCGTAAACAGAAAAAGAACGGATTATTACAGGACTTTGCTTGAAAGCTGCGGTATGGGGCTTGAAAACAGAATGAGCGTTCCCGTAGGCAATTTAAGCGGCGGACAGCGGCAGGCGCTCGCCCTTATAATCGCAACAATGACGGATATTGAGCTGCTTATTCTTGACGAGCATACAGCTGCCCTTGACCCGAAATCCTCGGAAACACTTATGGAGATAACTGACAGGGTTGTTTCAGAAAAGAAGCTGACAACGGTTATGGTTACTCACAACCTGCGATTTGCAATCAACTATGGCAGCAGGCTTGCTATGATGCACGAGGGGAATTTTGTTCTTGACCTCAGCGGCGAGGAAAAGAAAAGGGCTTCGGTGGAGGATTTACTGGATAAGTTTAATCAGATAAGCATTGAAAATGGCAATTAAATAATGTTTAAGCAGTAGCATGTCAGGGTGGCGAGAAGCCGCCAGATGCTAGGAACCGCCATAACGGCTAGGCTTTGTGCCTGCCGTTATGGCGGTGACGACGCAGATGGTGGTTTATCGCCGCCCTGAAGATTTTTTTCTTTACTTTTTGGCTTAATTGTGATATAATCATAGTGTATAAATTTATTCAAAAAGGAAGGCTTTTTATGAAGCTTATTTTTGCTATTGTAAATAACGACGATTCACACGCTGTCTCTGCTGCACTTATGAAAAACGGCTTTTTCTCAACAAAGCTTGCTTCAACAGGCGGCTTCTTAATGGCGGGAAATACTACCTTTATGATTTGCTGCGAAACCGCTTCGGTTGATGACGTTATCGCTGTAATTGCGGCAAATTCCCGCAAAAGAAAGCAGTACGTTCCTACTGCCGCTTCCTTTACGGCGGAAAGCGCACCCGTAAGCTATCCCGTTGAGGTAAGCGTAGGCGGTGCAACAATTTTCGTTACGGATATTGAGCGGTTCGAGAAGGTATAATGAAGTTATACGGAAAAAAGCGGGCAGTTGCAGCCCTTTCCCGTTTTAAGTCCTCGGGCAGGTTTCCTCACGCCCTGCTTATCCTTGGGGAGGAAGGCTCGGGAAGAAGGACATTGGCGGAATATGCAGCTATGCTCTATCTCTGCGAAAGAGAGGTGACTGCTCCCTGTATGAGCTGTCGGGAATGTTCCCGTATTGAGGGGCATATTCACCCGGACGTTGTGTATCCGCTGGAAGCTTGCGGGGGAAAATATACCGCAGAAGGCTTAAGAGCCTTGATTGCGGAGTGCTGGAAGCAGCCAAACGACGGAAAGCTTAGAATCTGCATTTTCGAGAAGCTGGACGAGATGAGCGTCGTTTGTCAGAATGCGCTTTTGAAGTTCATAGAGGAGCCGCTTTCCTTTAACAGATATATTTTTACCGCAGAAAAAAAATCCGCTATCCTTGAAACCGTGATTTCAAGGCTTACGCCCATTGAGTGCGATAAGGCGGATATGGCGGAGTTTTCCGCCGCTCTCTCGGAGCATAATATTCCTGCTGACAGAGCAAAGGAGCTTTTCGCTCTTTACAGCGGGAATATCGGCGCAGCAATTTACGCCTCCGAAAATCCCGATGAAGCGGAAATTTACCGCAGGACTGCCGCTGTTGC
>JBJERM010000292.1:0-3042 GCA_051882315.1 Ruminiclostridium sp.
AAAACTGTTGTAAAATTCATTGTTATGGTGTATAATATAGATGACATGAATGGAAACGAGGTGTACACAAAAATGAAAAAAGCCGGTAAAATCATCGTCAGGGTGCTGCTGATACTTCTTGCAGCAATACTTCTGTTCACTCTCGCAACCTTTATCATTCACAGCATAAAAACGGGCGAGGAAATCGCCCTGCTCAAAGAAAAGGGATACTATAACCCCGTTTCGGTTGGCGACTATTCTCTTAACGTTTCGCAATTCGGCAATACTGACGGAAAACACACAATCGTTGGTCTTGCGGGGCTTGGTATGGGGGATTATTCGGTGGCGGCAAGGCAGATGACAGCCTGTCTTGAGGAGGATAATCTTGTTGTATTCGTTGACCGTGCAGGATATGGTTTCAGCGACGATACCGAAAACGAGATGACCCTTGAATACATAGTGGAGGACTACCGCAAGGCGCTTAAAAACGCAGGAATTGCGGCGCCCTATATTCTTATGCCCCATTCTATCGGCGGCGCTTATGCGAATTACTGGGCAAGCAATTACCCTGAAGAAATCGAGGGAATTGTGTTTGTGGACGGCTCTCAGCTAAGTGAAAATGCTTTTGCCGAAGAGCCTGTAAACAAAGTCGGTATAGGCGACAGAATAAGCGCTTTTTTAGCAAAAACAGGTTTCAGCAGATATGTTCTGCGTGATTATATGTATCACTATCCCGATAATTATTCAGAGGAGGAGCAGTATCTCGGCGACGCGCTTTCCCTTATGACAATGGATTCCATTGCGCCCATATCCGAAGCGGGACTGCTGTCGAAAAACGGGCAGGACGCTTTTAACAGCATAATCACAAACGATATACCGAAGCTTTATATCTGTGCAAGCTGGGGCATTGAAACAAAGGAAGATATAATTGAGCTCAATACATGGATTAACCGCCAGATTGAGATTAACAATATGGATATGCCGCTGCGGTCTTTGGATATTAGCGACGATACTGCTAAATCGGCGCTTGAAAGCTTTGAAAAGGCGAGGGAGGAAACAATTTATCCTTATGCGGAAAAGATGGGGAACTGCCAGGTTATCTGCCTTGCGGGCGACCACATGATTTTTGAGCAGAAGCCGGCGGAATGCGGGGAGATTATAAAGGGGTTTGTTAAGGGGCTTGATGAATAAGCTTTTTGGGCAGTTGGTCAAATTCCGCAGTTTTTGTGTTCTTTGGAATGTGTGAATAGTTTCAAAAAATTTAACCCGTCATCTGTTAAGGTGACGGGTTTTGCATACATACGCTTTCTTGACATATACAACTAACAGAAACAATTTTCGCCAATCATCGGAAAAATATCTCGCCAATCGTCGGAAAACTGTTGTAATAGTATCAAATAATTTAACCCGTCATCTTTCCGGGTGACGGGTTTTCGTGCATCCGCTTTTTGACAGCGGCAATTAATGATAATAATTATTATATATGTCGGTAACCTCAAAGCCAAGGCTGCAAAAGCACTGTAATAAAGCCTGTCATAAGTTAATGAGCAGATATAAAGAAAATTTTGTCAAAACTATGGACATTTTGTCCGAATTGATATATACTGTAAACAAGCGGTGAGAGAATTTTTTGTGTTTTCGGATTGCCGCCGTAATTTTAATTTGTATGACGTCGGAAATGTATCGGCGGTCAGGATGAAAGGATGGTAGTATCTATGGGCAAATTTGTAGTAAAGAAAACTTCCACAGGCGTTAAGTTCGATCTTAAAGCAACCAACGGTCAGGTTATTGCAACCTCAGAGGTTTACACAACCGAGGCAGCCTGCATGAAGGGCATCGAAAGCGTAAAGAACAACTGCACAGGCGGCATAGAGGATCAGACTGTTGAAAATTACGAGGTATTAAAGCATCCTAAGTTTGAGATTTATAAGGATAAGGCAGGAGAGTTCAGATTCAGACTTAAAGCTAAAAACGGCGAGATTATCGCAACCTCCGAGGGCTACAAGGCTATGGACAGCTGTAAGAACGGAATCGAGAGCGTAAAGAAGAATGCGCCAGAAGCTTCCGTTGAGAAGCAGGATTAACAGCTGACATTATAGAGAGGATAATCATGGGCAAAAAAATATATATACCTATTATTTCTTTACTGCTCCATATATTTTATATTGTCCTATATTTTAATTCTGCCGCATTTTTCGAAGTTGATCGGTTCTATTTTTCAGAAGTCATAATTATGCTGCTGCCGTCTGTATTTTCGATAATATCATTATTGCTTTTGATTATTTCAAAGGGCGCAACGCTTTCAAGGATTTTGTGTATTATCGCATGGTGCGCTATCGGATTTTGTTATATTGATCTTAATGCAGGTATATATGGCGGAAAGCTTTATGTGGGTCCGTTCAACTATGCCCCATCCGACAGCGAAACTCGTCGGTTTAAAATGTTCCTGCTGTGTATATGCGTGTTTGCCCTGCTTTTAAATTATGTGGCCGCTAAAAGAAAAATATGCAGGATAAAAACATACAATAATGATTCCTATAGAAGAAAATTGATTCTTGCAATTTGCTTTGAAGCTGCATACACAATTCTTTTTGTATGGAAAAACGGTGAAAATATATCATTTTATTATGCTGATTGTCTGAGTATAGGAAGGCTTATAATCAGAATTGCTATCATTTCGTTGATTGTGGCGGTTCCACCATTAGTCACGATTTTAACTGCAACGCTTATTTTAAATAAGAAGCGGAGCAAAGGATTGATATATGCTTTGCTTGCGGTAGGAGCTTTTTCACAGCCAATAGCTATTAGCATATTTGTGTATTCGGATACCTTCCTAGGTTATTTTTGGTATTCCGTATATTCTTTGCTGCATTTTACAGGTATTTTGCTTGCGCTTTCCGGAGTAATTGAATATGAAAGAAATAATGGCGCAATCAAATAATATTGAGGCAATACCGCACAATCCAATCACAGAAACGGTAATGCCTTAAATCTAAAAATTGTATAGCTCATAGCAAGATGCATAGGAAAGCAATCGGGCAGTCCAGAATGGGCTGCCCGATT
>JBJERM010000293.1:0-3007 GCA_051882315.1 Ruminiclostridium sp.
AAGAATTATGGACCCCTATTGAATCAAATGCAGCAGAAAAACCTGTTTCACCAATGTTAATGAAAGGAAACTCGCTTTCTACCACTGAATCGTGATACACATAAAATTTTGAATCGTTATTCTCTATAACAATTCCTTTTAATTCTGTTGAACCCGAAAGTTCCAAAAACGCCGATTCAGGATTGGTTGAATAAGCACCTGAACTTTCTAGTTCTAAACAAAAATCAATAGATGCTTTTTCAACAAGTAAACCGCCGATTTGCTCGCCTACAGAAATTCTTTTAATATCATCTGATGTTAATTCTCTGCCTGCACAGCTTAAATCTTCCGGAGTATATATGTAAGAAAATTCATCATCAAAGCATTCCGGTGCCGATTCGGAGGTTATAAAGTCAGAATACAATGTTATTAAATACGAAAATCGGTCATAGTGAAGCAAGTGTTTTCCAGCAGTTGCCACAAATTCTTCAGGCAATGGCAACTCACCGAAAAACGTGCCTATACTTTCTAACACAATTTCCGTTTTCTCATTTTCTTCTGTTCTTTCCGCAACGACTTCGATAGGTGCAGTCGTGGTATCTGTTACTTTTGCAGTAGTTGCAACCGCCGTTGTTTCTGCTGTAGTTTCGGTTATATAAGAGGTTGTCTCTTCCTTTTCTGTGGTTGTGGCGGTTGTGGAGTTGCCGTTGCAGGAGCAACATAAACCGCAAATAATAGCGCTCATCAATATAGCTTTTATCTTTTTCATAATCTTTTCCTCTTATGCCTCAATACTTTTACTCATAGCTCTCAAGCGGTAAATACTCCCGCTTTTCAAAGTCGTATATTCCGCTTTCTATTCCTTGAGGATAGGTTTGCAGATACAGAAGCCTGTTGCCGTCAAGCCTTGAATATTCATCGAAAGAGCCGCACAGATTTACACCGTCAAGACGGAATACATCGCCGCTTTTTATCTCATAAGCAAAGACATAGCCGTTGCCGAAAATTAGGTAATCCTTGTTCTGACCGAAAAGTTTTATCAACTTATCGTCAAAAGCGTTCCCTTCATTATCCTTTGTGATAAAGCTGTAAGTATCGGAAAGGGTATCATATATCGCCAGACCTTTGTTGGTGGTTGGAATATAAATGCGATTACTATCAAGCTTTCGCCATATACTGTCGGAGCTTAATGCCGCCGCAGAGCCTTTCCCTGTTATCTTTCCGTCAGAAAAATAGAACATACGGACAAAAGATGACAGTTGCGCATTTTTGAATCCGCAGGTTACAGGAACAATCCATTCTTTATTATCATCGCCAAGATATATTGCTTTCTCAGAATCGGGCGTATTCCATACAAGCTCGGAATATTTTTCGGCTTTCTCTTCTCCGTAGGTTTCGGCATAATGCTTCACCTTTTCAAGGTAATCCGGGTCATTTTCAAAGTCGTAATCAAATTCCTGTCGGAATGTTTCTATATACCCGGATAAATCGGTATCAAATATGGGGTAATCTATCACAGGCGGATTTATAGCAACCAACGGCATAATATCACATAATCGCCACTCGCCCTCCTGCCTTACTGCCTTGTATGTATCAACGCGGCTTTCCCAGGTTACTGCAAATTCCATAGTATTTTCATTTTCGCTGAGGATTTTCAGCTTGTATGCCGAGAAAGGCGGAGGATAAATACTGATACCCTGTTTTGAAATATCAAGAAGCAGGCTGTCGTTCTCACCGCATTTGTATATGCCACCGCCAGCCTCTTCATTGTAAAGAATGTCCTCAGCAATATCCGTTACATAAGTCGAACGGACAAAGCTTTCAAGGGAAGAATATGAGTTCAGGAATATGTAATGATTTGCTGCGGCAAGATTGTGATTATTGCCGAATGTCAGCAAATCGGTTTCGTATGTAAGACTGCATACAATATGCTTGTCCAGAAGCAGTTCTGCCGCTTCTTCTGAGGTCATTCCCTCTTGTGAAAAGACATAGCAGCCGTCGAAACGCTCTACAGAATCCGAAAAGCTACAGTCCCTTAAACGCTCGCCTATTTCAGCTCTGTAATTCCACTCGCCGCTCATAAATGTTTTCAGCTCACAGTCGGGCAAGGCTTTTTCAAGCTCCGATATGAAATTATTGCTGATTGCAGGTCGGGGAAGATAAAGCTCTCTGAGGCTTTTCAGACCCAGAATAAACGAGGTGTCATAAACCAAAGGCATATCCCCTATCCGAGGATAAAGATGCAATTCTTCAAGCTTCGTGCATGCCCCAAGCGCCTCTATTCCCTTATCCGATTGCACATAATCTATATACAGATATTCAAGCTCTGAAAGCCTTGCTATCTGCTCATAATCTACCTTTGGCGACAAGAGTGTAAGCTTTTTCAGATTTGGAAAAGAATCGGCTATTTCTTCGGAGGAAAAACCGCAGGAATCGAGAGAAAACTCCTCTGTTTCGGGCAGTAAGGCATACTCGGTTATTTTGCCGCCTGCAATAGAAATATTTTTAATACTATCCGGAAAATATGTCAGCTTTATTTCGGGCTCGTCGTACAGCGTCACAGACTTAAGATTTTTCATATCCTGAAGAAAGGAATAGTCTTTTACATGGCTGGTCTTATTGCTGTTCCAAGCGGGTTGGCAAGGGCATTGGTCGATATAAAGCCCGTTAAGCTCAGTGAATTCAGATAAAAGCGACAGGTCAACATCGCCACCTATGTAAAGGTATAGTTCCCCGTGAAAATTCTTGTCGAGAACTTCAAGCTTTTCAAGTTCTTCCGGAAGAGTAAAATACTTTGTTTCAAGCTTATTTTCGGGGGTGGTAGTAGTTGTGGTAGTTGTTACTTTTGCAGTAGCCGTAACCGCCGTTGTATCTGCTGTGGATTCGGGAACAGAAAGGGTAGTTTCTTCCGTTTCTGAAGTTGGGGCGGTTGTAGTGTTACTGTTGCAGGAGCAAAGTAGTAAAATTGCACATAAGGTTAATATTAAAAATCTTTTCATAATTCTCCTATCAGTCGGAAAGCTTATCA